>NZ_QOCL01000013.1 GCF_004006665.1 Halobacteriovorax sp. HLS
AGACTTGGTACTAATGACAGCACTAGTTTTAGAAGATTACGATGAAAAAACTAAATTAGCTAAAATACGTCTTGGAGATGGATTTGCCTATTTTTCTGCTAAAAAAATGAGTATTCAATATTTACACAGACCACCACTACGGACAATGGATCACTATGGTGTTGATCCAATAAAGCTTGCTAAGCATATTGAGTCTAAGTTTACTGAATATTTAAAAAATCGAAGGGATCGTTTTAAACCTAAAGTAAGTGGTGAGACTTTTGAGCAGCGATACGGACTAGAGAGTTACTTTTCTCTATCTAATCTTGACTGGATGAATAAATATGGTGCTAAGGAATATAAAGAGAGCTTAATTAAGAAATATGGAAAATTACAAATTATAAAGCATTTTGACTTTGAGAATATGAATTTTTATGTAGCTAGATATAAGAATAAAACTAAAGGAAAGAAGGACATTATTGAAATAAATCTATGGAAAGAAGATATGAATAAAATTCTTCTATGGAAGAATTTGGATAATGGCAATGTTAAGTACTATGAATTCTTCGAAATCGGTTTTTCTGATAAGATAAAAAGTTTTAAAGTTAATGCAAGTTTTATGATTCCTCAATTCGAATATGAAGGAACATGGGACGATTTTTAATAACCATTTCTTGAATTTCGGCTAAATCTAAAGAGCTAACAAGCTTCATCTGAAATAATGGCCAGGCCCTCTTATAGGGCCCCACTTTTCTTATCTAAGTAGTACTGATAATTTCCTGGATAGTGATTAACTCCACCTTTATCTACTTCAATAACTTTATCTGTAAGCTCATGAAGAAAGTGCCTATCATGGGATACGAAAATAACCGTACCTTCAAATGTTTTTAAGGCCTCCATTAGAACTTCTCTAGAAGCTATATCTAAATGGTTTGTAGGCTCATCAAGAACGAGTAGGTTATTATTTTTTGAAAAGATAACTGCTAGAATTAGACGACTCTTCTCTCCACCTGAAAGATATTTAATTTTCTTATGAACATCATCTCCTCTAAAGAGAAATGCTGCTAGAAGATTCCTTAGGTATCCGTCTGTTGCTTGAGATAGGTGAGACTGAAGTTCTTCAAGAACTGTGAGTTCTGGTTTAAGGACATCCAGTGAGAACTGGCTAAAGTATCCAAGATTTATACTTGGTCCTAGTTTAACTTCACCACTCGTTGGCGCTGTCTGAGCACAAATACATTTTAAAAGAGTAGACTTTCCTGCACCATTTACACCAACGACAGCAATCTTCTCTTGTCTATGGATAGTCATAGTAAGACCAGAGAAGATATTCATATCTTCACCTTTAGTATTTACCCAATTCTTTGCAAGATCTTTAATGATGACAACATCATCACTTCCTCTTGGAGGAATAGGAAAAGTGAAGCTCATATTTTCTTCTTCCGGTGGAAGTTCGATACGATCAATCTTTTCTAGCTTCTTTACTCTCGATTGAACTTGGGCCGCATGAGAAGCTCTTGCTTTAAACTTAGCAATAAAGTCCTCTTCTTTGGCCAGCATATCCTGTTGTCTCTTATGTTCAGACTTTAGCTGATCAAGTCTAATTTTACTTTCTTTGATGTAGAAGTCGTAGTTTCCAGTATAGGTTGTGATTTTCTTATTAGCGATTTCAACTATCTTCTTACATACATTATTCATGAAGTCTCTATCGTGAGTCGTCATGAAAATTGCACCCTTAAAAGTCTGGAGCCAGTTCTCAAGCCATAGGATTGTTTCCATATCTAGATAGTTGGTAGGCTCATCCATAATGATAAGATCAGGATTTGTTACTAGTACCTTCGCTAGAGCAATTCTCATCTTCCAACCACCACTAAAGTCTTCAACCTTTGTGTGATGATCTTCTGGAAGGATACCAAGACCTGTTAAGATTTCTTCGGCCCTTGTCTCAAGGTCATAACCACCCACTTTTTCAAAATTGGTTTGAACTTCGCCCATTCTGTCGAGAATCTTATTCATCTCATCTGGATCAAGTTCAGGGTCACAGAGTAATTCTTCAAACTCTCTAAGTTTAACCTTCATCTGGGCTATAGAGGCATCACCTTCGACAACTTCTTCTAGTGCCGTTCTACCTTTCATCTCTCCTACATTTTGGGAAAAGTAGGATAATCTTAGTTTATCAGGAATAGAGATTTGACCTTCATCAGGTCTATCTTCACCAATAATCATTCTAAAGAGAGTAGACTTACCAGCACCATTTGGGCCAACAAGTCCTACTTTCTCACCAGGATTGATTTGAAAGTTAACTTTTGAATAAAGTGTTTCACCACCTTGAAGTTTTGAAATATTGGCAATATTAAGCATTGGAATTGTGCCCTTTAATTGAAAAAGATGAATATGTAATTATTAGAAGTACTGTTTGTACCGCAAAGAATGAGCCTAGAAAAAGAGCTCCACCTTCACTGAATCCATAAGAGTGAAGACCAGAGGCCAAAATATAATTCACACCAAACCAGGCCATCATTACTGACATAAAGGCCGCGGCAACAAGTAAGAAGAATCTATGATTAGGAATCCAGTTCGTGTACTTACCGTGAAGTATGGCCATGTAAAGACAAAGTACAATGAGTGACCAAGTTTCTTTAGGGTCCCAACCCCAAAATCTTCCCCAAGAGTAATCGGCCCACACTCCACCGAGAATAATTCCCGCTGCTAGCATAATCGTTCCGTACTTTAAACATGTGTAGATTAGTTCACTATAGTAATTTTCATCTTGCTTACTCATTACTGCAAATTTTTTCTTAATTAAAACAGTATTAGCAAGTACCCAGCTAAGAGCGAGTGCACCGTAGGATAGAATAATAGTCGTCACGTGAGTTGATAGCCAAAAGTTATCTCTTAGTACAGGAACGAGTGGGGAGATTGAGCTAGATAACATTCCATTAGCAAAATTAAGCATCATGAGTGTACAGAAGTTATAGGCCAGTCCAACAAAGATATAGAGTTTTTCATTTTTAAAGTGACCAACAATCATTGCTAAAACAAGTGAGCCATATCCTGAAAAGAGAACCGTTTCGTACATATTTGTTATTGGAGCTCTACCTGAAATAGTAACTCTAAAGTAGAGAATTGCAGTTTGAGCAATAACAGTTAATACAGTAAACGCCAGTGCGATATTAAACTTCTTAAATCCTACAAGAGTTAAAAGCGCGATGAATGTAAATAGTAGGGCCATGCTCGGTAGCCTCATTTTTACAAATGAGAGCTCTGTTAAATACTTTGTGCTTACTTTTGTGGAGTATTCTTCTTTAACACTTAAAAGCACAGATAAGAATGGATTTTCCTCATTCTGTCTTTGCTTCACTTTATCTTCTGTTAGGTAAGAACCAATCGGTACCCAGACTACATCAGTTTTAGAGTTTATAATCGGAAGCAACCAGTTGTTAGCACTTTTGATATCTTTATAAAGGTTGGTTTGATTTAGCAAAGTTGCAATAGATTTCTTATAACTACTATGTTCTTCGGCCTTTCTCCATTCTGAACGAAGTAGAGTTAGTTGATCCTCTAACTTGTCAAAAGATATTGAATGGGCCTGACCAATTTCAAGTAATTTCTTGAGATCAACATGTTCAATCTTGGCCTCTAATTTCACATCACTTGGAATTCCTAAACCTTCACTTGAAAGAAGACAGAACGCCATCACAGCAGAATACTTTTCTGTTTTAGCTTTTCCCGTTAAGTAGCGAAGCATCTCACTGGCGTGAACATATAAAGGCTTTACCCTTCCGTCTTGTTGGATAGGTAAGGACTCAAGCTTTTCGCTACAGAGTTGGGTTACTGATAGCGTATGAGTAGATAGTAACAAAGATGTAAGTAGTATTAGTAATTTCATAAAATCTCGCAATTATGCTTTAGTATCTAGTTTAATTATGTCTCCGTCTGGAGACTTCTTTGATTTCTTCTTATTGAGGAAGTAGTGTCCCATCGCTCCAAGAACGAGAAGTAATGATCCAAGGTATTTAAGTGGTCTTCCTTGGTCTACATTCACACTCAGAGTAGAACTATATCTTCCGGTTTCTGGGTCTTGAGAATAACTGGCCTGGTAGAATGTAAAGCCGGCGTGCTTTAGAGGGTTATTCATAAAAACATGATGATCAGTTGGGCCTTCACTAGTAAACATTCTTACGAAAGATTCGTAACTTGCTGGCTTATTTGTTCCAGGGTCTTTATCCATTTTGAATTTCGTAAGAACAAATTCAAATGGAAGAGTAAGAATTTCTTTGTCTAAAACAAAGGATACTTTCTTTCCCTTTATTCTAAGAGTTATTGGCTTATCATCTAGAACCCAGTACTTCTTTCCGAGTACATTTATTTGGATGGCCTTAGTTTGACCTTTGATAAGTTGTCCATTTTTTTGAATTGGACGAACCGCTACAGGTTTAAAGCTTGGGAATTTATTCTCTTCGTGATCTTTAAGGATCAGCTCAAATCCCATCCAAGGTAGCTCAAGTATGTCACTATCTGATTTAAATTTTTGAACGGTCCACTTGTCATCAGAGTAGTAGGCGATTTCTCTACCAAAGAGAAAGAGGTTTGGCTTATCTTGAAAGAGCTTCTTACTAAAGATTCTTAAGTGGCTATCTTTTATGACTTCTAGATCACTATCTATTGGCCACGGATTAAAATCTGGGAAGAATGAATAGAGCTTTCCCTCTTCGCGAATAACAAGGAACTTATTCTTCTCGCTTGTTTGTTTAATTTCAATATTTCTTTGTTCTGGCGTGTAACATTCGTTCTTCTTGCTATCCCAAACAATATAGCCTGACTTATTATCCAGAGCGAAGCAGCCCGCTAAATCTTTTGGAAGGTAAGTCACATTAAGTGGACCTAGAGTAACAGAGGCCTCAAACTCAGTCGCTTCAGGGTGAAGGGATAGAGTAATCTCTTGGGACACATTTGGATTAGAAATAATATAGGTAGAAGAGTGAATATTGGCATTGAGTGGATAAGGATTACTAGCCGTGGCCCAAGTTCTTTCTTTTTGAGCAAATGGATAGAAGTCCGTTATCTCGATATCTTCATACTTATCATTGATCGTTGTGCTAAATGCTGTGTAAGGAAGTTTTCTAGTAACCGTCTTTCCTTCGTCGTGATAAATGATTCTTAAGATATCATCACTTAGAACAACTTTTCTATTTGGAGAGTTAGGGTCTAGATTTAAATGCCCATCAATTCCTGAAAACCATGTCACAAAAGATCCACAGGCAATCATAATGAGGCCAGTGTGAATAGTGTAGAATCCATATAGCCTCTTCTTAGGAGGCAGTCTTAAGAGCATTGCAAAGAAAATACTTATGAACATTCCAAATTGTAAGAACATAAATGGAAATCTCTTGTAGATTACTCTATTGGCAAAATCAGTACCGTAGTAACTTTCAAAGAATGTTCCGATAATCATAAATACAGAGAAGATGGAGATTACGATAACAGCAAATTTAAGGCCTCCAAAGAAGCGCTCTGTTTTTCCTAATTTCTTTTGTAAATCAAAAGACATATTTAACCTTTAATATATTAATAATTTAGCGCAATTTTTATCATGAAAGAGGCGGAGTCGCAATTGAGATTGCTAGACATCGATTAACTATTTACTTTAAAAATAAGTAACTTAAGTAAACAATCGAGTAGAGAATTGGCTGGTGGATAAGGTATATCAATAAAGAGTGTTTCCCAAGGAATTCCAGAAATCTAGTAGGGCGGCCGTTAAACAGAGTAAGTTCGTGAAACTTATAATAATTTAGCCCAAAACCAATAAAGACACAGCCTACCCATGGAAAGAGGGCGATGTAATCCATGCTAGAGTGGGCCATCTCAAACCAAGGAAGATTCCATCCAAGAAAGAGTTTGGCACATAGAAGCATTACTCCTAGAACTGCTGAAATTCTTGGAATCTTCATAAATGGTATTGCAAAGAGTGAAGCCGTTGCAATGCAGTGAAGAGTTCCAAAGTAAATCCAATTCTTAGGAAATGCGAAGTAGGTGTAGATAGATATTATGACCGCCGCAATAGCGATCTTAATCCATCTAGGCCAAAATTTCTTCCAGTTCACTTTAGGAGAGTGCACTAGTGGCATGGATAGGCCCATGGCCAAGAGAAAGAGAAACACGATAACTCTTGGTAACTCAAACCAGAAAATATCTTTTGAAAAATTGATATCTACAAACTTGAAAAGATCCAAGTCATAGGCAAAATGAAAAATGACCATTAAAACTATGGCCAGTCCTCTTATTTGATCTATTATATTGAATCGTTTTATCATACTTAAATACTAATCGAATTTATCGAAGAAAAAAAGAGCAAGCCGCTATATGAACAAATATATTAAAATCACTACTGCACTCATACTTATTGTCAGTTCTCTATTTATTGGAGGGATTTACTTTCTCTATCAAAGGGCCGTTCCCTATGGCAGTGGAACTTTAGAGATGCCGATCTTAGATCAAAAAGTATCTGTAACAAGAGATGTTGAAGGAATTCCTCATATCGTGGCCAAATCTAGAAAAGATGTCTATCGCGCCTTAGGATATGTGGTGGCCTCCGAGCGACTTTTTCAGATGGAGCTACTTCGTCGATTAGGTTCGGGAACTTTAAGTGAAGTCATCGGGCAAAAAGGGCTAGAGATTGATAAGACTTTTCGCACTATTGGAGTGAGAAGAGTTTTTAAAGAGAAGTTAGATAGAGGACTTATTAATAAAGACATGCTTGTGGAAGTTTCGGCCTTCTTTGAGGGAGTGAACTTCTTTGTGAAAAATGGTCCCATGCCGATTGAGTTTGTGGTTGCTAATATCACACCTCGAGAGTTTGATGTGCTGGATTCTTATTCAATTATTGGATATTTCTCTTATGCCTTTGCCGCCTTTATTCGTCATGATCTTTTGATGGAGCAATTAAAAGACAAACTTCCAAAAGAGCTTTTTCAAGATCTCCAGATAGATCCATCACTCAACTCTACAATGACAGCTAAGGCAAGTGGGGATTTACAGACAATTTTCAATGGATTTAGAGATATATCTTCAATTTTCTATGGACTTGAAGGCTCCAACGCTTGGGCGGTTAACTCCAAAAGATCTAAGTCTGGAGCACCTATTTTAGCTAGTGACCCGCATGTAACTCTATCAAGTCCTGGCATCTGGTTTGAGGCACACTTAAAAGTAGATGATGAATCTGACCCTTTTGAAACTTATGGTCACTTCATTCCAGGTATACCTTTTGCGGCGATGGCACATAATGAAAAAAGAGGCTGGGGAATAACTATTTCGTATCTTGATGATATGGATTTCTTTAAAGAAGAGATTGTCGAGCAGGGAAATCAGTATTTATTCAAAGGAAAGAAAGTTGATGTTCGTCGATTCAGTGAAGAAATAAAGGTTAAGGGCGAAGACGATTATCACCTTCCTATTAGAATGACAGAGCATGGCCCTCTTCTTGACGAGATTATTGAAACTAAATCTATCGCTCTTAAGTGGAGCTTTCATCATATTCTTAACCGACCTCTCGAGAGCTTTTGGAAAATGAATAAGGCAAAGAGCTTTGAAGAATTTAAACAGGCAACCTCACTTGCAGCTTCTCCTGGATTAAATATTATTTACGCAGACTCTGATGACAATATTGCCAGGCTAAATCTAGGCCTTTATCCAAAAAGGGCCAGAGGAACAAATGGCATGAGCGTTCTTAGTGGAGCAGGTGATGAAGAGTACGTAGGTTATATGCCATTTGAAAAAATGCCTCACAGTATAAATCCTAGCTCTGGTATTGTCATTTCTGCTAATAATCGGCCCCTAGAGGCGAGTTCCGAGTTTACGGGGCTATGGCAACCAAGAGATAGGTTTATTACTCTTTATTCCAAGTTACACTCTAAAGATAAGTGGGATAGCGAAGCTTTTATGGAGTTGCAAAATAATATTAAAAACTCTGAGAACCAGTGGATGTTGGAGATATTAGTTAAAAACTTAGAAAGTTCCACATTTACAAAACTAGAAGCTCAAGCATTTTCAGAATTAAAAAGTTGGGATGGGCTATCTCATGCAACGAGTGTTGGGGCCTCGATTTATCATGAGACACTCTTTAATATTACGATGAATTCTCTAGATGAACTCGATCAAGAAGATCGGCTCGACTACTGCGCACTCTCGGCCCGATGGTTCTACTTACAAAGAATACTGAGAGATAGCGAAAATAAGTGGTGGGATAATATTTCTACTAGTGAGGTAGAGTCTCAAAAAGAGATCATTTTTAAATCATTTCAACAAAGTATTTCCAAGTTGAGTGATCAACTTGGCAAGAATATTAAGAAGTGGAAGTGGGGCGCTATTCATCAAGTCGAATTTAGGCATGCGTTTGGACGCTCATGGCCGCTAGATCTTATTTTTAATATAGGTCCGACTCCGATCAGTGGTGCTTATAATGAGGTTAATAATCTTCGTATGGTTGGCTGTAAAGATGGACATGCGGTCAAAGCTGGGCCAAGTACAAGACGAATTATTGACTTTGCAAATCCTGGTAAGTCCTATGGAATTTTACCATTAGGTAATTCTGCTCACAGATTTAGCCCTTTCTATGATAATCAACTTGAGCGCTATAAAGTAGGTAAGTATCGTTTGCAAATTATGGATGACGAACTACTTAAGGAAAATACTTTGCTAAAGCTAGATCTTGTTCCACGCTATGAACAATAAGCGCGCTGAGTGTTTCGATTCTCACGACTCCGTGACCAATATTACTTAGTCCTTGAGATGATAATGGACCTAATTCAAAGGTCTCACCATTGCCGTATTCGCATTGACCACTTAAGGACACTCGATTTTCATGGAGTGACATAAGACTGAAAATACCCTTTATTTCTATTTCGTAGATTCCTTTGGGTAGAAATAGAGTTCTACCTTCGAGAATCACTTGGCACTTTGTGCGCATTGTGTGTCTTGTAAATTCCCCTAGGTTGATCCACTCATGATCTCGTCTCTCACCAAGAAAGCCGAAGGCATAAATAGCTTTATTCTTTGGAGATAGGTGCTCTAGAGCAAGCTGAAGATCACTTTGAGATTTTCTAGTAGGAAAGTTGATATCCATTTTAATATTAGAGCTATCACCATCTCCAATTGAGATACATTCTTTTGTATTTAGGTGTTTTACTCCACCGTCAACTGCCAAAATAGGCATAGTGTCTACGCAAGAGCTAAAAAGCTTCTGGTTAACAATAGAGCATGGCCCTAAAAGTAAGACGTCTGAGCTTTCAATGAGAGGTTCTTTATTCATATGGCCTTAGGTATAAATGGATTTTGATAATGATAGTCTGGGATATTTTCTTTCACAAGAGCTAGTTTATGCACTATATTCACTAACGTTACACAATTTTATAGGTTAGTTTGATGAAATATTCTAAAAGAATGCATACATTCTCCCAAGATAAGAGCTTTATAGGAAATGAGGGAGAACTTCACTTTGAATTAACTCTTCAAAAAGAGCTGCCGGTAAATTTCTACGCTACTCTATCTCGAAATGGTGTCTCCAAGATCAATTACCAACTCTCTGAGCAAGATTTAAGTGACCCGAGATCTGCGATATTCTTTGGAATATCTAAGCTTTTACACAATTCGAACCTAGAGAGAATTAAAAGTTTCACAGCTCGAGAGCTAGATAGCTTTCTAAGAGATGAGAACCATATTGAGTGTATGGAGAGTTTTCCTACTCTTTTTATCAGTGAATTTATCAATAGACTTATAGCTGAGCTCTTCTATTATGAGATTTCTGAGGAGATTGAAGGCTGGAATATTTCCAGAGAGTCTGGTTATGTGCAGAAAATAGCTGCACTTGGGGACTTCTTTGCTATTAAGCTGAACACTCATCAAGTCATTAGCTCTGAAAATTATGAAATTCACCTTGTTCACCTAACTGATGAGAAAGTATTCATAGAGCTTAGAGGCGTGAGTAACGGTCTTAAAATGGATCATTCGCTGCTAACTAAAGACATATTTTCTAAGTTGGAAATTGTTGTGAGACGCATTATTGATAGTGAAACTATAAAATTGGTTGCCGAGTAGCGCTAAGATCGTTAATATTCAGTGTATTACGTCAATTTTAGATATATTTGGGAGAGAGATGAAAAAACTTCTAGGACTTGTTGTCGCCATAACATTACTTTCAACTTCTGTAGCTGCTCAAGATGCTGCTCGTGGAAAGACTTTATACGCTAAGTGTGTTCAGTGCCATGGACAAAATGGTGAAGGTAATGAAGCTATGAAGGCCCCTAAAATAGCCGGGCAACATGATTGGTATATTATTAGCTCAATCAACCAATTTAAAGCAGGTGTAGAGAGAAAGAACCCTACAATGCTTCCTTTCATAAAGAATCTTTCTAGTACTGATATTGCTGATCTTGCGGCATTTATTAGCTCTTTGAAATAAATTCGTTTAATATTATATAATAGAGACTTGCAAAGAGTCTCTATTTCTCGATTTGCAGTAACTAAAGCGAAGGATTGCTATGAGTTTAAAGTTTATTAAGGCCAATAATTCAAAAGATATTAAAACAATCTATGATTACAACATTGATGCTTTTTCTGATTCACCAGGGTTTAACTGGAATTATGATGAAATTATGAAAGAAGTAAAAGATGGTTGGGAATTGTATGGTGTTGAAGAGAATGGAGAGATTATAGCTGCTCTTTTCTATAAATTAGACGGTAAAACGCTCTTTTCAAAGAATACATCGATAAAAATCTCTCATCAAGGAAGTGGTTTTTCTCACAAAATTAAAGACTTTTTTGAAGTACAAGCACGTAAAGATAAAGTTAAAGAGATCGTCCACTACTGTAGTATTGATAATTTTAGAATGTACTCCCTCAATGAGAGTCACGGCTATGAGAAGTCTAATCGTCGATTAGGTGAGAACGGACAAGTCGTTGAGTGGATCAAAAAAATCAAAAAGTAATTTCTTAGTTTCAAAAGTGGCCTCACTTTCATAGGGGCCACACTTTTTCCCTTTCAAAAAAAAATTAAAAAAACTTAAAAAAACTCAAGTGTTTTCGTAAACTTTCGATTAGACTATTAATAATTATAAAATTAATAAAGAATTTCAAATAACACAATTTCGGAGGATGTTATGGCAAAGAAGAAAGTGGCTAAAAAAGCAACTAAGAAAGTAGCTAAGAAAACTGCTAAGAAAGCAACTAAGAAAGTAGCTAAAAAAGCAACTAAGAAAGTAGCTAAGAAAGCAACTAAGAAAGTAGCTAAGAAAGCAGCTAAGAAAGCAACTAAGAAAGTAGCTAAGAAAGCAACTAAGAAAGTAGCTAAGAAAGCAGCTAAGAAAGCAACTAAGAAAGTAGCTAAGAAAGCAGCTAAGAAAGCAACTAAGAAAGTAGCTAAGAAAGCAACTAAGAAAGTAGCTAAGAAAGCAACTAAGAAAGTAGCTAAGAAAGCAGCAAAGAAAACTAAAACTAAAAGAAAGCCAAATGCAGCGTTCATGAAGCCAATGACTCCATCTGCTGACCTTGCTGCTGTAATTGGAGCTAAAGCAGTTCCAAGAACTGAAGTAGTTAAGAAAATTTGGGATTATATTAAGAAGCACAACCTTCAAAACCCTAAGAACAAGAGAAATATTCTTGCTGACGACAAACTTAAGAAAGTTTTCGGAAAGAAAGAAATCACTATGTTCGAACTAGCTGGGATCGTTGGAAAGCACCTATCTTAATTTTCGAATAGATTTTAAGTATAAAATTGGCCATCTTTTGATGGCCTTTTTTATTTCTTAATTGAAGAGAATTGAATTTTAAGAGTTTGATTCACCCAAGGCCTATCCTTGGTTATTTTAAAAAGATCGTTACAGTGAAGAGTTGGAATACCGGTAGGGTAGTTTCCAATTCCTTTATAGAAATTTACACAAGTTCTTGCGTAGTGATCTATATACTCTGGGAAGTTAGAATGAAAAAGCCCTGCTACGGCCTCTCTCTTAAGTCCTACTCTGTGGGCAAAAATATTTCCCGGTAAAGGATCGAGAGTGAGTAGATACTTATAAACATTCATTCTTCTACCATAGTTTTGACCTAAAGTTTCCACAGTCGCCCATGCTCTATTAAAGAGGTCTCCATTCACTGGATTATCTAGCAAATAGAAAGTGTGAAAAGAATCTCTCTCTACCTGTGATAGAGCGTCTTGGGTATCAAGAATCTTATAGGCAAACTCCCTCATTATAGGAGCATTTGTAAAAAGTAGTCCCTTGAGATCATCGACAATACTAAACCAGCAAGTGGCGCCGATATTGGCCTTGATAAATCGATTAATAACTTTCTTATCCTCAATTTCCATGAGGTTATTTTTTAAGTGAGAAAAAACTGCTTTCTTTAAGTGAGGCTTAGAACAGTAGTATTCCTGAAGATCACTTCTGGTTACTTTCTCATAAAATCCCCAGAAGTCTTTATGGTCAGTGTAGAGCTTCAAGTACTCCACCAGTGACATGGCCAGTTCTGGTCTTTGATTACTGGAGTGCCAGAAGCTAAAGAGTTGAGATTTACAATATTTAGCCGCCTTCTCGAAACAACTTTTAAGGTATTTCTGTGCATAGTTATTTCTTTTTACTTGAAAAAAGCTATCACTATTAAGGGTTGGCCATAGGGAGATCTTTTCAATAAGCTCGAACTGAGATTTATTATAGATTTTCTTATCAATTAAAAAATCCACCTGACCAATGGCCATGGACTGAACCAGGTCTTTCCAATACTTATCTCTTTTAGATGGTCTGATATCTCTGGCGTGAGCTAGAAATTCTTCATAATTCTTACTGTCAGCTAGTTGCTCAAGGTCTTTAATGTCATAGCTCTGCGCAAATGAGCTAGAAGTGAAAATTAAAATGTAGATTGCCACAGAAGTGATTACATTAACCATTATAAATAATTGTAATGAGTAGAGCTCGGCGTGTCAATTTTAGAAGTTAAATTTATCTAAGAGCTCTTGAAGATGTCTTCTCTTATAAGGTTTTTTTAAATAGTGAAAATTTGAATCACTCTCTAGTAGGCCGTCGATTTCATCAAGAGCAGCACCGCTGGTAAGAACGCATGGGATGTCTGTATCAATGAGTCTAACCTTTGCTATGAGGTCGAGCCCTGAGAGTTCAGGCATTGTATGATCGGTAATAATCATCTTATAAGCGCTAGGATTATTTTGAAAGGCTTCAAGAGCTAGGGCCGATTTGGGCTGCATTTCCACATCGTGTCCCATGTCTTCAACAAAGTCTCCAAGTAAATCTAATAATCTTTCTTCATCGTCTATAAGTAGAATTTTCTTTTTTGTCATATAAGCATTGTAAGCGAAACCAGGGTTAAATCAAACAGAATTATTTTGTGTGCCATGCGTCTTTATGAGCCTACACTTTGGTAGTTTCTAGTAGTCTAATTTCTATAAATACGGTAAATATAATCGATTAATTTAATTCAACTTTTTATATTCATTACTAAATGAAAGAGATCAGAAATATGAAAATTACATTAGTTCCATCATTGGCAACTGCTGAGCTAAAAGATGGCTGGAAAGTTATTTACAATAGTGATTATAATGAATCTATTCTTAATGAAGGTGTTGTTGAACAAAGTGTTCTCAATGAACTTAGTCAGCATTTTAAACTCGAGTTTGGGGATTTTCGAAAGCAGATGATTCTTAGAAGTGCCCCTTATTTAGTCGGGTACTTTTATGAAGATAAAATTGTTCGCCTCTATAGCCCACGTCTAAATTATGAACTCTTTTTAATTCCTGAAGTTGAAAAGCTTACGAACTTAGATCAAGAAGAACTTGATACTTTAAATCTATTTAAAGCTCATACAGAAAAAGTTGCGGAACTTTCTTCTAGAAGCTTTCCTTCTGTGTATCAAGTCATTACTAAGAGCTCTGAGCTTCCTGATTTAATGGAGGATGAGTATTATGCAAATCTAGAAGGTGAATCGGCTAAGAAGATTGATAAACTTCTTATATATTTAAATGGATATTCGCCTTCGCTATTTGAAAAAGTTTCTGACTGGGGTCTGGGTCTTACTGCCCAGTATGCTCTTTTGAGAATTCACTTATTAAAGTTTTTAGCCATTCTTCCTTCACTAGACCACGATACTCAAGGTCACGAAGTTAAGAGAATTCTGCTCGAGGCCATTCGAAGACTGATCAATGACTCGATGAAGTCAAAAAGATTACTACTTAAAGGTCAGAATAAAGCACTGCCGCTTTCTCTTTTTATTTGGTGTCGAGTGGCGTTTTATATTTGTAAATTCTTCCCGGCAAAGTCTTTGGCAAGCATTGTACGTTTTAAAGTTCGCTTTATGGCCAAACGCTTTATTGCTGGAGAAACAATCGAAACATCACAAGAGGCCTTAAAGTCTCTTTTTGAAACAGGTCGAGATGTAACTCTTGATCAGTTAGGAGAGCTTGTTGTTTCGGAAAAAGAAGCTGACCATTATTGCAATGAGGTCATTAAACTAATCAAAGGTTTTTCATTACACGTTAAAAAAGGTGATAGAAATGCTGCTGGAATTAATAGGGCCCATGTTTCTATAAAGGTTTCTGCTCTTTGTTCGGATTTTAAGCCTTACGCACCTGAGTATACTTATGAACACGTTGCTCCTAGACTGAAGAAAATTCTATTAGCTGCCAAGCAAGAAGATGTCTTCATTAATATCGATGCTGAACACTACGACTATAGAGATATAGTATTCAAAGTATATAAGAGGGTTCTTTTAGAAACTGAAGAACTTAAAGACTATAGTGCTACAGGTATTGTTCTACAGGCATATTTAAGAGATGCTCATGAACATTTAAATGAAATCGTTGAACTTGCAAATGAAAGAGGCATCGTTATGCCAATAAGACTAGTTAAAGGTGCTTATTGGGATGCTGAAACAGTGGAAGCAGATGCCCATAGTTTTGATGCTCCAGAGTTTCTCAATAAAGAAGAAACTGATCTACACTTTAGACAACTCATTGTTAAAATCTTTGAGGCAAGTAAGAATATTCAGCTTTGTTTAGCATCTCATAACTTTGCAGATCACTGCTTTGCTGAGGCCTTAAGAGATGATCGCTTTAGTGATATTCCTATTATTGAACACCAATGTTTACATATGACTTATGAAGCACTCTCTACGGCAATGGCCAAGATGAATTGGGTCGTAAGAAACTATGTGCCAATTGGTTCACTCATTGTTGGGATGGCCTATCTCGTTCGTAGAATTATGGAGAACTCCTCTCAAGTTGGTGTTCTAACAATTATGCGCTCCCATAAGAAACAACTCTCTCTAGTTTCACCGTATGACACTCATAGAGAGAAGATTGAAAATGGTCACCTTGAACGTGATAAGAGTCAGACTCACTTAACTGGAAAGTTTTTCAATGTAACTCCTCTTAGAACCTACTTAGATGAGCAAAGGCAATGGAGTGAAAGTGAATTAGATGTTTTTAGAGCCTCTTCTCTTGGAAAGTTCTATGATAACGAATTTGTAAAAGAAGGAAAGAAGACTCAGATCGTTTCTTCTTCGAATCCAGAGCTTCTTGTTGGTGAGATTAACTTCGCTACTATTGATGATGCTCATAGAGCAGTTCAAACAGTTGATGAAGCTTATAATAGTGGTGATTGGGCCAAGGCACCTTGGATAAGAAGAGCATCTACACTTTTAAGGGCGGCAAACTTCATGCTGGCAAGAAGAAATGAGCTTTCTTCTCTGATCGTTTATGAAGCAGGCAAGAGTATCAATGAAGCCCTCGGTGATGTTGATGAGGCCATAGACTTTTTAACATTCTACGCTCGAGAAGAGTTTAGATTGCAAGAGCACAATGATAGATTAGAATCAAGAGGTGCTATCGCAGTTATCTCTCCTTGGAACTTTCCTCTAGCTATTCCTTGTGGGATGGTGGTTAGTTCATTAGTTGTAGGAAATACAGTGATCCTAAAGTCAGCGGAACAGACTCCTTTGATTTCACAGATTCTAGTAGATATTCTCCATTCAAGTGGTGTTCCAAAAGATGTACTTATTCACCTTCCTGGTGATGGAGAGACTGTAGGTGATGCTCTTGTTAAGAATGAAAGAATTGCTGGTATTGTTTTTACAGGTTCAAAGTTTGTAGGAACTCTAATTGCGAAAACAGCGCATAAGAGAATCTATGAAAATAAACTCTTAAATATGTCTTACCCTGTGCGCATCATAACTGAAATGGGCGGGAAGAATGCTGTTATTGTCACAGCTAATGCTGAATTAGATGAAACTGTTTCTGGAATTCTCTATTCGGCCTTTGGTCACGCAGGTCAAAAGTGTTCTGCTGCTTCAAGGGTTTTGGTCGATAATGCTGTAAAAGATAAGCTCATCGAAAGACTTAAAGAAGCATGTCATACAATTGAAGTTGGCGTTGCTTATGATTTTAAAACAACGATTAACCCTGTCATCACTTTAGAAGATAAGAAGAGATTAATCTCACAAGTTGAGTTGGCGACAAAAGAGGCCAATGAATTTGGTGGAAAAGTACATATTGATAGATCTAAAGATGATTTACCTGGATATTGTGTAGGTCCGACTGTAATTGAATTGCCGATGACTCGTGCGATTAATAAAGAGAGCTTTGCACTTAGAGAGTTATTTGGACCTGTTGTACATATTGTTGGCTTTAATCATCTAGATCAGGCCTTACGAATTTATAATGCGTCTGAGTACGCTCTGACGGGAGGAGTTTTTAGTCAGTCACAAGATGATATTGATTATTTAACTTCAAAAATGGAAAGCGGTAATATCTATGTGAATAGAACTATTACTGGAGCTCGTGTAGGAATTGAACCTTTTGGTGGATTTAAATTATCTGGAACAGGACCGAACGCTGGTGGGAAGGCCTATCTAAGTTATTTGCACCTAAATCCTGCGAGAGACTTTAAAAGAGAGGATAGCAAGACTGAGCTTGGAAGTGAGTATAGCTTTGATCTTAGTCGTGATAGTGGACTTAGCTCCAAGGGGAGAGTGCAAAGAATTGATAAAGTGTTATCGCACTTCACTAGACACTTCGAACATCTCTTTAGAGGGATACGAGGTGAAGAAAAAATTGTCTTAACTAAATTTCACAAATGGATTGTAAACAATTTCGAAGAGTATATGGCCAAAGAGCATTGGAATAAGAAGATTCCAGGTCAACTTAGTTATGATGACTATAAGCTATCTTCTGGTAAAACTGTTATTGTCTCCTTTAATACTGCAATAGATTTTGAAATTGTTATTCATTCTATGGCGGCCATTGCTTGTGGTTCAGGTGTTACTGTTCTATGTAGAAATAATGCTGCCTATGATTGGTGGATGGGAATTAGAGATGTGCTCGTTGAGTATGGCTTCTCAAAAGAGAACTTCGAAGTTTATTTTGTTACTAATCAACTATTAGAAGATACGCTTAAAATTGGTGACATTAAAAATGTTCTTCTAGATGGGTCTGTAGATGATTTAGCGCAAGTTATCGAAGCAAGTTATTTAGCAAGTGATAAGCATACCGTTATGAGAAGCTTTTCTTCTAAGTATGACTCTAGTGATATTTATGACTTTAAAAGGATTTGCCGCCAGTTTATTAATATTAGATCATTTGCGGTTAATACTATGAGACATGGAGCTCCTATGGATGTGATTCTATGACTAAGACCCTACTAAGTTTTGGTTGTGGAAATATGGCCAATGCAATTATTCAAGGACTTTATAACTCTCAGGCCGATTTGTCCTATACACTCTTTACGCCTTCACAAACCAAGGCCGTTTCACTAAGTCAGATTGTCGCTGGAGAAGTTCTAACGAGTTTAAATAAGATTCCAAGCTCTAATTACTTCATGATCTCTTGCAAGCCTCAGCAGTTAGAAGAACTTGCAAAAGATATTAAATCTAAGCTCAATGAAGATAGTATTATTATTTCTATCTTGGCCGGAACAACTGTAGAAACTTTACAGAAATTACTTGGTGTTCAGAAAGTTCTAAGAGTTATGCCAAATACTCCAATACTAGTTGGTGCAGGTGTTAATGCATTTTACTTTTCTAAGGAAGTTTCCAAGTCAGAGCGCCAAGAGCTGATTGAGTTATTTTCTAAGTTTTCTAAAGTATTTACATTTGAATCAGAGTTAGAGATCGATAAAATTACGGGCTTTTCTGGCTCTGGACCGGCGTATCTTTTTGAGTTCTCTAGACTTCTAACGGAAAAAATGATCTCAATGGGAATAGAAGAGCAAATCGCTACGGATATGATTAAGTGGACAATTTATGGTTCCGCAAAACTTCAACTAGATAGTAATGATAGTAGTGAAAGACTTCGTGAGAATGTAACTAGTAAAAATGGTGTAACTTACGAGGCCCTAGAAGTATTCAAACAAATGGATTTTAAAAATATGGTGGATAACGCACTTGATGCCGCATATAATAGATCCATTGAATTATCTAAACAGAACTAGGAACTATATATGAGTAGTGTTGCACAGAATATTTTAAATCAAATACCTTCTAAGTACCGTGATACGGCAATGATTAGATTATTTGGTTTAATGAAAATACCACTACTTTTTTGGATTCGTCCTTCTGTTATAGAGCTAAGTGAGACACGTTGTGAAGTCAAAATTCCTCTCACTAGAAGAACTAAGAATCATTTAAATTCTATGTACTTTGGAGTTCTTGCTTGTGGTGCAGACTGTGCTGGTGGCCTTTCTGCTATGAAACAAATTGAACAATCTGGTAAGAAAGTTTCATTGGCCTTCAAAGAGTTTGATGCTAAGTTTTTAAAGCGTCCAGAAGCCGATACTCACTTTATATGTGAGCAAGGTGAAGAGATAAAGCAATTTGTTCAAAAAGTTCTAGCAAGTGACGAAAGGCATAATATGCCAGTAAAGATCATTGCCACTTGCCCTAAAAAACTTGGCGATGAGATTGTTGCTGAATTTACTCTAATGCTTTCTTTAAAAAAGAAGTAATTCAGCTTCAGACTCTAATAAGAGTCTGATACTTCTCCATTTATTATTTTAATTCCAGAACTTGTTCCAAGTCTATTCGCTCCAGCTGCTATCATTTCTTTGGCGGCCGCAAGATCTCTTACTCCACCAGATGCCTTAACGAGAACCTTCTCACTAACTGATGATTTCATAAGTTTTACATGATCTAGAGTTGCTCCACCTGTTGAGAAGCCAGTGGATGTTTTTACAAAACGTGCTCCGGCCTTTTCGCAAAGTTTGCAAGCTCTTATAATTTCTTCGTCATTTAAGAGACATGTTTCGAGGATTACTTTTACTGGTACGGATAGCGCCGCATCTACGACGGCCTTTATATCATTTAACACAAGTTCATCTTGCTTATCTTTTAGAGCACCAATGTTGATTACCATATCTACTTCACTTGCGCCTGCTTCAATGGCCGCATTAGTTTCAAATGCTTTGACACTACTTAGAGTTGCTCCCAATGGGAAGCCTATAACTGTACATACCCCAACGTCAGTTCCTCTTAATTGTTCGTAAGCTGTTTCAATCCAACTTGGGTTGATACAAACTGTAGCGAAATTATACTTCTTAGCTTCTAGGCATAGGTCTAGTATTTGCTGCCTTGTGGCATCTTGTTTTAAAAGAGTGTGATCAATATAGCTATTTATTTCTGACATATTTTTCTCCTGACACATATAAGTTACTTTATTGTAAAAGGAGTTGCAATTGGCATATTGAGTATTAATTTGCTAATTTATCCTTTATGAAATCATTTAAGTGGTACTTCCACCCAATATTTATTTTTACGTTCTCATTGATCGCTCTCATGACCTCTTTATTCATGTATATTCGATCCTACTTACAGGTAGATGATTCGATTCGATTATTTATTGCGAAAAATAACTTGGCCGAATCTCAACTATTACAGACTGATACTTGGGTAAATATTCTATTTCTTTCAATACTCGTTGCCATTATTTTGGCAGGAACTATCATCATTTTTGTCTACTATCAAAAAGTTATTCAACTCTATAGAATGCAACAGAATTTTATAAATGGATTTACCCATGAACTAAAGACTCCCATAGCTTCGATGAAGTTATTCTTAGATACTTTTAAAAAGCATGAACTTTCAAGGGAAGACCAACTTAAGTATTTGGAGTTTATGATTAGGGATACAGATAGACTTGCTGATAATGTTAATCAAATTCTTAACTTAGGAAAGATCGAAGAAAAGAATGCTGCTATAAATACAACAAAAGTTGAATTCTATGAATTTGTAGAAAGCTTTATTGCAAAGAATCCACACTTATTTGAAGAGTGTGAGATCAACGTTAAGAAGATTGATCATATCGAGTACTCTTCGGCCATAGATACTTCTTTAATGGAAATGGTTTTGATGAATATCATTACAAATGCTATTCGCTATAACGACTCCAAATCTCCTAAGATTGAAATTAAGTTTCGCTCACTTGGAAAGAAATTTGCTGTGGACTTTATTGACAATGGAATGGGAATCGATAAGAGCAATCATAAGAATATTTTTAAAAAGTTCTACCAAGTTGGAAAAACAACAAAAGGTAGTGGGCTTGGTCTATATTTGACTTCGCAAATTCTTAGATTACATAAAGGAAATGTCGAAGTTGACAGCTCTGGAAATGGACTTGGTTCAACATTTACGATCACTTTAAATCGAGAAGTATTATGAAAACTAAAATCTTAATAGTGGAAGATGAAAAGCATTTAGCAGAAGGATTGAAACTCAATCTCTTACTTGCTGGTCATGAAGTTGAATTGGCCGAAAATGGAATTATTGCTCTTAAGAAGTGGAGAGAGTGGTCACCAGATTTGATTCTTCTAGATATTATGATGCCGGGAATTGATGGAATAACTGTTTTAGAAGAAATTAGAAAAGAGAATGAGCGTCTACCAATTCTCATTCTTTCGGCCAAGGACGCATCGGTTGATAAGGTGAATGCTCTGGATAAAGGGGTTGATGATTACTTGGCAAAACCATTTGATTTGAATGAGCTAATGTTAAGAATTGAGAGACTTTTGAAGAGATCTCAATGGTCTGCTAAGTCTGAAAGTTCTGATGATAATATTCTTGATACTTTTGATGGGGACTCTTTTAGTTTTTCAAATATAGTAATAGATTTTAAACTACTAACGGCGACAGTTGATCAAAAGAAGATTCAATTAACTGAACAAGAAACGAAGCTTCTGAAGGTTTTTATATCTCATGTAGGAAGACCGGTTTCTAGAAAAGAGCTACTAGAAACAGCGTGGGGTTATGATGGAGAGACTTCCACTAGAACTGTAGATAATTTCATTGTTAGGTTCAGAAAATACTTTGAAAAAGATCCAAAGAATCCTAAATTCTTTAAATCACTTCGCTCTGTTGGTTATGTTTTTGATATTAAGTAATTGAAATGATTGACTAAAATGTATTGTGCGACTTGTTGCTCTTTGTGATTGTGATAATGATTAAGGCCTTGTAAACTTGTCGGGTTTAAACCAAGAAAAAACAAAGGATAAATATATGACTTTATTAGCTGGAAAAAAAGCGCTTATTTTAGGTGTGGCAAATGAGAGATCAATTGCATGGGGAATTGCAAGAGCGTTTAAAGATCAAGGTGCTCAAATTGGAATGACTTTTTTAAATGATGCTCTTAAAAAAAGAGTAGAGCCTTTAGCACAGGAAATTGGAGCAGACTTCTTAGTTGAAATGGATGTGACTAACGATGATCATTACCAAAGCCTTCACGATGCAGTTAAAGAGAACTGGGGAAAGTTTGATATTATTATTCACTCTCTAGCATTTGCTGATAAAGAAGACTTAAAGAAAAGATTTACTGATACTTCTAGAGAAGGTTTTAAAATGGCCTGTGATATTTCAGCATTTTCTTTAATTGGGATTTGTAATTCCCTAAAGCCTCTTCTTAATGAAGGAGCTTCAGTAGTTGCTTTAACGTATCACGGCTCTGTTAAAGTTCTAAAAGGTTACAATGTAATGGGTGTAGCTAAAGCTGCACTTGAATCGTCAACTAGATACCTCGCTGATGATTTAGGACCAGATGGAATTAGAGTTAATTGTATTTCTGCAGGACCTATTAGAACATTAGCAGCTAGTGGTGTTCCAGGACTTAAGGGATTTCTTAAAGATGTGGAAGAGAAAGCTCCACTTAGAAAGAATGTTAGTACTGAAGAAGTTGGGGGAGCCGCTGTGTTTCTTGCAAGTTCTCTAGGCTCAGGCGTAACAGGAGAAATCCTCTATGTTGATAGTGGCCTTAATATAATGGGTGCTTAATTTGTTAATTATAAAGGCCACAATTTGTGGCCTTTTTTATTCCTAGTAAATTGGAACTAGAAAATACTCTCTATAATCCCATCCTACAATTTCACATTGAATTTGAATTTCCCAAAAATTCGCGGGATACGAGGATAAGGAACTCTTATACTTTTCCTCGTTTGGAATAGCGATTATAGCGTTTAAACTTCTTTGACTAGATATCTCAGATCTCTTGTATTCTTTAGTTTCTTGGTAAACCTCTTTTAAAGAGATCGTTTTTTGATTCTTACTATTTTTCGTTTCATACTCTTCATAGTATCTCAAAGTTACAATTACATTATCGACGGTATCCTTGGGAGGTAAGCCAGTAAAGGTGACATTGAGCTCTTGGCCTAATTTAAAAGGAAATTGGTTATACTTTAGGTAGGCCTTTCCATAGCGAATTCTTTTACTAATCATTGTGTAGAACCACATTAGAATCAGGATAGCAAAGAAACTCATGACGTAAAAAGGGATTTTAAAATTAGCTCTATCGACAAAGCCAATCCAATAAGTAATGGCCCAGAGACCTAGTACGATTGAGAAACCTAAAATATGGCCTATAATACTATTTTGACTTCTGCTTTCGATGCCTCTTCGATTCCACTTATAGTCCCATAGCCATGGACTATTGAATTGTCTTCTTCTTTGCTTTTCTAAATTCTTCTTTGCAGCAAGCTTAGTAATGCCTTGGATAAGTACTGAAAGTCCAGCGAGAAAGAAAATAGAACCAGCTATTGCGACAATTTCTTTTGGTGCATTCATTTTTACTTCAGCGTTAATAAGGCCGAATGAAACACCAATGATTATGGTTCCAGTAAATAAAAAGATTAATGAGAATAGAATAAATCCGACTGGAGACATATTGGCAGTTGAGATTGCCTGCTGACTTTTGAATGAGCTTTTAGAAATTTTCATAATGTAATAATTGTAACAAAAATCTCAAGAATAACTCATAATTTCCGATAGTTAAGTATGTCTAAAATCAAGAGTCTCAGTGATTACGGTGAGTTAGCTGAGAAGAAAAGTTACGATACATTTAAAATAATTGTCACTAGATTAGTGCAGGGACTTTTTCTATTTAAAAAAAGAAAAGGCGAAGTTATCGCAGGTGCCTCAACTTTTTTTACTCTACTAAGCTTTGCTCCTGTTTTACTTATATTTATAAGTCTCTTAGGTGTTGTTCTTTCAGATAATGCAACGGCAAGAGATTATGTCATGGGACTTATTAGTGAGTCCTTTCCTAGAGTAGATAAGTGGCTCTATAGTAGTCTTGAAAATGTGATCAATAATCAACTTCATGACCATAGTTTTGGCTTCATAGAATTACTCTTTTTAGCATTTACTTCTATGGGGATATCAACTTCAATTGTATTTGGTATTAATATTATTTCGAAGGTTGACCCAGATGGTGGTCTTCTAGGAGATGATATTAGATCATTTATTACTGGACTTGGAATTACTTTCTATATTGTTTTACTTGTCTGTCTTGGACAGCATGGGCCTTTGCAGGAGATTATTAAGTCCTTACCTTATGGTAAAGGTTTTGTATTTCTCTTTCAAAATAGTATCGCTAGTTCAATCTTTTCATTTATCTTCTTTTCTCTATTTTATAAATGGTGTCCGTCTATAAAAATAAAGTATCGGGACGCATTTTTAGGAGGAGCTACATTCGTTATGAGCTTTCTAGTGGGAAGAAGCTTTTATTGGCTCTATTTAAAATTCTTTAAAGAAGATCTTATTAAGGACTATGGAGAGTTTACAAACTTTATGATCGCTCTGATATGGGTGTATTTCTTGCTGTGTTGTTTTTACTATGGTGCCAGTGTGGCGTATTCAGCAAATGTGAAACTCTTTGAGAAACCGAAGAAGAAAAGGAAATCATAATGGAAATTATATCAAAATCTATATTTGCATTAATTGACTATTCAATGGACTGTCTACGGTTGGAATATCCAATTAGAGAAAAGTATTTAAAATATCTAACAAGTTATTATGAACTTGAAGAAGAGACTATTAGAAAGTGGTCTAAAGTAGGTAAAGGCCTTGACTATTATACTTTTAAAGATTGGATTGCTAAAGATAATAGATTTAAAAAAGTAGATAAAGAATTAGAGCTTTCAGTCTATGGTGATATTTCATACTACCATGATATAGGAGCAATTATCTCATGCGTTCTAGAAAATAGTTATGAACAGCTTATTCAACTCTACCAGTGTTTGGGTCTTCTTGTACTAGTTGATAAAAAACGTATCACAAAGAGAATTGATTACTTAAATTGGTGTGGACGTGCTCTTTGTCTTGATGAAGAGGATTGTGCCATTATTAGAGAAAGTATTTTAATTGAATTTAAGTTAGATTTTAACGATCAAAAGCTCGATATATTTAAAAAGAAGTCTATCTTCGTACAAGGGGTTTCAATGGCCCTCGTTTCAGATGAGATTATTGATGATCATGAGACGAAATTTCTTGATCATCTTTCAAGCAAACTGAATTTAGATTTTGAACAAGATGGGCTATCGCTCTATCTTAAGTATTTAACGCAGGAACTTTTTGCTGAAGATAAGCAAAGTGTCGCAAAAATAGCTGCATTTCTATTGCATCTAATCGGTTGTGATGAAGATATTAGCAAGTCCGAAATTAAATGGTTTAAGAAGATGGTCGGCCCTATGAACCTTGAACGTGTTAAGCAGTTTATGGACTCAGATAAAAGTCAGTTACTGAGATCTTTATCAGCAAACGAATTATGCTTAACCTATATTTTAGCTCTTGAAGTCTCTTTGGCAGACCTTGAAATTCATGCAAGTGAACGCTACTGGCTAGACGAAATTAAAAGTTGTTTCTCTCCAGGATTTGAAGTCTCTAAAGAGCTCTATTTTATCTTCTTAAGTGTAGCTGAGCGAAATCTCGCTTTTGTAAGTAAGTATAGAGATTACTTTGATTTTATTACTAATAAGTACAATGGACATAAGAAAGAAGATTTTAAGGTTTGGGTTTATGGACAAACTCTGAATGATTCGAAAATAAATTATTCCGATCTATTTAGTACTTTATTCAATGAAGAACTAGAACTTACAAGTATGGATCAATTAGACTTTCTTGTGCAAATTTCGTCACCACTAATTAACTATAAGAGTAATGAAGTTCTTATGAGAAATTATAAGCTCATGGCCAAATTATATTTTGAGTCAAATGTGGAGGGCTTCTATAGTGAACTACTCATTTGTGAACTTTTAAAGATCTCACTGATCGATGGTGTTATTGAAGAGCTAGAAGATGACTTTATTCGCGCTCTGCAGTATAGATTTAGTGTCTCTGAGTCATCAATCTTTGATGTGATCTTCTATACATCCTTTCTTTTAGGAAGACAGATAAGTCTAAGAGAGCGGGTTAATTACGATCATCTATAGCTTCTTTGACAATCAATATTGTTTTTGATCTCATATAGTAAATCACACTATGGAGATCATATGAAAAAGCTATTATTACTTTCACTTTTGTTTTTTTCTACTTTAACACTAGCTCAAGACCAGACAGATAAGAATGTATATCCATCTTACTGTTCAAATTACTCGTCAACGAATATTCCAGTAAGTTACAGTTTCTCAAGTTGTGTAAATAACAACTTCAATAGCTTCTCAAGAGAGTTAGATCACGGAATTTATCTATCTTATTGTTCAAATTTTGGAAATACTGTTAGCTTCTCTTATATTAATTGTATTAATAGTAACTTTAATACTCTCTCTAGAGAGCTCGACGGAATGTATCTTTCATACTGTAGCAACTTCTCTTCAACTGAGCTTTCTTTCTCATTCCAATCATGTGTAAATAGAAATAATGATCAAATTGCTTACGCGCTAAATAGAAGAGATTAATTCATTAAGAGGGAGTTTAAATATCTCCCTCTATTAAAACTCTTCTAGAAATTTTATACTTACCCTTTAAGTTCTCACTTACTTTACTGCGCATACTTGGCGCAATATTTAGTAGGTAATTATCTAATGAAACTTTGGAATCAAATAGGTAACGGATACAAATAACCTTCTGCTCTAAAACCTCTACATTAAAGATCTTAGCGTCACTTATGCCTTTAACTTTAAGCATTTCATTAATATGTTCTTTGAGCCATTTGAGGTATTGGTCAAGTACATCGGTTTCAATTTGAATAGTTACTTCATACTCAATCATTAATATCTCATCTATTACTAATTATAAACAAAGCTCTCAATTGTCTGGCAGATTGTTCTTAGAAAGTGCTTTCCAGTTTCTGTTATTAGGTACTTTTGATCTCTTAGTTCAATAAGCTCATTATTTTCTAAGTAGGTTAGGTTCTTTAGAAGATAGTCTTTATTTTCACCTAGGGCCATGACCTCTTCTAGAACAAATTCATATTCACAGGTTAATTTTAAGAAAATCTCTTCGAGCTTAGTTTCAAGTTCATTTTTCTTGTGTGAAATCTTGATAGTATTCTTGCTTATTAAATACTTGTCTAAAATTTTATCGTTTTGGAATAGAATCCCGTTAAAATTTGAAATGGCCGAAACACCAAGACCTAGTACGGAATAAGTTTTATTAGTTGTATAACCCATTATATTTCTAGAATGAGAATTTCTAGATTTTGAATAATGTCCCATTCCTAAGAGCTGATAACCTCCAGCTTTTAGGGCCTCATCAGATTCTAAGTAGAGATCGAACATCTCTTCGGTTTTTAATGTCTTATAGATACCAAAAGCATTTTGTGGACCTTTTTGCCAAGGAACTTTTGCTAGAGGGTAATTACAAATTCTTGTAGGAGATAACTCTAGTACTTGTTGTATCGTCTTTTTAAATGACTCACTTGTTTGAAAAGGAAGTCCATAAATAAGATCAAGAGATGTTTCGTTAAAACCTTCTTCTACTGCACAATTCATTGTTCTTTTAACATCATCAATAGTTTGAATACGGTTTACATTGTGTAGTGTTTTTTCGTCAAAGTCTTGAACACCAATGCTAATGGAATTAAAACCAAAAGAATTTAAAACTCTAAGTTGTTCTCTTTGCTCTAGTCTTGGGTCTGTCTCAACTGTTCCTTGGAAAGTCTCAGTCTTAGGAGTCTGATCTAAGATCGTTGCTATTAGTCTTTGTAATTGATGGGGGAGTAGACTCGTTGGAGTTCCTCCTCCTAGGAAGATAGAGTTTAAAACTAAATCAGGGATCTTTGCTTTATATTCTTTCCATTCGCTTAGAACCTTGTCGATATATTCATCAAACTGTGCCTTTTCTTTTGTAATTTTAATATTACAACCACAAAAAGTGCACAGGTTCTCACAATATGGAATATGTATATAGAGATCAACTTCTTTAGAATTTAACGACTTCAAAATCTCTTCACGCTCAAGTGAGTGTTCCCACTTTGGGAGAGAAGGATAGTAACTATACCTTCTCCCTGGAGAGTGAAAGTTGATTAAAAGTTGTTTAAGCTTTTCTTTCATTTAATATAAAAAATTCTCGTGGATATGTTTTACTGCATTTCTAACATTGTCCTGAGGCGTATGTTGTAGAACACCATGCCCAAGACCTGCAATCCATCTTTCAAAAGGTACGTTGGCATCATTAAGCTCTTGCCACCATGCTTTTAAATTTGCTTCGCAATGCTCCCATGGAAGGTGAAGCCAACTTGGGTCAAAGTTTCCTTGAATATAGTAATCTTTTCCAAGAGTATTTAATGCATTTCCAAGATCCATTCTCCAATCAACACCAAGAACATCAATATTGTCGTCTTCAATTGATTGTAGATATTCCATATGAGTTAATTTTGAGTAATAGATAACTTTCTTGTCAGGATACTTTGCTTTAAATGCTTTTGTTACGGCCTTTAGTGCTGGCAAGATGTATTTTTTGAAGTCTCTAATATGTAATTCTCCAACAGCAGTGTCGAATAGGCACATAGCATCTGCTCCACCTTCTGCTTGAATACACATATTTTCAACTAGCTCTGGAAGTAACTTCTCTACAAAGCCTTGGAAGCGTCCGTCGTAGAGACCAAGTTTAGAGCTCGTTAAATTTCCTGCATGCCCACCTTCTACTGCATATGCGTAAAGTGTAAATGGTGCACCAACAAATCCTAATAATGTTTTTTCAGGGGCAAGGGACTTTCTAAGAAGCGAACACGCATCTTTTTGAAATTTGTAGTACTCACTAGCAGGTTGTTTCGCATTAAGTACTTTTAGGTCTTCTAGTGTTTCAAGTCTCTTATCAAGAATCGGACCTGGGTTGTAGACTAGGCCCATATTTAATTGTTCTAAAGGAAAGAGAAGGTCTGAAAAGAGAATCGCAGCATCAAAACCAAAGTCATCAATTGGTCCATGTGTAATTTCATTTGCAAGTTCTGGGTTCTTACACATCGTCATGAAATCAGAATTCTTCTTAATTCCCTGATAGTGGTCGTGATATCTTCCCGCCTGTCTCATAAACCAAACTGGTACTCCAGTTTTCCCATTAACTTGTGTTCTGTCGTTAAATAATCCCATAGTTTTCCTCTTATTTATTACTTGTTTATAACAAGCTTGTATCCGATTCCTCGGATACTTTTAATTTCTAAAATATTTTCTTTGGATGAATCGCACCACTTTCTTAGTGACACAATGTAGTTATCTACTGTTCTGTTTGATGGAAATTTATCCTCTCCCCAAACTTTCTCAATAATTTGTTCTCTGGTCGTTGCCTCATTCTCCCTGCTAAGTAGAAAGTGCAGAATGGAGCACTCTTTTTGAGAAATCGCCTGAATTTCTCCTTGTCCATTTTGTACTTCAAAACTTTTAAACCAAATTTTTAAATCTCCATAGACAAGCTCATCTGGAGTTTGTTCTTTAGAGTTTTGATTTTCAAGAATCCTGCCTAAACGAAGTACTAGCTCTTTTAAGGCAAATGGCTTCGTAATATAGTCTTCTGCTCCAATTTCTAGACCTTCAACTCTCGTTTCTGGATCATTTTGAGCTGAGAGGAATAATAGAACAAAGTCCTTTCTATCTTTTCTAAAATCTCTTGCGATATCAAGACCACTGTCATCTGGCAGACCAATATCCATGAGGACTATTTCTGGGTTGTGTTGCTGAAAAAGCTCTCTTGCAATAGCGCCAGTCGTTGCCAAGTGACAAGTATGACCGAGACTATTGAGGTATTCTTGTAGTGTAATACCTAAGTTCTTCTCATCTTCTACTATCAGAATATTACCATTAATCATTGATGTACCTTTGGAAGTAAAGTCTTGTCATGAGGGATGGCTCATTGGAAAAAATAGCATCTCCATTCATAAGCTTCATAAATTTCTTTATTAAGTATAGACCAATTCCTGATCCTTTCTTGCTGTCATGTTTATAGAATAGTTCTCCCAATCTACTTACTTGACCATCAAAAGTTCCATTGTCGCTATAGGCGAGGATTACTTTGTCACCTTCATCCGATAGAACTATTTTGACATTCTTTGACTTAGAGTGATTTTTTGTATTTTCAATCAAGTTCTTAACTATAATCTCTGTTGCGAACTCATCGGCATAAACCTCTGAATCAGTTTTTGATTCAATGGAGATTTCCATTTCATAGTTCAGTGACTTAATAACTTTGTTTATTAGAGGCGCAAGTTCAACAGCTGTTGAGTTTAATTTTCCACCTCTTTCAAGTCTTGAAAGCTGAAGAATCTTGTCCATTTGAACTTCTAAGTTTGTTGTATCTTCGATAAGTCTCTTTGTTAAATTTTCAAGAGGTTTACCTTGAGCAAGATCAGTTATGACTTCTGATTGTAATCTGATACTTGCTAGAGGAGTTTTTAATTCATGAGTTAAGCTCGCAAAGAAATCTTGTAGCGCCTTCGTTTTCTTTCTGTCCTTTAAATAGACGATAAGAAAACTGAAGCTTAGTAGCAGCATAAAGATAATAAAAGTTGAAATTTCCCACTTCAACATTCTTACAATACTAGGCTTAACTCCCAATTCAGGATTTGCTAAAAAGAAAGTTTCCAACTTAAGAGCATAAGTCGATAATAGATAAAACCACCACGCACCAAGTGCCGTGGAGGTCGCTATTATCAGTGAAGTGAGAATGAGCAGTAGGTTACTTTCTTTTTTCAACTTAGTTCCACAATCTCTTTTCTAACTCTGCAATAAGCTCATCATTGTGTGCCATACTTGTAAAACCAACTTCATAAGCATTAGGCGATAAGTAGATTCCTTTATTTAATAATACTTCAAATAATGGATTAAATTTTTCTGTAATATCTGTTGGTATTTTATCAACACAATTAATTTCTTCTCCTGGAACAATCCAGAAGAGTGAACTGTGAGAAATCAGCGAATAATGAGAGAATTGACCATCATTATATTCATTTAACCACTTCTTAAAGAGGGTAACAATTTTCTGTGTATATCCGTTAACTATAGCGTAATTCTCATCCACCATTTGAGTTAAAGTCTCTAGACCTCCAACCATTGCAAGAGGGTTAGCACTAAGTGTTCCGGCCTGATAGACGTCACCAAGTGGTGCTAAGTTTTGCATAATTTCTTTTTTGGCAGCAATCGCTCCAACTGGTAAACCACCACCGATAATTTTTCCGTAAGTCACGATATCTGGAGTAATTCCTGTTAACTCGGCCATTCCACCAAAAGCAACTCTAAAACCAGAGATTACTTCATCAAAGATGAGAAGAGAGTTATTATCTTTTGTAATTTGTCTTAGAAATTCTAAGAAGCTCTTGTCTTGAATAAGTAGACCATTGTTTGCCGGAAGTGGTTCAACAATAATCGCAGCGATCTGGTCTTTATGATCTTTAAAGCAATTAATAATACCTTCTTTATCACCTAATTCTAAAATAAGAGTATCTTGGGCGGTTCCTTCAGGAACTCCTGCACTTGAGGCCGCACTTGTTCCGGCCAGACCAGAGCCAGCTTTGATTAACATACTATCAACATGTCCGTGATAGCAGCCATTGAATTTAATAATCTTATTCTTCTTTGTGGCTCCTCTGGCCAGACGTAATGCCGTCATAACTGCCTCTGTTCCGGAGTTAACAAAACGAATTTGATCCACAAATTTCAACCTAGAAAGTAGATAGTCCGCCAAATCAAGAGAGTAGGGCTCACAAGCTCCGTAGCTCCATCCTCTTGAAAGAGCGCTCACTAGTTTCTGTTCAACTGCTGTATTCTTGTGACCTAGGATTAGTGGTCCAAAACTCATACAGAAATCAATATAATTATTTCCTTCAGTATCATATATATATGCACCGTCTGCCTTTTCCACAAAGCGAGGTGTCGTGTGTAGACCTTTAAAGCTTCTAACAGGAGAGTGAACTCCTCCTGGAACTAATTCTTTAGATTTATTAAATAACTCATTTTGATTTCTCATTTCTATACCTTTACTTTAACCAGTCTCTAAATTCAGCAAGCCCACTAAAAGGTCTAACTGAGATATTATTTTCTTTAAATTTTGTTAATGTTTTTCCAAGTCCACAGCAGTGGTACTTGTCTTCGATTGAAGGAACAAGTTTGATAAAATCTTGGTATTGCGGATAACTTGTCCAATAGAATATATCGCACTCTTCTAGCTGGGTCTTATACTCTTGTGAAATTTCAGAAAGTTCACGCGAGTAGCTTGCAACGACTTCTCCTATTTCAGAACTGGCACTATCATGAGAGAGAACTTTTAAGTTTGTTTTCGTTCTCATTTGCTGAATGCACTTTGAATTTCTTAAGTTTTCAAGTTCAACTTCTCCGAGGGAGTCACTTGTACCATTTACCCAAAAGCCATTCTTTACAAGTGCTTCCATCGTTTTTGTTCCTGCTGCCCAAAGGTTTTCGATCTTATCGAATTTCTTTGCCGCCTCTATGCAGTAAGAGCTTGTGACGAAAAGATCACAAACTTGATCATTATTAGGAATCTCAATATCGGTTTTTTGAGATAGTTCATCACTTAATGTTCTTTCTAGAGTATTTTTTGATTTTGGTAGTCCTACGAAAGTCTTTTTTGAGTTCCCTTCAAATGTAGTGGCCACATTCTCTAGTTTCATCTCACTAATTGGACCTTTCTCTGTTGTACCTTGATGAATGTGAAGGTAGGTATCCTCAAACTTTCTAACGTTGATACCAACGGCCAAGTGACAACCACCTCCGTAACTTGCAAAGGCCGATCTCTCTCTTATAATTTCAGAAACTGTGTCTTCATGCTCTACTTTCTTAAGCATTTCTAGCATCTCAGAGTTAGTTTCTAAGCACTCAATACCAAGTGCTCCTTGAGATGCAGCACTTGGAAAGACAGTTTGAGGAAGAATCATATAATTTAAGTCTTTTAAAAGAACTTTTAATTGTTCCAGTGAGCTATCTGTAAGGGCCAGTCTTTCGATACCAGGTAACGCAAGAACAACAGCATCGTAATCACCGTCAACAAGCTTTTGGATTCTGGTATTCACGTTTCCTCTGAGCATCTTTGTTTTTACATTAAGAGTGTTTTTACTTGGAATAAATCTATGTAGATGTTTTTCTAAATTCGTAATCCTTCTAGGCGAAGATGTTCCTACCACAAACTCAGACATTTCATTTAGTTTTGCAATGGTCTCATTTCTTATAAAGAGAATATCGTGGGCATAGGTTCTCTTTGTAACTGCACCAAGCTTTATTCCCTCAGGTCTCTCGCTACCTAGGTCTTTATAGGAGTGTACAACTAAATCAACTGCTTCTGTAAGCAGAGCGTGATCAAGTTCTTTAGTAAAGAAGTCTTTACCATCTAGTTGCCATAGAGGTTTATCAACTATGAGGTCTCCTTGAGTCTTAATAACTTCAAGCTCAAACTTCTCTCCGGTAACTCTTTCGAGTTCGTCTTTGATTTGGTTGCATTGAGTGAGGGCAAGTAAGCTTCCTCGAGTTCCGATTTTAAAAGTTTTCTGATTAGGCAAATTGAAGTTCCTCCCAGCCAAAAGGAAAGCTGAGAGCAAATGAGTTCTTACGTTTTGTTACCAGATCTTCAATCGCCGCGTGTGCTTTTTCTACTTTCTGCTGTTTTTTCTGATTTAATGTTTCACCGTATTTGAAAATATCCTCAAGTCGATAAACATTTTGTTCAACTGAATAGCTTGTTTCTAGCACAGAAGGAGAGCCTAAATCAATGAATAGTCCACTTGATTTGTTGGCCGACCAGGTTTGGAAAAAAATGTGATTAAAGATAATCGAGTCCGTTCCAATTGTATTTAAAATGAATGGGTGATTAGTCCAATTTTCTTTATTTTCCCAAGGGACAGACTCTATATTTATTTGTGGATATTTTTCAATTAATTGTTGTACTTTCTCAGTAGATCTCGCAGTAATACAAATTTCATATTTCCTCGCGAGTAACTTAATTAAGTCTTCTGCAAGACTTCCTGAACCCACAATGAGAACCTTTGCAGATGAAGCTCTTTGCATGATCAGCTTTCTAGAAATTCCTGCATATGTTTGTTGACCGATTTCTTTTAAGAAAGTAGTTCTAATTTTCTTTGCATCCTTGAATAACTTCTCAAGAATAGACATAATTTGTGAGTTAGTGTTTCCAGATTGTAGATATTCAGAGTATGATTTTTTAAATTGCGATGTAATTTCATTCTCACCAAGTAGTTTGCTCTTTAAACCACAAATAGTCTCAAGTAGATAGGAATAGGCTTCTTCTGCCACATAAGTTTCCATGTCGTTGATGCAATCTTTTAAGTGATGAAAAGGAACAAAGTTAAATCCTAGAACTAAAGTTCTTTGACAAGTTTCAAGGATAAACAATTCCCCGAAATTTGGTTTTTCAATTCTTGTTCCTGCCGGAAGATTTATAACTTTCAATCCACTTATCATTCTTTGATCCAATTTGATAAACTTGTTGTCGCTATGCGCTGTAAATAAGGTATATACCAATATAACCAAAGGTTTGCACATTTTTGTCACGGATTTGTAGAAATGAAATATTTTTCAAATTGTTTCACATACCTAACTTTCTTTGCTAAATATTACGCCATGAGAAAAGTAATAGATAATAAGCACGAAAATGTTGATGGGCCTTTCTGGGAGAGGTGGTCTAGTGCATTCTATGCATTTGTTTTAAGAATTACTCCAATTTTCGTCAAAAATGCTTTTATTAAATTAGATAGAAAAATTGATGGTGGCTTAAGTTTCTTTTTTAAGCACTATGGTAAGACTCCTTTTATGATCGCAATGAGTAAAAAAGTTCAATACTTAGGTATTGAGAAATTATGGAATAAAGGCCCAAAAGCTTTTATTTATTTTTTTCTATTTTACTTAGTTCGCGATACAATTTTGTATATTATTATACCGATCTTTTTTGCGAGGATGACTACAGTCTAAATGATAACTGACTTTATTAATCAAAACTGGACATTACTTGGTGGTATTGGTTTTTTCATTTTCGCCATTAACTTTCTAGTTCATTCGATGCAATCCCTTTCAGGAAAAATGATTCGCGGACTTCACGCCAAGTCTGATATTAATAATACAACTTCCTTGGGTATAGGCTTTATTAGTGGCGCTAGTGTTCTTAGTGTTTCTTCATGTACAAATATGATCGTCGGCCTAGTAAATTCAGGAATTGTTAATTTTAAAAACTCTGCAATATTGATAATGGGAATAAATATTGGAGCAAGTCTCTTTCCTTGGTTGCTAACTTTCGATTTAGGGAATTGGTCATATTTGTTTATATTTGCGGGGGCAATGGGTCATTACTTCATAAGAACTCTGGTTGTACGACTTGTTTCTAGAGTTATTCTGAGTATTGGAATGCTTTATTTAGGTCTAAATCTTTCTGTGAATTTCTTCTCTTCTGACCATTTGCTAAATATTGAATTTCTAATGAATACGGGCTTTCTCTATCTTCTTATTTCATTTATTGCAGGTGCCTTAGTTTCATACCTTCTGAACAGTACGGCCTTGTTAGTTGGAATTTTTATGGCCTTTTTCTACACTCATAGTATTTCCGTTGAAATTGCTTGTGCGATTTTACTGGGAGCTAATCTAGGGCCTAGTTTTAAGCTCTACCTTAATTCATTACAGGGGAATATAGATGGTTCTAGAACGGCCCTTTTCAATATACTCTTAAATGGTGCACCAGTTCTGCTATACTTGTTACTACTTAGTTATTATGGAAGACACTTACACTTCTTCGAAGATATGATGGGAACAGTTTTTGTTCTTCCAGTATTCTATACATCAATTCAGATTTTAAATGCTCTATTCGCAACGATCTTCTATAGATTTTTAGAAAATAGTATTCATCAATATATTAAAACTCCGAATGTAAAAATACCTCAAAAGTTAATAAGTTTTGGAGGCTCAAGATCAATGGTTCCCGCAACAAGCTTGTGGCAGGCCAATAGAGAGCTTAAGAAGTTAAAAAGTATCTTAGATCGTATGTTTACTAGTTCGAGTGATTATATTCAAACTCTCGAAGGGCATCCAAAGGCCTTGGCGCGTATTAAAAAATATGAAGATGTCACCGATAGAATAAATAGTGAAATGGTAGATTACGTTGAAGACCTGATTGAACATTCTTTAAACGCTCATCAGTCTAGAGAATGTTTGAAGTTATTAAATACTTCGAGAGAATTTGAAAATATCGCAGACTATATCAATAAGTTTGTAACCTATAAGACAACTCTTTCTATAAATAATGAAATTACCGAGGAGCAATTACAAATAGTTTCGGAACTATTTAATGAAGCTCATTCGCTATTTTATAGCTCTTGTCAGTCCCTAACTGGTGTTGAAAAAATGGACCCAATTGTTATGAGAGACCTGTCGCAAGAGTTTAAGAGTAAGTGTGAAGAGGTTCGCTTTACACTCGCAAGTGGGAACTTGGTTTTTTCAGATATGATCTTTGCGCTTCGCAAAATTCGCTCTCATAGTTATCGACTCTTTGTTGAATTATAAAGAATTAAATGGATTAAATTCCTTTTGCGCTCTTTGTCAATCATTGTAATACAAACAATTCCAATGTATTTTTAGCTTACACAACACAATTCATATTTTGGAGATCATGATGGAACTCGTTTTTAATGCACAACAAATTCTTAGACGAAGTAAAGGACTAACTTTTGATGACGTACTTATGATTCCACGTCATTCGGAAATTGCCTCTAGAACTATTCCAAGTTTAAAGACCTTAGCAACTAAGAATCACTCAATTGATATACCAATTATTTCAGCAAATATGGACACTGTTACAGGTGTTGAGATGGCCTGTGCGATGGCAAAGCTTGGTGGGATGGGAATACTCCATAGATTTATGACACCAGAAGAGCAAGTAGAAGATGTAAAACTAATTCAAAAATATATTTCAGACAATGGACTAAAGTCTCCAGTAGCGGCTTCCATTGGAGTGAAAGAAGAAGGAAAGAAGAGGGCCTCTCTTCTTGCTGATCTTGGCGTCGACATATTAACAATTGATATTGCTCATGGTGATTCAGTTATGATGTTAGAGACTCTTGAGTATGTAAAAAAGACATGGCCTCATATCGATGTGATTGCTGGTAATGTTGCTACTGGTGATGGTGTTAAAAGAATGATTGACCTTGGTGCCGATGCTGTAAAGGTTGGAATTGGTCCAGGTTCTATGTGTACGACTCGAATTATAACAGGTCATGGAGTTCCTCAGCTATCTGCAATCGCAATGTGTGTTGAAGAAGCTGTAAAGCATGGTGTGCCTGTGATTGCTGATGGAGGAATTAAAACTTCTGGTGATATCGTTAAGGCCCTAAGCGCTGGTGCTCAAACAATTATGGCCGGATCTCTTTTGGCCGCAACTCTTGAGACTCCTGGAGAGTTAAAAGGTGGGATGAAGCAATATAGAGGAATGGCGTCTAAGGCCGCTCAAGTTTCTTGGAGAGGAGAGCTTCCTAAGGGAATGGCCGCAGAAGGTGTAGATACACTTGTTCCTTGTAAAGGACCAGCTGAGGACGTTATTATGGAACTTACAGGTGGTCTAAGATCTGGAATGACTTACCTAGGTGTTGATAATATTCAGGCCATGAAAGAAGTTGCATTATTCATGGAGATGACATCATCTGGAATGACTGAATCTAAACCACATGGAAAGAACTAAGGTTTTAATTTAATGAGTTTATTTAATAGTCAGGAAAAAATCGTTCTCTCTTATCCTAAGCTGAAAGAGAGAATTGAAAATAGAGAAGATTCTAAGGCCGAAAAGCAAAAGGCCTTGATGAATTTGAGAGAGATTAGGGCAGAGTTTTCGAAAACATATATTAATAGTTTTCAAAAACTTCTAGATAACGCAATTCCTAAACTCTACGATAGTGTAAACTTTAATGAAAATGGGGTTGATTTTAGACAGTTGGTAAAAGATACATCTGTTGTTCTTGTTCCTAATCATCAATCTCACGCTGATTATGTGGCCATTAATTATATGGTTTATAAGAAGTACGGCTTCCCACTATATGTTGCTGGTGGGAATAACTTAAATATTTTTCCAATAGGTAAATTATTTAGAAAGTCAGGATGTTTCTTCATTAGAAGATCTTTTGCAAATGATATTCTCTATAAACTTACTCTCGAAGCTTATCTTTACTATCTACTAATGGAGCAAAAACCGATTGAGTTTTTCTTTGAAGGTGGTCGTTCTCGTACAGGAAAATTACTTTCTCCAAAATATGGACTCTATCAAATGTTGCTAGAGGCCCACAGCCATTTACCGCAAGCGAAGAAGAAAGATTTAATGTTTGTTCCTGTGAGTATTGTTCATGAATATGTTCCTGAGCAAAAGTCTCTCGCAAGTGAGCTGCACGGAGCGAAGAAGAAAAAGGAAAGTTCAGGACAGCTTCTTAGTTTATTTAAACTCTTTAGTTATCAGTTTGGTTCTGTTCATATTAATTTGGGAAATCCAATTAAGGCCTTAAAGTCTGATGAAGAATCTCTAAAAGGTGACGTTCAAAATCTTGCCTTTGAATGCTTTAGATCAGTTGGCGCTAATATGTGTGTGACACCTTCTTCTGTTTTAGGACTCGTTCTACTAGATGAACCAGGTGGAGCTCTAGAGTGGAGTGATATTATGGGCAAAGCGAAAGTCCTTATCGACTTTTGCGAAAAATTTGGAATTCCATACACCGACTCTATGAAAGGTGATGAACTCGAAGATAGCCTTGGGCGTGCTCTTGATATCATGATTGGTAATAAGAAAATCGACGTTATTGGAAGATCGACTCGCTCTCATACTTTCTATACGATTAAAGAAGATAAACGCCAGGAGTTGCTCTACTTTAAAAATACAATATTGCACCACTTTCTAATCCCTTGGGTTATTAACTACGCATGGATTAATTTATTCAGTGGGAAAATTGAAGACGTTTCTGACTTAAAGAAACTCTTTATCGATCATAGAAAATTATTAAAACACGAGTTCTATTTACCGACAGTTAAAGACTTCTTAGAGAAGACATTCTTTATGATCTCGACCATTATAAAAAGAGATATAAAGAACTTAGAAGAGTGTTTAGAGTTATCACATAAAGAACTTTATCTAATTGCTTCTAGTCTAAGTGTTTTCTCTCGATCATTTAATTACATTATTGAAGCCTATTATACGAGTGCCGTTGCATTGAAGAATCTGAATGCTCAATTTCCAGAAGTCGGATTCAAAAATGATGACTATGTAAAAGCATTTAAAGCAACTCATTTAGAAGAAGCGAAGCTGGCAATTGTTGTAAAGTTTCCTGAGTCAAACTCAGAGCCACTTACTAAGTCTAGTTTTAAATATTTTCAGCATGAAGGGATTGTTGAAAATAATGCGGGCTCTATAAAGGTTGTTAACTTAGATATGCTTAATGAAAATATATTAAACTTTGAAAATCTCCTATTAGAGCTTAGAAAGTTCAACTTACGGGCCAGTGTGTGAATAATCAGCTGATTAATAGAAAAAAAGAGATTCGCAAAGTTTTAATTATAACAATGTTCCTTAATTGGCTTGTTGCGATTTTAAAATTCGTTGCTGGTATTCAATTTGGTTATCTCTCCCTTAAATCCTCTGGGATTGAATCATTCTTTGATGGTGGGGCCAATATCTTGGCACTTATTTCTATTACTCTTGCCGCTAGACCTGCTGATGATGATCACAACTATGGACATCATAAGTATGAAACTCTAGGAAGTATTATTATAGGCTTAACTCTAACTTACTCGGCCATTCAAGTTGCAATGGACTGGAGTGAAATGAGCCTTAAGGGTTCCAGTCATGCGCGCTTTGGATTTATCCCAGTGGCAAGTATTATCTTCTCAATGTGTGTGAGCTACTTTGTTTCTTGGTACGAAGGAAAGAAAGGGCAGGAGCTTAATTCTTCATTATTAATTGCAGATGCTAGTCATACCTATGGCGACTTTATTATTAGTGGTGGAGTTCTGATTTCTATCATTCTTTCTTACTATGGATTTATGTGGCCGGATATTATCTTTGGTGGTGTTATCTGCCTTTACTTATTCTATTTAGCGTTTAAAATTTTTAAGTCCAATGTTCCTGAAATGTTGGATGCTTCACCTTTAATTGAAGAAGGTTTAATCAAGTCTGTAGAAAATATTCAACACGTTTATGATATTCATAACTTTAGGGCCAGGGGAAATTCGAACTTTATGCAGGTCGATTTTCACTTACACTTAGAGCCTAGTTTATCACTTGTACAGGCCCATCTCGTAGGTAAGAAAGTTGAGGCAAAGATGAGAGAGCTCTTAGTTGATTTTGCTGATGAAATAGATATCCTCATTCACATCGAACCATATGAGGAATCTAAATGAAAGAGACTTGCGGTAATAGCAGACTTCTTTATAAGCAAGTTGATTTTTCAAATTTTAATTTTGAAGAAGATTATAATTTAATTAATAACTTTATAGAGAATAATCCTAAACTGATGAAGTCTAATGCTTCTAAGTTTTTATACTTCTTTGTTCCCTCAGACCATAGTGACTTTTCGCAGACCCCTTTTTGGATTGGCGTCGAGGTCGTTGGTTTTTGTTCAGAAGACTTACTAGAGGACTTTGGATTATCATTCAAAGATCTTGATAGTAGTGAGGTACACTCTTTTGAAGAGGTTAGTGATTTAAACTTGGATACACTTTTTAGTAAAGAAAGGGCCATTCGAGAGCAAAATTACTTTGTTGAGACATGGAGAGTTAAGATAAATTTCAATTTTGACCGTGGCGCAGTGCTTCAGTTCTGGGAATAGTTGATTAATTCTGGAAAATAGGTGAAAATTGGAATAAATTACACTTTAATAATATGTAAGAGCATGATAATTCATAGCTCAAAGTTTTTTATAGAATTCATCTGGAGGTGATTTATTAAAGATAAGCGTCGCGGCGGTAGAACTAAAGAAGTTGGTCCACGTATAAATGATCAAATTCGTATCCCCGAGTGTAGACTAATTGGAGACGATGGTACTGCTTACGGTATTGTTAAACTTGATAAGGCGAGAGAAATCGCTGATGAACTAGGTCTTGATCTAGTTGAAGTATCTCCTACGGCGAAACCACCAGTAGTTAAAGTAATTGATTTTGGTAAGTTTAAATATGACCAGCAAAAGAAGGCCAATGAGGCCAAGAAAAAGCAGGCACAGGTTTCTCTAAAAGAAATCCAATTTAGACCAAATATTGAAAAGCATGACCTTGAAACTAAGCTTAAGAGAGCTGAGAAGTTCATTGATCAAGGTGATAAAATAAAGATGGTAATGCAATTTCGTGGTCGTGAAATGGCATACAAAGATCTCGGTATGGCCAAGTTTAGAGATATACTTAGCACTGTTGAGAAACTAGGTTCAGCTATTGAATCTAATCCGAAAATGATGGGAAATAGAATTATAACTATCGTTGCTCCAAATAAGAAGCCGAAGCAAATCTCTTTCCTTCATGTAGAGGATAGCAAGACTGCCGACGATAACGATGTTAAGTCTGACGATCAAGACGAATAATCAGTAGTTTATGGGACTTAACTCTGCGTTAAGTCCCTATTATTTCTTCAAAATACTTCATTTAGCCTTTTACTTTCTATTTTTAATTTGTTATAAATTGCTGCTTCAATTATTTAGTTTGATACAGACCTAATGGGTCTAGGTGAAATCAGAGGAGATTTAGCGATGCCTAAGATGAAGACCAGAAGAGCGGCTGCAAAGAGATTTAAAGCTGTTGGTAATGGAAAATTTAAGAGAAAGAGAGCTAACTTAAGACACATTCTTGAGAAAAAGCCAAACAGTGCTAAGAAAAGAGCACTAAAAACTGACTACGTTGATAAAGCCGATTTAGGTCGTGTTAAAACAATGTTACCGTACGCTTAATTAATTAAGCATTTTGAAACTGAGGCTTGGGAAATTAAAAGAGCAACTGCCCCCAAGATTTCGTTAAGGAGATTTTATGTCTAGAGTAAGAAGAGGCTTTAAGGCCAGAAGAAGAAGAAACAAAATCGCTAAGCTTGCTAAAGGTTTTCACTTTTCAAGAAGAACTAAGTACAAATTAACAGCTGATACTGTTAAGAGAGCATTACACTACTCATACATCGGTAGAAAACTACTTAAGAGAGATATGAGAAGACTATGGATTACAAGAATTTCTGCTGCGGCAAAACAACTTGATGGTTCATACTCTAAATTTATGGGTAACCTTAAAAAAACAGGTTCTACTCTAAATAGAAAAATGCTTGCTGAGATCGCTGCAACTGACTTTGAATCATTCAAAGCAATTTACAACGCATCTAAGAAGTAATTAATAATTATACAATAATTGAAAGCTTAAAGGCCTCGTTTAATGAGGCCTTTTTTATTTCCAAATTAGAAACAAGTAACTCTTTGAGCACAAACTTTACGTGTTGTTCTAGCATACTGAGAGCAATTATTTATTGCACTCAGTACATCATCTCCTGCGTGAGCTGAAGACTCACAATGGGTCTTATAGGTTGTACACTCAACATCTCTAGAGCATGCTTCTCTTCGTCTTGAAGAGTGCTGAGCACACGCTTCAATGGCCTGCTTTACTGAGTCTGCAGCAAAGCCATTAGACTCACAAATAATTTTATACTCGCCAGCTAAAGTTGTTAGGCTTAGTAAAAATAGAACTAAAAATTTCATCTCTCTCTCCTATGGTTCGTTTAGTGTTTATCAAATCATCTTATTCTCATTTTCACAGGCCAGGTTTTGTAAAGCTTTTGTAAAAGAAATTATATTTAACCTTAAGAAAACTTAACTTAGATTGTTAGTATTCAAGCCGATAGATATGAAGTGAATTGGTAATTAAAAGTAGAGAAGGAATGTTATCTGATGAAAAAAGTTTTTACATTTATCATGAAACCAAAAGTTGACCATCTCGCTCTTACTGAAATTAGTCAAAACCCTGGAGTTAAATATATTATGGACTCAAGTCTAGTGGGACTTAGATCATCTATTGAAAATATCGGGAGGCCAGATATTATTTTGACGGATACTAATTCAATGGCGCTACTCTCTGAGATTAGTGACTTAGAAAATGTAGAAAAGAAAATTATCCTGTGTCCAAATGAACAAGCTAATAGTGAAATTGATTATATTGAAATTTCTAAGATTGATGAATATATAAATTCTTTTTTAAATTTAGGAAGAAGCTTTGAAAAAATTCCTCTTAACTTCTTTTATAGTATGGAGAAGGCGAGCGTGGATATTTTTATTCGCCTGCAAAAGCAAGGGCAGAGCAAGTTTATCCTTCGATATGCCAAGAATGATATAATTGAACTATCTGATCTAACAAGCTATAGCGAAAAGGGGATGGTTGATCTCTATGTAAAGTCCACTGATAAAGATGAACTCTACAATATGCTATCAAATTCCTTATGTTATGAAATAGGTGTTAATGACTCGTTAGACGCTATGAAAAATGGTTTAGAACTCTCTAGGAGCTTATTTCTAGAAAGTGGCTATACTCCTTGCTCTATCCAACTTATTGAAGAATTAAATACCAGTTTATTTAATAGATTAGAACAGGAGGCTAGCTCAAGCTCAGAAGCTGAATTATTGCAAAGTATTTTGAGCTCAAAAGATTCTCTATACTATAAAAAAGTAGCACTTCAAATGATTCTAGGAATGGATATTTTAAAAAAAGAAGACTGGTCCATGGATCGTCACTTTGAACTCTACTCATTTATTTCTTTATTTGCTGATATTGCTTTAACTGATACAAAGATGGGCCTTATTTCGACTGATGATGAATATGATAAGAGTAAGTTCGATGAAATGGATGCAGAAATTCTTGAAAATCACGCACTCTTAGCATTTGAATTACTTGCAAATTATGAAGCTAGGCCAATCAATGTTGATCTGCTAATTCTTGAGCATCATGGGATGAAGTCAGGAATTGGTTTTAGTAAAAATATTGGTGTAGGCTTAAATAAGATCGTTGTCATCTTTAGGATTGCGGAAAATATAGCGATAGAAATGTTGAAAAAAGAAGAATCGGGTAAGTCATTCTTTATGGATGAAATTCTTGATTTAGTTGAGAAGAAGTTTGATTCGCCAAGAACGAGAAAAATATTAGATCAATTAGAATTGAGTATTTAAACCGGTCTCGAAAGACCGGTAAGTTGAACTTCTATTGAGGCTCAGTTGCTAGACAAGCTGTAATAGCGTCCATATAAACTTGATGAGCAGAAATTAGAGTAGAAGAGTTTGAACCCCCTCTAGACGAACACCCACCATGAGTATGGATAGCAACAACTTCTCCAGTTATTTCATTGATGATTGAAGAACCTGAGTTTCCACCCATTGTGTCTGCAATATGATTCATTTGAGATGCATTAGATCTGCTACCCGCTACTGTGATTTCTCCAGTGTGAGTTTGTTGAGCAAGATTTCTTACTCTATCATTTCTATCCAGGCCATAACCAGTAATTCTAATTATGTCTCCAACATTTGGCTTTTCAAAAGAAACATTATAACTACCTTGAACGTCACCGGCATAAGCTCCAGTTTTCTTGTTCGGTAGAACTTTCATTACTGCATAGTCATTACCAATTCCACCATTCTTATATACGATAGAATCTTGATCAATCTCATAAACATCTTCTTCGCCAGGATGTTGAATTCTTCCTCGTGAGTCTGACATTGGAGTATTAAATTCTGCAATTTTAAGTACTGATTTACAGTGTCCTGCAGAGATGGCACATGTTCTACCTATCATTGTTACAGTACAACCACCTGTTCCCGTTCTAGAATCAAGTGCTCTTGCGACTTTTGGATTATTTGATGGAACTCTATCATCTGTTGCACCACAGATAGATTTTTCTGAAGCGAAAGATGAAAGTGAAAGTAGTCCCGTGAATGCTATTACAGCAGTAGCTTTAGTTAACATAGTTTCCTCCTTGAAATTCAATGTATATCTAATGCTATAGGAGCTTCTTTATTTCGTACACTTACAATTTCTCACTTCTAATGAGTAAGTTTTAATTACCTGAGCAACTCGCTCCACCAAGAACGCAGAACTTAGAACAAAAGGGGTGTTTGAGGTGTATATTTTTAAAAGAGTCTTTAAGTGTTTTTCCCATTTCAAATGCTTCATCATATGCAAGAAGTGTGCAGGAGAGAACGCTAGGTGTGGCCTGCCCTTTTCTTTTTACAATCATTCTTTCAGAAGAGCACATTTGAGATTCCGGTTTAACTTTTAGAATATCCCAGCAGCCAACTGAAATTTCTGGAACATCTTCATCTTCTTTCATCTCTGGAAAGATGACCAAGTTACTTGAGTCAAGTTCGATATCTATTTGATGCTTTCTCATTAGCTCCTGATATCCATTTGCTGCGAGCTGTGGTGTTTCATCGATTAGTGAGCGACCAGCAATGCTGATATTAAAGCCGTTATCATAGAGCCACTTAAGTGAGGCTAGAGACTTTAAAAAAGTTCCAGCTCCTCTTTGTTGTTCATGAATATGTTCTGTGTAGTGATCTAGAGAGACTCGCATTTTAAGTTTCTCACCAAATTTGCTATTCATTTCTAGCAATGGTCTCTCCCAGCGCTTGATGACATTGTAGGCATTGGTAAGCACAAGAACTGGAACATCAAGCTCTAGTGTATTATTTAAAATAGAGATAATATTAGGATTTAGAAAAGGCTCTCCACCTGTAAAGCCAATACTGTCTAGCTTCCATTTATTGGTTTTAATTTCGTTGAGATACTGATTTACATCCTCAACACTAAGATAGCTCAAACGATCATTGGTAGGGCTAGATTCAATATAGCAGTTTTCACAACTTAAATTACAGAGAGTTCCTGTATTAAACCAGAGGGTTTTAAGTCCGCTAAAGGGGACATGTGCTCTTTGCTCTCCCTTGGCCGTTTGCTTAAGGTCTTCCCATTTCCTAGGTGTTCCTATTTCCATTCGTTTAAACTCCAATCATAATCTAACCATTCTATTTCTTCTGTTTTTACATCTTCAGAAAGTCTTCTCTTTATAAAGAGGCGCATATCCTGAAAGTCAGACCCATACCATTTAAAGATTTTTGAAAGATAGAGTTTCTTACCTATGACGGTATTTTTCTTTTGATCATTAATAAAGTAGATCGCTGCAGACTCTAGTTGCTTTTCTAGGTTCTTTGCAACAAAGACCTTAGTTTGTAGGTTTGGACAGCTCATACTTGCGCAAACAACAGCAAAATGAATCCTTGGCTCCTTGAAGTCTTTGCGAATTTTCTTATGTTCGAGCCAGTCAAGACTTCTCTTTTTATCTAAGAGGGTGAAGAAAGTTTTATTCCAAGGGCTTTGAAAAAATGTTCCAATATCTCTAATGCTCTTTACGGGGTAGTTTCGAATAATAAGCTCAATAGTAAAGGCATTGTAGGCATTTATTAAAAAGGCCAAGCGTTGCTCTCTATTCCATGAATCGTATTGAGACGTTGTTACTGAACTTAGCTTCTTTAAATAGGCTTCAAGTAACAGAGGAGACTTCTTTATCGCACGATAATTGATTAGTGCTTGTTTCTTTTCAACTTTTAAATTCTTATCTAATAGATTTTGAAAATCTGTATGATTGTGATCAAAGGCGTATAGACTAAATGAGTAGAGAAAGAGTAGTAGTATTCTCATCTTAACAACAACTAGCTTTACTTGAAGATTCATCAAATGGCATTGAACCACCACAGCCTTCAAAAATTCCTAGATGTTCTTTCATATCACCACTAAATTCGAAGTGATCTTTAAATCTAGATTCTTGGAGCATTAGAAATGAGTTACCACAGACTCTAAAGGAAACACCTTTTTTCATTACGTGGTGTTCATCAAGTCTGAATTCTTCAGGACACTCGCTTATTGTTCCTTTATATGTGACAGCTTGACCATAGTCTTCACAGTCCGCTTCAAGCTGGTCAATTTTAAAAAGTCTATAGGTAACAGAGTAGAACTTTATTTGTCCTACTTTCTTTTGAAGTTGTTCATTTTCAATCGTGATTACTTCTGCTTCAACATTTCTTGGGTCAAGAAAACCATTGTTCTTAGACATTTGAAGAAAATCATTCCAGTAGAGAGCACCACTTAAGCACTCACCATAGAGGACAGGGTCCTTAACAAGTTCAGCTGGAATTCTTCTATCACTATATACATCTGAGAAGTACATCTCTCCACCTGGTCTTAAAATACGGTACACTTCTTTAAGAACAGCATTTTTATCTGTTGCTAGGTTAATTACGCAGTTAGAAATAATTACGTCAAAGTAATTATCTTCTAAATCAAGCTCATGAAGCTTTTCTATGTCTCCTTTGATAAAGCGAGTATTTGGTTTATTATAACCAAACTTCTTGGTGTGATAGTCAATATGTCTATTTGCCACTTCTAGCTGTTCGTCTGTCATATCAACACCTATGACTTCGCCTTCTTCTCCAACTAGGTAGGAGAGTAGGTAACAGTCTCTTCCTGCTCCACTTCCTAAGTCTAGAACTCGCTTTCCTTTTAAAGAATGAGGAATGGTAAGGCCACAGCCGTAATACTTTTGCATAACTTCGTCATGAATTAACTTCATGGCATCCTTAACATACTGTGGGTATATATCTCCTGTGCAACAGGCGTTCGTTTTTAAGTCACTACTTTGTTGCAATGTTTTTCCGTAGTACTCTTTTACTTCCTCTTTTGTTTGCGCACTATTTGGAGCACAACAGTTATTGCTATCAGTCATATATCGTCCTTTTTTCAATTAGTGAGTTCTTTTAAGCTTATGTTACAAAATTATTAAGGCCAAAGAAAGTTTAATTAGTATCTAGTAGAAATTTGTCTAGTATTAAAGTATGATTTTAAAAATGAAAACAAACTTTAGCTCTATTGAATTTCTCGAGTCGATCAAAAATGGTGAAGACAGCGCCAGAGATGCAATTGTAAGAGCTTATACCGAGCATCTTTATAAAGCAGCTCTAGGTCAAGGGCTTTCAAATGAACAGGCCCATGACGTGGCCCATTCGACTTGGATGACTTTCTTTGATGTCGTTCATCGTTTTGAAGGTAGAAGCCATATCAGAACTTTTCTCTTTGGGATTTTCTATAATAAAGTTAGTGAACTTAGACGATCTAACTTGAAGTACTCTCAATCTGATCCAATCGATGAGATCATGGAGTCTAAATTTCAAGATAATGGTCACTGGAAAGAGGGACTTCCGGGAGATCCTGAGAGGTTTCTTGATTCTTCCCAAGGACTTGATATTATTTCTCTTTGTTTGGATGAACTGCCGGAGCTGCAAAAGGCCGTTTTTCAGCTCAAGGTGGTCGAGGAAGATGAGAGCGAAGAAATTTGTAACATATTAGACATAACTACCACTAATCTAAGACAGCTCTTATACAGGGCAAAAAGTCGTCTTAGAGAATGTGTCGAAAGAAAGAGCAATGCTTAAGGGAGGAGGGAGTTTTGAAATTGAAAATGTTTTCATGTAAGCAAATTTCCAAAATTTCTTGTAGCGAAGAAGAGCTTACAGGTATCGATAAGCTAAACTACCGAATGCATCTCATGCTTTGTGCAAAATGCAAAAAGTACGTTCGCTCTTTACGAAAAGTTGAGCAAAAGTTTAGACAAATTATTCTAAATAGGTCTGTGGTAAAGGATACAGATATCAGAAAAATTGAAGACGAAGTTCTTGAAAAAATTAAAAATGACTCTTAATTAGTTTTCCATTCTTATAGTGTCTACATTCACCACTAGCGTATAGTTCTATTACGCCATGATATTCAGTTCCATCAGGAATTGAACTTCTTTTAACACTACTTCCTAATACAAGTCCCGAAGCGGTTAGCGCTGGCTTTGAACTGGAGTAATTATCTTGAATTCTTTGTGAGTCATTTGTAAAAAGAGATCTATTAGATTGCCAAATACTCATATAAGGCTGCATCACCGCTGCTACTGTGTAATCAAATTGATGACCAAGTCCTAGTAGGTGACCAAATTCATGTAGGAGAACTGAGGGCATATCGTAGTTTGAAGTTGAAGAAGCATTGTAGCTAAAGTCAAAGTCTCTATTATTAACAATGATATCAGCGTGAGTTAGCTCATAGTAATCGCCCCAGGACGCGGATTGCTTAAAGGCATAGAACTGAGTGATAGCGAGGGCCGATGAACTTACATTTGAGAACCAATCATCAGACATATAGACTCCAATTACAGAGTCTCTATAAGTTGATAGTGCATCGAGACCTTTTGAGGCCGCCCTTGGAACAGGGTAGTTAAATAATACTTTCCCTGTGACAGCGTCATCCCAAACTTTTTGCATCTGCTCTACTGGGTTTAATCCTCCTGAAATATCGGAAGGATTAAATACAAAATCAGAAGAAATATTAATAGTGAGAGGTAGCTTTGAATCAGACCATTTAATAGGAATATCATTAATTAGATCTAGTGGAGCGTTCGCTCCTTGAGTAACGTTCTCAACCGTCTTAGGCTTACAGCCAAATAGTAAACAAGAGAATAAGATAGCAATTATGATATACATTAAATAACCCTCAATCCTTAAGAGAAGTAGGTGAGACACCTAATATAAACTTGTCGGTTATAGAATAAGGGAATTAAGGAAATTTATTAAAAAAAAGGAGGAACTAAAAGTTCCCCCTTGGTAAAAAACACGATAAATACTATGGTTTTAGCTATTTGCTTTAGCATGGTCTGCAAGAAATTGTTCTAGACCATTTGCTGTAAGTGGGTGTTTAAAAAGACCTTTGACTACATTAATTGGCATTGTTCCAACATCTGCTCCAACTAGTAGGGCCTCTCTCACATGGGAAGAATGTCTAATAGATGCAGCAAGGATTTTTGTTGTAAATCCGTAGTTGTCATATACTGTTCTAATTTCCTCAATTAAATCCATTCCACTATGTCCAATATCATCTAGTCTTCCGATAAATGGAGAAATATATGTGGCACCATTCTTAGCGGCCAAGAACGCCTGATTAACCGAGAAACATAGTGTGACATTTGTCTTTATTCCATTGTCAGAAAACCACTTACAAGCAGCAATTCCATCTTCAGTTAATGGTAATTTAATAACTACGTTCTTATGAATTTTTGCAAGTTCTGCACCTTCTTTTATCATTCCTTCTGTATCTGTAGCGATAACTTCAGCAGAGATTGGTCCATCAACGATGTCACAGATTTCTTTGATAACGTCTTCTTGAGTTCTTCCCGTCTTAGCGATAAGGCTTGGGTTAGTTGTTACACCATCGATAACTCCCCATTTCGCTGCTTCACGGATCTCGTCTACCATTCCTGTATCTAAAAATATTTCCATTATTTACTCCTAAAAAATTAATTTGCTACAGCTTAACTGTCTTTCTATCACTAGTAAATAATCATTTCTCTTATATTTTAGTAGGGTTAGGAACTCTCTTCCTAGGGAAGACCTTTTTGGGCAGATGGGTCATAATAGAAGAATGAAATCTTTTATACTGTGGTTTCTATTTATAACTTCTATTCTCTTCACTTGGAACGCCTTGGCGATTAATAGTGAAGACGGTGTCGATTACTCTAAATTCTCTAAAGAGTTGGCCAAAGAGTTACAAGAAGATATTTCTAACTTAGAAAAGACTAGTGAAGAGGACTCATTCTATGATGAGAAAAGAGATTATTCTAAGTTTTCAGCTAGAGTTACAGATCGTGATCAGTCCTCAAATATTATCAAAGTTACTTCAGAAAATAGAAACTTAAAATTCTTTAGGGCAGGAGACGAAATAGAGTTTAATATTGCCTCGATGCAAGATCGTGACAAATGCGTTGCTCATGTAAGAAGTATTGAGCCTAAGTATTTTGTGGCCTACGTTAAAGATCTTATCCCTTGCTGGGGAGATAAAGAATATTTTAGACGAGGAACAGTATTAGTTATTCGTTCATATCGCTTGGCAGAAAGAGTGAGAGAGGCATCAATTTACAGAAGAGTATTACTTAATAGAAAGAAATCATTCTTTAACCAACTCAACAAAGTGAATCACTTCGTTTGGTCATATGATCAACAGAAAATAAAAGTTGCTGCAGAGTATGACAAACAGATTATGGAAATTAGAAAGAAAAAACAAAATGCTCTCGAGGAGCTTCAGCTTTCTAAGAAAGATCAAATCTATCTTCAAAAAGAGCTTATTTATAGACTTGATACAATCGATAAAGATCTTGAGTTCTATAGAATTGAGTCAGATGAACTTGCGATCGATAGATGGCATATGGACCACGATCTAGGAGTGCCGGTAGGTAAGAGACCAGCACCAATAAAGCCGAAGCTTTAATTCTTTGACAAGTAATTACTATAAAGTTCTGTTAAGAATCTGTCGTGATAGAGATATTGCTCCATGTGTGCCTTATAGAGTTTTAAGCTATACGTCGGCGCCACTCCCATCCATTCTTTTATTGTATTTTCATTCTCTCCAGCACTAAGCCATTTAAAAATACAGGCCTGACGTAAAGATTTTGGTGTAAGTACGATTTGAAGCTTCTTTCTATACTCTTCGAAAACTATTTCTATTCCTCTAGGGCTAAGGCCTCCAGATAGAATTCTATATGGATTGGCATTAAATAGAAGCTCATCAAAATTCACTCCAGACTTTATTTTCATATCACTGAGTTTAAGAATATAGTCGTAGTAAACTTTTTTAAAAATTTCAGGTACAGGGATTGTGTACGGGTCTCTTTTTTCATGATGAACTAGTACACGTGGGTTATCTGCATCTAAAAATATTTGCGAAACTTTTATTTTACATAAGTCTGAAACTTTTAAGCCAGAGCCAAATATTAATAGCATCACGACTTGATTTCTTTTAGCAATTAATGAAAGCATCTCGTTTTTTGAGTCAGCTTCTTCAAGTAAGTTAACCCATAGAGTTTTGACATCTATGAAAGGGGTAGGTCTTGGTATATCTAAAAACTTAGGCGAAGTTGGAAGTTTTCTTACAGGGTTTGATTCGTATAAGTTGATCTCGACAAGATAATCAAAGAATATTCTTAGGGCCTGAACTCTTCTTCTTCTCGAATTATCTGAAGTGTACTTAGTTTCTAAAAACTGTCCATATAGTTGAACTTGGTCAATTGAGAAGTTCGCAATATCAAGCTTGATATTATGTGTTTTGATATAATGATTAAAACAGTCAAGGTCAGTTTTATAGTTCTTAAGTGTGTTTGAGCTTCGACCCTTACTTTTCAACTTCGAAAAGAAATCCGTTTGTAACTTATAAAGGTCAACATTCTTGTACGATCTTGTTGAATTAATTTCCATATCCATTCTATTTACCTAGGTAGTGTGTACTTTTTATTTTAACTTCGCAGAATATTGAATGTCTACTTTGTAACATCTTATTTTTACTTAGTTCAATATTATTAATGTATTTTTTTCAAATAGTCTTATCGTGGTGACGCTTTGTGTTATAAGTTGTCTCAATTAATTTTTACTTAGTAATCAACCGGAGAATTATATGAAGAAGTCTTTATTAGCACTATCTATACTCGCAGTATCTAGCTCGGCAGTAGCAGACAGACTTAATGTCGATGTTAACTTTAATGGAGACAGACTAAGAAATTGTAGAGAAACAGTTAGAAATCTGAAGCAAGATAATTCGATTCTTAATCAGACAGTTTCGTCTCTACAAGATAGCCTATCTAGTTGCAGAAGAAATAACGATGGTGGTGGAAATAGCAGAAGATTGAGGCGTCAATTAGAAGAGGCAAATGAAACGATCTCACAAAATAATCAAACAATTACACGTTTAGAAAATACGATTGATAGAAAGAATGACAAAATCGCTGAGTTAAGACTTGAGATTAGAGATTTGCAAGACCAATTAAATCCTCTTCCTCCATATTTTAACCTAGCTGATTCAGTTAGAGCGTGCGGAAATATTCAAAACTCTTCTTACTCTAGAGATTGTGCCGCATATGCAAGACAATTTGAAATTGCCGCTCCTGTGATACTTAACTGTACTAAAATTTCAAACACTTTCTATGCCAAAGAATGCGTTAAGGCCGCAGGAGAGTTTTCTGCAAACGAATTTCAGGTTAAGGAATGTACAAATATTCAAAATGCAACTTATGCTAAAGACTGTGTAGCTTACGCTGGTAAAGGAAATGTTCCAGCTGATGTTGTTGCTTCATGTGTAGCAACTACAAGCAATACTTACTACCAGGCCCAATGTGTAAAAGACATGATGAGTAACTAAGAAATATCTTACTTGGCACCCACACACGCCATATAGATAAACTAAAAAAGTTTGGGGGTATAAATGCAGAAAAAACATGCATTTATATCCCGATACTTTTTTCAAAAGACTTGTATCCAAAGCGAATTATTGTTACAAAGAATTATAAAATTCGAATATGAGTGAGAAAACGATGACCTTTAATAGCAATGAGACTTTGTCTGCAGCATTTATGCATACAAATATTGATTCAGTAATTAGTGATTTTAGTCACTTAACTGCGCTATTAGAGCAAACTCCCCAAATTCTTACTCTTCTTAAAACAATCAATTATAAATTCAACTCTAATGATTTGCTCTTTCAAGCAATCGGGCATTCTTCTTTTGGACACGAAGTTTTAGGTGACTCCTCTAAGTCCTATGAAACATTAGAGTTTCTTGGAGATAGTGTTTTAGGTCTCATCATCACCGAGATGCTTCAGCAGAAGTATCCAACTCTTTCTGAAGGGCGTTTATCGAAGTTTAGGGCCTCACTAGTTAATGAGCAATCATTAGTAAAGCTAGCGAGCTCCATTAATCTTGAGTCTGTCATACTTGTTGGAAAGGGCGAGTTGTCTAATGAAGGCAATAAGAGAGACTCGGTTATGGCCGATGTATTTGAGGCCTTATTAGGGGCGATTTATAAAGACTCTTCTCTAGAGTCAGTTAAAGAAGTCCTTGTGACCATTATTGATCTCTTTGAGCAAAAGAGTGGAACCCAGTTTTTTAATGTAGATAATATTATTCAGTTTGATTCAAAGACTCGTCTGCAAGAGTTGACTATGGCGCTATTTAAGACATTGCCTAGTTATAAATCGGTAGAAGTGACGGGTAATTTATTTGAGATTGAATTGAGTATTAATAATGAAATCTGTGACAGCGGAACTTTCTCTTCTAAGAAAAAAGGTGAAAGAGAGCTTGCAGCAAAAGTTTTAAAGAAATTAGAAAAAGAAAATAAATAAATTAATCTAAAGGAGATTTTATGCTTATTGAACATCAACACCCAGATAATAAGTCGATTATGGTAGCTGTACTTGGTGCTCCAAACGTTGGAAAGAGTTCTCTAATTAATTATCTTCTTGGTGTAGATCTATCTGTTGTTACAAGCAAAGCTCAAACAACAAGAAATAAGTTTCACTGTGTTTTTGCAGTTGATAGAACTGAGATCGTTCTTGTTGATACTCCGGGTCTGCATAAGACAAATCAGGAACTTAATAAGAGATTAAATGATCAAGCAAGGTCTGGACTTGAAGGTGCTGATCTTAACCTTTTATTGATCGATCTTACTCGTCCAGTAATAGGTCAGTTACAAGACTTTATTGAGAATATGGAAACTGAAAACTTCCAAAAGACGTGGATCATCTTCACTAAGTGCGACAGAGTTGAAAATTATAAAGAATTACCGCTTTCTATGGCCTTAGATAAAATGATGGAAATTATGCCGGCCATTGAGCGTGCGATAGTTGTTTCGACAAAAGATGGAACGAATATGCATAATTTAACAGGTTCGCTAGTTGATGCCGCTATTCCTGGACCTCACTACTATGATGACGGTTCAGTATCTAATAAGAATGAAAGATTCTTTGCAACTGAATATATTAGAGAGCAGGCCTTTGAACTTTTAAATGATGAGCTTCCATACGAAATTGCTGTTGTTGTTGATGAGTACAAAGACATGAGACCTAAAAAAGGTGAGCCAATGGATAAAGAGAAAATTAAGTCTCATATCTCGGCCTCTATTCTAGTTAATCGTCCTTCGCAAAGAGCAATTGTTGTTGGAACTAAGGGTGGAATGATTAAAGAAATTGGAACTCGCTCAAGAAAGAAAATTGAAGCTATGGTTGGTGGACAAGTTCACTTAAACCTACACGTAAAAGTGTCTCCAAAATGGTTTAAAAATAATTTTGTACTTGAAGAAATTGGTCTTCCAAGAGCAAAAGATTCTAACAGAGTTTGGCGAAGCAAATAGGAAATAATTATGAAAAACAGATCAATGGTTGTTTCATTAATTGGTAGACCAAATGTTGGGAAGAGTTCTCTCTTTAACCGATTAATGCAAAAACAACATAAAGCAATTACCCACGACCAGCCCGGTGTAACAAGAGATCGTCACTACGGGATTACAACATTTGATGAACTGCCAAATGTTGATCCTGCCGATATCATTCTCGTTGATACAGGTGGATTCTACCCTGAGAAAATAGATGAAAGAGGGAAGAATGATGATGAGAAGAATGCAAATAAGTTCTTCAATATAATGACAGATCATGCACAAATTGCAATCCAAGAGTCCGACTTAGTTCTCTTTGTAGTAGATGTCCGTGAAGGAGTCCTACCTTTTGATAGAACGATTGCAGATTATATTAGAACAACAAAGAAACCTTTTTGGGTTGTTGTAAATAAGTTTGACTCTGATAAGCAATGGGGAGAGGAAGCAGAATTCTACTCTCTAGGAATTAATTCGGACGAAATGTTCTTAACAAGTTCTACCCACGGTAGAGGTGTAATAGACCTTAGAGAAAAGTTACAACAAATCTCTGATGACTTTTCAAAAGGATCAACTAAGGGGTCGCTTAAAAATGCACCTGAACTCTCTAAAGGGGTGACTCCTAGAGAGCAAGTTGTTTCTAAGATTGCTCTAATTGGGGCACCAAACGCAGGAAAGTCGACTCTTTTAAATCTACTAGTAGGGGCCGAAAGAGCACTTGTTTCTGATATTGCAGGAACTACTGTAGACCCAATCGAAGGTTTCTTTGATATTTACTTTGGTCAAGATGCTAAGATTTTAGAAGAAGATCAAGGTTTCTCAGGTAATGATGGACTTCTCTTTAGTCAGTACGAAGAGTTCAGAAGTAATAATCCAGAAGTTTACCAGGCCATGGTCGATGCTTACGCGATTGAAGAAGATGATGATAAGAATGCGGGAATGGAGCACTTTGAAGTTGACTATGAATTAACAGAGTTAATGAATGAGAGTATCGAAGAGCAAGAGCTTACTTCATTAGAAAAGAATTATGAACAAGTGTTTAGTGAATCTGATGACGAAGAAGAGTTAGATGACTCTGTATCAGAGGTTGCTAACGAGTCAGAAAGTAGTAACTTTTGGCGCTCTATTCATATCGTAGATACTGCTGGGATTAGAAGACAGAAAACAGTTAATGGCTTCATTGAGTCTCAGTCTGTTTATAGATCTTTAAGAAGTATTACTGAATCAGACGTTATTGTTGTAATGATTGATGCTACTAACGGAATTGGTCATCAAGATAGACGTTTAATTGATATCGCCCTTGAAAAAGGGAAGTCAGTAATTGTTGCTCTTAATAAGTTTGATCTTTTAAAGAATGAACTTCCTGATGAGCGTGCAAAGAAAGCATGGATTGAAAAATTACGTATCGACGTTCCTTGGTTGAGCTTTTGCGATATTATAACTATCTCTGCAAAGTATAATAAAGGTATTAAAGGGCTTAAGAATGCTCTTAAGAAAACCATTTTAGTTCGTAACAAGAATATTCCTACTGGTCAGTTAAATAGATTCGTATTTGACTTAGTAGAAAGAAATCCAGTTATTGCTAAAGTTGGCGGGGCCAAGAGATTTAAAGTTAAGTATACTTCAATGATTAAGCCAAATCCTCCGACATTTCTTTTATTCTCTAATAAGTCTCAGGGGATTCCTGATCACTATAGAAGATACTTACAAAATGCTATAAGAAATGGATTTGGTCTTGTGAATACACCGGTGCACTTAATTTTTAGAACTGGTAATGAGCTTGCTCAGAGAATGAAAAAATCAAAGGCAAATATTAGCTTTGATGATTAGGAGAGATATGAAAAGTCTTTTTCTTTTAGTACTTCTTTTAAGTACAAGTGTTAGCGCAAAAGTTCTTATGGTATCTGATATTGACGATACGATTAAAAGAACTCATGTTCTTGGCTATATGACAGGTGGATTACGCTCAACAAATCCATTTATCGGTTTGCCAGAGCTATACACAGCGTTCTTATGTAATCAGGAAGTGACAAAGAAAGAAAAAGATTTTTGTATTAAAAAGAAAGGAGTGATCCATAATAATAAGAGATGGATCACTTATGTGACGGCCGCCAGTGGCCGTTTACAAATGTTTGGTAGAGAGTTTATTGCTAGGTCTAATTTTCCAATGGCCGTAGTCAAGGGCAAGAACTCAGAACAAGATTCTTATAAATTTAAATCAGCTGAAATAGCTTCTTTACTAGATGGCTATCCACAATATGAAATAGTTCTAATTGGTGATAACGGACAACACGATGCAGGTGTTTACGATCATATCTCAAAGAAGTTTCCTTTTAGAAAAATAACTTCTTTTATCCACCAAGTTTATTCTTCTGTTGAAGAAGATAAAGAAAAGCGTGGTAGTTCACTTGCTAAAGGTCAAATCGCTTATCTTACAGCGACAGATTTAGGACTTCATTTCTTAAAGAGAAATTTTATTGAAGAAAAAGACCTTGCAAATATTTCTCGTAATGTTTGGAAACATTTAAATACTGATGATGATGATCTCTATGAACAAGTTATTCCTTCGTGGACTAGTTGTGAAGAGTTTGTAAGCTCTTACAAAAGAGCTGATGTAAAAATTTCTGTAGAGTTGAGCACTTTGATTAGTAAAATCGAAAAAAGGGTAGAACAGCTCTGCTTAAGTAAGCGGTAGTTCTACCAATTCCAGATATATGAAACAATTGTCGTAAAAACAGCACCTGTAAAGTCGGTCTGTGCAGGTTGGTATCTACCAGAGTATTTATCTTCAAAGTTAATACTATGGTAGAGAAATTCCACTCCAAGATAGGACTGCTTTAGTTTAATTGGAAATTCTAGTCCGCCACCAAGTCCTACACCAAGAGCACCAGTACTTTCATTTTCGATGGCCTTATTGTCTATGAACTTATCTGTTTTATACCAATACTCTAATCTTCCGGTTAAATATGGATTTGAATAAGTAATAGCTGTTCCAAGATTACTTGTGTCTAGGTAGTACTTATAACCAACATACGTTCTGAGCATGCTGACTTGAACAAGTCCAGGAGCTTCCCCTCCGAATCCATCTAAATCAGTTTGGTCAAAGTACATATTATGTCTTGAAAACTCTAGCCCTAATGAGACAGCAGTTTGAAAGTCTTTAAAGACACTGAGTTGCATACTATATGTAGGAGGTTCATTCTCGTAGGCAATTCCACGGTTACCCGTAAAGGTTGTTAAACCTAGACCAAAAGAGAAAGTGAAGAATCTTCCGTAGCGGTAAAATCTCTCGTCTTCCATTACTTGTGAGCTTTCAATATCTTCGTTAAAGTCCGAAAAGATATCTCCACCAATATTTAAATCATCTTCTTCCTGGCTAAAACCATCATTCACTCCTGCTTGAGCAAAACATTGAAAGCATATAAGAAAAGTTAGGATAATTTTGCTAATATTTTTAAAATTCATTTACACCTTATAAGTAAAAATGTGCAGCAGCTACGATAAATGAATCACCAACTGTTTGTACTCTAAAGTCATCAATCTTATTAAAGGACAGTCCGAACTCAAAGCTAAAGCCAATACTTGATAATCCAGAAAAGCTAAACTCGCTTCCAAGAGTAGCATCAATTTGAAAGCCAGTTTTAGAAACAGCTACACCTTGTTTTTGACTCATGATTCCGGCCATTAGTGCTCCGTAAAAATTCAGTTGAGGCTCATCGAAGATATTTCTATATAGCTTTACTCCAGCTCCCCATCCTCCTGCCTTAGAATCAGTATCAAGACCTAGCAAGGCACCAAAAGCAGTACTCTTAGACTTTTGAATTTTAAAAGATAGAGCAGGTAGACTGTTCTTGAGTTGATTGGTCATTCCAAGGCCTAAACGGCCAGTTCTTTCAATAGCATTTGCAGATGTTGCTAACAAAAATAGTGAAATGAATAAAAGTAACTTATTTTTTAAATCTTTCATTATGCTTCCTTGCACAAGTTTTTGAATATTCAGCTACTTCTATGATAAACCAAACTTTCTATTTTTGACAACTTAGGGCAAGAATTCTAAAATCTTTTATCAATTATAAGGATATTAATTGCGCCAAGAGTCATTGGCCTAAATGTAAGGAACAACAAATATGTCTACTTCACCTACTGCACACAATCCTGTGGATGAAATTTTAAAAGAAACTGAGTTAGGAACTTTTATCGCAAATTATAAAACTCCTATTATAGCTTTTGTTATAGCTGTTATCGTTGGTGTATTTGCATGGGGTGGATATTCAAGTTTTAAATCTAGTAAAAATGATGAACTAGGTGCAATAGTTTACAACTTTAAAAAAGCAAATCTTCAAAGCCTAGTTGAAAAGAAAATTACTACGACTGAGTTCGAAAAATCTTTTAGCGCAATGGCTTCAGGTGTTGCAAACTTTGAAGGTCTTACGCCATTTGCGATTCAAGCAAGTGATGAACTAGTTGCTCAAAACGATTTAAACTCCGCTTTAGCAGTATTAAAAACTGTAACATTCAATAAGAATCCTTATGCAGTTTACTTCGTAAGATCTAGAATGGCCGTTATTCATGAAGACTTAGGTCAAAATGATAAAGCAATCGAAGACCTCGAATTAATTGTTAAGAATAATATTAAGACTATGGAGTCAAAGACATACCTTGACCTTGGTCGTCTCTATGTGAAGAAAGGTGATCAGGCTAAAGCTAAGTCTAACTTCCAATATGTAATTGATAATGTTGGTCAGGCCGAGTTTGTAAAGTTAGCGAAACTTTATATGTCTGAAATGGAGTAATAGTGCATAAATTATTAATAGCAACGCTTTTGTGCCTTGCTTATTCTTGCTCAAAACTTCCAACGATTGAAGGGGTTAGAGAAAAAGAAAATCCTTTTAGAGTTATGTGGAGCAAGAATCATGACCCTGCTCATGAGACAGGTAATTTACCTATTGCTCTAAATTCTCCTTTAATACATGAGGGAATCGTCTATGTTGGAAATAACAATGGTCATATGCAGGCCTTTCAACTAGATAATGGAAAAGAGATTTGGTCTAAGTTTGATGATAGTGCCTATAGTTCAAAGCCTGTTATATATAAAGACTGGGTTGTTTATGGTAATTCTAATGGCCGTGTTTTTTCTAGACACCTATTAACAGGTAAGGAGCAATTCTTAGTTGATTTAGGTTCTGCAATTGAGACTCAAGGTGTTATCTACAAAGAAAGAGTTTTCTTTCAAACTAGAAATCACAAAGTTTTTTGCTTAGATGTTAATACAGGTAAAATCCAGTGGAGTTATAAGAGAGCTGTTCCTTTTCTTACAACTGTTCAAAGAGCGTCTCGACCTTTCATTTATAAAGATAAGGTCTACGTGGGTTTTGCTGATGGTCAAATTGCGGCATTTAGCCTCGAAGAGGGCGTTATTCTATGGGAGAGAAGACTATCGACAGGGGCTAAATTTGTTGATGTAGACTCTTCTCCAATCATTTTCAGAGATAATATAATTGCTGGTTCTGTAAATGGTGATTTAGCAGTGATAGACCCTGAAACAGGTGCTATTCTACGTCGTCTGGACTATAAAGTTTCTCGTTACCCAGTTGAGCACAAAGGACAACTTCTTGTTTCAACGATCTTCGGTGACGTTATACTTCTTGATAAGAATTTAATGGAAATTAAGAGAGTTAAAATTGGAGATGGTCCAATGAGTTCTATTATTCCATGGAAAGGATCTCTTGTGGCCAGTAGTGTTACGCAGGAAATAGTCCTCTTAGATGAAGAGACGCTAGATATTAAAGCGGAGTTCTTTTTAGGACATACATTTAGTGGGATTTTAGGTGAGTTAGATGAGCAGGAAAATTATCTTGCTGCGTTAAGTTCGCGAAATAGATTATATATCTTTAAATAGTGGTGTCATTTTAGCTTACAGTTTTCTTACATTGTAAGATTAATAAAGTTGATTTATTGGCCCAACTATAAGAAATTGATTTAATAATTATAAGGAGAGAATATGAAGAAATTATTGAGCATATTAATGGTACTTACAGTTGCTGTTTCTTGTGCATCTGGAACGAAAAAAGAAATTCAAGCTGATAAAGCAGCGATCGGAACTGTTGGAACTGAGAAAGAATTAGTTTCTAAGGCACAAGCGATGCTTAAGAACTCTAAAATCTCTCAAGAGAAAAAAGACAAGTTCATTGAAATTGCAAAGAAACACCGTAAAGAAATAGCTGCGATTACTGCAGAAATTAAGCAACATAGATTATTACTTGTTAAGACTATTACTGATGAAAAATTCAGCAATAAGAAATTTAATAAGATTCAAAAGCATTTAAAGAAACTTGTTAACAAGAGATTTGATGTTTATATGGATCAATACATGGACGCAAAAGAAGTTCTTGGTGTTGAGCTAAAGAATGTATATGACGATCCTTGGTTTGAGACTCACCACAGATTCTAATTATTCTAGGCCTTCTTTTTGAAGGCCTTTTTTTTATAGACTAAATCTTACTCCGCTGAATAGTCTTGTCATGCTAGCTTCGAGACTAGGAATATTCTCAATACCTACATATACTGATCTAATATTTAACTTCCTTAGAAGTTTTGAATTATGTTCAAATTCAACACCATATGAAAGTGACTTTTGTCCGTCTTCTGTAAAGTAAGCACCAGCTTTGAGAGATACCTCTAATTCCCTGGAGGTTTTTATGGCAAAGTAAAAGTCAGCTTGAGAAGATATGATTATATTCTTCTGAGCTTCATCTTTTACGAAAGTGGCCTCAAGATTTGATTTTAGTGATACCTTTTTAGAAAGTGTGTACTTTGTCATCCAAGAAATACTAGGGGAGAGTGTATCTACGCCGTTGTCATCTCTTTGATAGTTAAGCCCTGTCCCAATGATAAATGGATTAAAATTCTTAGTTGCTCTTATTGAGTTATTAAAAGTTGGAAAAAAGGGAGAAGACTCAAGCGCATGAGCACCATAGCTCAGTAAAAAAGATGTGAAAATAAGGTTTATTTTTGAGACCATTTTCATTGGACTATGATAACGGCCAGTGCTGGACTTTAATAGGGAGACAAAGTCTCCCTAGTAAATATTTATTTATACTCTTTTAACTGATAGGGCAATTCCTTGGCCGACACCAATACACATCGTCGCAAGACCTTGTTTTAATTTAGGATTCTTCTTCATTTGATGGGCCAAAGTCGTAAGGATACGAGCTCCTGAACAGCCTAGCGGATGTCCTAGAGCGATTGCTCCACCGTTTAGATTAACTACAGATTCATCTATTTCAAGCTCTCTCATACATGCCAGTGCTTGTGCTGCAAAAGCTTCATTCAGTTCAACAATATCAAAGTCTGAAACTTTTAGGTTGAAGTCCTTACAAAGTTTTTTTGTGGCCTCTATAGGTCCAAGCCCCATGACATTCGGGTGAACACCTCTAACGGCAGCACCAGTAATTTCTACTATTGGTGTCAGGTTATGTTTTTTTAAGAACTCTTCTGAAACAACAACCACTGCGCTTGCTCCATCATTCATTGTCGAAGCGTTTCCAGCTGTCACTGTTCCATCTTTTCTAAATACTGCTCTTAATTTAGAAAGCTGTTCTAGATTAGTGGAAGCACGCGGCCCTTCGTCAGTAGTAACCATGTGAGAGCTCTTTCTTAGTTTTACTTCAACAGGAAGTATCTCATCATCAAAGGCTCCATTTTCCATGGCCGCACATGCTTTCTTGTGAGAGTTGAGTGCAAAGTTATCCTGATCAACTCTTGAGATTTTATATTGTTCAGCAACTTCTTCTGCTGTTTCTCCCATTCCGTAAAGGGGAAATAGTTCAGTCATTGCAGGGTTTGGAAAACGCCAACCAAATGTAGTGTCATACATTTTAGAGTCTCTTCCAAACGCAGTGGAACCTTTAGAGATAACTAGAGGAGCTCTGGTCATACTCTCTGCACCACCAATAATGAAACAATCGCCAAAGCCTGCACTAATTCTTCCAACAGCATCCATTACTGCATCTAGAGAAGAACCACACAATCTATTAATTGTTGTAGCAGGAACTTCATATGGAAAACCTGCGAGAACTGCGGCCATTCTCCCTAGATTTCTATTATCTTCACCAGCTTGATTTGCACAGCCTACGATAACATCATCAATTTCTTTGAGATCAAAATTTGCCCAAGATTTAATATCTTTGAAAAGTCCAGCTAGCATATCATCGACTCTGACTTGTGAAAGCGAGCCACCTATTTTTCCCATCGGAGTTCTCTTGGCATATACAAGATATGTTTTTTTCATTTTTAATTCCTATATTTTTGAAGCGGCAAGCCTAAGCTTGCTAGACGCTCTATATCTTTGATCTCTTGTCACATCATAAAGAGTATCAAGAAGCATTAGTATATTCTTTGCACCAATTGATTTTGCCCATTGAAAAGGTCCAAGCGGATAATTCACTCCAAACTTCATGGCCGTATCAATGTCTTTTTCTTCTGCTAGACCATCTTCAAGGGAAAAGTAGGCTTCATTGATAACCATAGAAATAACTCTAGGGTAGGTGAACCCTATTCCTGCACTTTTAACTCTAATTGAATTGAGCCCTAAAAGTGAGTGAAATTCCTCTATGGCACTATTTGTTTCTTCATCAGCTGCAAAGTACTCATGAGTGTTCTTTGGTGATGGAAAAGAAAGAGAAATAGCTCCTTTTAATGTTTTTACTGTTTCAAAGAGTTGCTCTCCCCAATAGCAAGCAAGGTCACTTACAATAGGGCAGTCTGATTGAACTCTTAAATTCTTAAGTAGCGAGACCTTCTTTTCAATAGGCGTTAGTGAGAAGTCCATGATGTAGTCATAGTCACTATAATGTGAACGCTTGTCTTCAAATGGAGACTTATCTTCAATATCATAGAAAGACACATCAAGAGCTTTAAGTTGTTCATACATAGGGTGATTCTTGGTCGCTAGAACAAGAAAATTTCTATTCGTAGTCATAGAATCCTCCCTTTACTTTCTTACCAATTCGTCCACTATCGACCATCTGTTTCTGAAGAAGGTGAGGTGCGAATCTTGGATCATTGTAAAAACTATTCCAAACAGACTGTGTTACAGAGTAATTAATATCAATGCCAATTAAGTCCATCAGCTCGAACGGTCCCATTCTAAAACCACCACACTCTTTAAGGATTGTATCTACTTCTGTGATCCTTTCTTTATCGTAGTGTGAAACTACGCGCATGGCCTCTCCGTAGAAATTTCTTGCAACTCTATTAACAATAAAGCCTGGAGAATCATTACAAATGGCAACTTCTTTGGAATGCTCTTTGAACCATTGTTCAAAAAAGGTAATTATTTGTGGATTAGTCCAATGCCCCTTTATAACTTCAACCAATTTCATAATTGGCGCAGGGTTAAAGAAGTGTAGTCCTAAGAATTTCTCTTTTCTAGCAGATGATAATTCCTTTGCAAGACTAGAAATTGGAATAGAACTAGTGTTGGAAGATAGAATTGTATCTTCATGGCACAAGTCATCTAGCTTTTTAAAAACGGAAGTTTTAATTTCTAGATTCTCTATAATCGCTTCGACTACAAGTGAGACGTCTTTATTAAAACTTTCCCAAGTCGAAGCGCTTAGATTTGATTTAAAGGATAAGACTTCTTCTTGAGAAAACTTTCCTTTTGCTTGAAGCTTTTCCCATGAAGAATTGACGCTTTTTATCGCATCATGAGTAACTTCTGAATTTCCATCTAAGAGTTCAACTTTAAGTCCTTGTTGAACGAACCATTGGGCGATTCCTCGCCCCATAGTTCCAGCCCCTATAACAAGAACTGACTTTATTTGCATTTATGAGTCTCTTTTTGGCTGATCTTCTTCTTTATATTCTGGAACAACAAGACCAAATTTTGCACAAAGCTCGTGAATTTCTTTTACGAATACATCTCTAACCTCAGCGTTTGTTCTTGCCTTTAATCCAAGGTTTACATAAAGATCATTAGTTCTACCCTTAGTTGAACCAAAAACATTCATCACTCTTGGCCACCAGATATTTAATCTTTCTTGTAAGAATGCCTTATCTTCTTCGCTTCTAAGAGCAAGAATTTTTACCCACTTATCACCGTGAGTTAAGTGCATAACTTCTTCTTTATAAATTCCTTCAATTCCCTTTTTCCAAGGAAGGTAGCTTGACTTAAGTGTATCTTCTAGTTGGTGACCTGCTGCTCTGTCCATTAGGAAGTTAAAGAGAATGAAGTCAGTCCAGTGCTTAATATTATAGTAGAAGATATTTACTCTATAATCGTCTTTGAGTCTTTTGAATCCAATATTGATATCGTCTTCTTCTAGCTTATAACCAAGATCAACTTTTTCAATGTGACTTGAAGGATCTTCTCCTAAGTCTTCTAGAAGCTTATAAATAACACTTGCGTGTCTCATTTCATCTTTTACAATTTGAGCAACAATTACTTTCTCTTGCAGAGTAGGGGCTTTTTCAATCCATGGTGCATAACCAAGAGAACCTGAATACTCAGAGTCTCCTTGCATCCATAGAAGGTTCTTTAGGTGCTTCTTGTAAAACTCTGGTAACTCTTCACCTTTGTCAAAAGTTTTCCCATTTTTAATGTCAGCAAATAATGCTTTTTGTTCTTCTGTGTACTCTCTAGCTGTAGTCATATTAATTTCCTTTGAAGTTTGGTTTTCTTTTTTCAAAAAATGCATTTAGACCTTCTTTGTAATCATTTGAGTTACCAAGAAATCTTTGCACGTATGTTTCATTATTTAAACTATCTATAAATGTATTATCAGCTGCATATTGTAAGTTGGTCTTGATCAGCTCAACGCACTTTGGGGCCATTTCATTTATTTTTTCACAGGCCTCTAGAGCTTCAATGAATGGGTCTTCGCAAACTTCGTTAACAAGTCCCACCTCTTTAAGCTGCTCGCTCGTAAGAGCTTCGTTAAAGAGAAAGAATTCCAGTGCTTTCTTTGCTCCTAGTGCCGCTAGGAAAGTATTAGAACTTCCTGCATCTGGAGCAAGTCCTAGTTTAGAAAATCCTGAAATAAATTTGGCGCCACTTTTAGCGTAAATTAAGTCACATGCTAAAGCCACTGATAGTCCTGCACCGGCACTTACGCCATTAATTGCACCAACAACAATTTTCTTAGATGATCTAATACTTTGTACTAAAGGATTCCACTCGGTTTCAAGTGTATTTCCTAAATCAACAGGAGCTTCTCCCGCTTGTACACTTCTATCGTTGAGATCTTGACCTGTACAAAAGGCCTTGCCTTTAGCGGTGAGAACGATTGATTTTACTTCATCGTTCTTATTAGCTTCTCGAATGGCCTTAACAATTTCAAGTTTAGCTTGAGTGTTTAGAGCATTATAAACCTCTTCACGATTTATTGTGATTACTCTTGTTTGATCCTTCAAATCAATTTCAATATATTGATAATCGCTCATCTTAGTTTCCTTTATACTCAGGAGATCTTTTTTCTAGAAATGCGTTCATTCCTTCTTTTTGATCATGCGAGGCAAATGTTAAATAGAAGTTTCTTCTCTCATATTCTAGAGCGTCCCATAGTCCCATATCCTGAGACTTATTAACTGAATCTTTTACAAGTCTAGAAGCGACAGGGGATTTGTCAGCAATTTTCTTGGCCAATTCAAATGTCTCTTGTAAAAGAGTCGTTGCAGGAACAACCTTTGCGACGATACCCCAGTCATAAGCTGTTTGAGCATCTATCATTTCGCCTGTGAGGGCCATGAGCATTGATTTACTTTTACCAGCTGCCTTAGTCAGCCTCGCTGTTCCCCCTGCTCCTGGAACTGTTCCAATATTTATTTCTGGCTGTCCAAATTTTGCTTTATGACCAGCAATTGTAATATCACAGGCCATCGCAAGCTCATGACCTGCTCCAAGAGCAAACCCATTAACTGCTGCGATTATTGGCTTACTTATGAGCGAAAACCTTCGCCATAACTTCATTCTAGAGTCGTTGAGCTGGTCAATTGCACCGGCATCAACCATCTTTTGAATGTCGGCGCCCGCCGCAAAGGCCCTTTCATCACCAGTAATAATTATCACTCTTACTTCTGGTAGAGACTCTAGTCTTTCAAGTTCAGTAATCACTTGGCCTAAAAGCTCTGTTGTTATGGCATTTAAAACCTTTGGTCTATTGAGTTGTAAAGTGGCAACTCTCATATCATTTTGAAAAGGGTGGGTGCAGATAAGTTCATTCATTACTTTAAGTATCCTCTTTTCACTTGATCTCTTTCAATTGAATCAAAAAGGGCCTGAAAGTTTCCTTCTCCGAAACCGTCGTTCTTCTTTCTTTGAATGAATTCAAAAAATAACGGACCTACATAAGTTTGCGTGAAGTTTTGAATGAGATATCCATCAGCATCACCATCAACTAATAGTTTGGCCTTTTCTAACTCATCAATATTCTCTTCAACATTTATCCCGCGCTCAGGAATCATTTCATAATATGTGTGAGGTATATCCAAGAATTGAATTCCTCTTTCAATTAGCTCAGGAACAGTATCGAGAATTTTTCCACAAGTTAGAGCTATATGCTGTACTCCAGGACCTTTGTGGAGATCTAAGAATTCTTGAATTTGTGATTTACCATTTTCAATCTCAGGCTCATTAATTGGAATAATAACAGCATTATTTTCTAGCTGAACTACTTTTGAGTTTAGTCCCGTTTTTTCACCCTTAATATCAAAGTATCTCGTTTCAGAAAAACCATAAACATCCTTATAGAATTTAACCCACTTTTCCATCTCGCCTTTAGGGACGTTATTTGTAAGGTGATCAATTCTTGCAACACGGCTATTAAGTGGCGTTGCTTCTGGATCATTCTCTAGTTTTGTATAACCTGGTCTAAAGTGTGGACGTGGTCTTTGAACAAATTCGTTTAGGACATCTCCAAAACCTTTTATGGCAGCAGTGAAGTATTCTCCTTGTTCACATACTTGTTTACTAAGAGGTCTAACGAGTTCGGCGCCTCTTTCAATTGCTGTATTGATTGCATGTTCACAGTCTTCAACCAGAAAAGACATTGTTGAAACACCTTCTCCATGCGCTTTATAGTATTGAGCAGAGTGGGAGTCTTCATTCTTGTCAGCGACAAGTAGAAAGCGAACTTGACCCTGAGAAAATAGCTCAGAGTTTAATTCTTTATTTTCGTATGTTCTTACAAAACCAAATTTTTTAAACAATTCTTTTGTAGGTGTATTAAGAGACTCACAAGTGAACTCTAAATGATCCACGGCTATGATTCCAAGTGGGTTCTTATCGTTTATTACGCTAGACACATTGCACCTCGTTAAATGGTAGATATTTTATTGAAGTATTTTGGTATAGAAAGAGCAGAGTTTCAAGGCGCGATAGGGTAATGACGCAGATCTTTTTAATAATAATTAAGTATTTAACATAGCGAAAAACCTGTCATCTCCCTATGTATCTTTCTGTTTAATTTTGTGAAATATTTTTTTTACTTAAGTCATTGATATGGCCTAGTTTCTTATGATGTCGCAATAAATACATGACAGAGCGAGTCCGTTTTTCGTATGATACCTAAAAAAATTAATGAGTTAGGAATATAAATGAGCATTGAAATACTTAATGGAAATGAACTTATTGTTCAAGGTGGACTTGAGGCAGGTTTTAATCTTTATACAGGTTATCCTGGATCTCCTTTGGCCGATTACTTCAATATTCTTTATAAGAGAAAAGATGAATTTCAGGCCAAAGGAATTCGTGTTGCTATTGCAAACTCTGAGGCCAATGCCGCAGCTATGGCCTCTGGAGCTAAACAGGCCGGAAGAGATTGTCTTGTTGCTATGAAATCCATGGGGCTACATGTTGCCTCTGATGCACTTTCTGTCGGAAATTTCGCTAACCCTGGCGCTACGACTATTGATGAACAAACTGGTGAAGAGATTTTTCCTGGAGTTGTTATCGCCGTTGGTGATGATCCTTGGTCTATGTCTACCTCGACACCTGCTGACTCTCGTTACTTATATAAGCACTTACATATTCCTTTTCTTGAACCTTCAACCCCTCAAGAGTTAAAAGACTGGATGGCACTTGCTCTACAAATCTCAAAGAGAACATCAGTTTATCAAGGCCTTCTGTTGACTACATATATGGCAGAAGGTGGAGGTAGAGTAGAAGTTAAAGAACATAAAGTTGTTGATGGAAGTATCAAAACACTTGATCCATCTACTTTTGATTTATCGAAGAATGTGATGGTTCCACCTAATTCACTTAAGGCCGATGTCTCTATGATTGAAGAGCGGTTTCCTAAAGTGGTAAAGGTTTTGAATGAATTAAAGCTAGACCAGATTCTTGGAAATAGTGAATCGAAAATAGGTTTTATTTCAACTGGCGTTGTTTATGAAACTCTCAAGCAAGTCTTAGAGGAAGGATCACTCTTAGGTCATTTTAGTTTATATAAAATTGCCTGTTCTTATCCTTTGGCCGACGCTCAGCTTTTAGACTACCTAAAAGGGCTCGATACACTTGTTGTTGTTGAAGAAAAAAGAGGTTTTTTAGAGAATGAGTTAAAATCATTTTGTTCTACTCACGATATAAAGTTAAAATTCTTTGGAAAAGAGTTCTCTTCTGCTGAAGGATTTCCTTCTCATGGGGGACTGAGTTATGAAATAGTTCTCTCAAAAGTAAAAGAACTTCTAGGTGTATTCAAGTTAGATCTATGTTCAGATTTAAAACACGAATTTTCAAACCTTGATATGGACTTGCCAAGAAGACTTCCTACTTTCTGTCCAGGCTGTCCTCACAGGGAAACACTTTCTCTATTAAAAGATTTGAGAAGCGTTCTTAAAGATCAAGAAGGTTTAAACTTACTCTCTCATGGAGATGTGGGTTGTTACTCCCTATCTTTTCTTCCTCCTTTTAAAGAAATGCATAACCTCTCGGCCATGGGGCAAGGTGGTGCTCTAGGAGCTGGTGTAGATATATTCTCCGATAATCCATCTGTTGTATTAATGGGAGATTCAACATTCTTTCATTCGGGATTAACTGATATCTCCAACTCTTTACAACTTGGTCATAATATAACGTATATACTTTTAGATAATGATAATACTGCAATGACCGGTCATCAAATGACTCCAGCATCAGGAATTTCTGTTGAAGGAATTAAAAGACCACGTCAAAATATGTTATCTGTAGTTCAAGGTTTAGGTGTTACTCAATCATTTGAAGTTAATCCAAGTGATCGCTACTTTTATAAAAATCTTCTCTTAGATATCGTTCATAGAGAAGGAGTTAAAGTTATAGTTTCTAATAAAGAATGTGGCCTGACCTTTCATGGAAGACAAAAGTCTATTGATAGAAAAACTTTTGCTTCTAATAAAACTGTTGCAAAAAAAGAGTTTTATCAAATAAATACTTCTGTCTGCGAAGACTGTAGAGAGTGTGTTGAAAATACTGGGTGTCCAGGACTGACTCAGATCCATGGGGCCTATGGAACAAAGGTTGCTATTGATCCTCAAATTTGTGTCGCCGATAGTTACTGTACTAAGATTAAAGCTTGTCCAAGCTTTGAGCTTGTTGAAGTTTCGGACTATCATCCTACAAAGTACAAAGATTCTAAGAAAATTAGTGTGAATCTTGATTCAATTGAACTTCCAAAACCTTTAAAGTCTTTTGAAGATATAGCTAACGGTCGCGACTGGAGAATGGTTGTGACTGGAGTAGGTGGAAGTGGTGTGACTACAATCTCTAGAGTTGTATCCTATGCTGCTGTTGAGATGAATGGTCGCGATGATTTAGATTTTAAATTTATGGACCAAAAGGGATTGGCCCAACGTAACGGTAACGTCACTGGGCACTTAACAATTTTTAAGAAAGGACAGTCCCGTGGTGCAGTTACGCCACTTGGTACTGCAGATCTTCTCGTCTCTCCAGACTTACTAGATGCTAGTGGGCAACTCCAATTTTTAGGAGAGAACTCTTTAGCAATTATTGATAAGAATTTTCAAATACCTCTTTCAATTCTTTTAGATGACGGCGTAAATAAGCCAACTTTGACTGAGACACAGCTAAGAGCGGAGCTATCAAATACTCTGGGTGATAGAGTCACATTATCTGCTATGAAAAGCCTGTGTAATGATCTTCTAGGAAAGAGTGTGTATGCTTCGGCAATGATTCTTGGAGTGGCGTTTCAAAGTGGAGCTCTCCCGTTTACTTTTGAAAATATGAAAAAGGCCTTTAGCGAAACAATTCGAAAAGAAGAGCTTGAGGCCAATTGGCAGGCATTCAATTTAGGTCGTAAAGTCTATCTTCATGGAGATCAATCTGTGAGAGATCAATACTTTAAGAAATCGGCCTCTATTAACGAAGTTGCTTTACTCAAAAAGAGTATTTTAGAATCTTTTTGTTCATGGCAAAAGAAAGACTTTTTTGTAGAGCTCTTTGAAAATTCACATAAGAAATTGTCTACGTTATTTCCTAATATTAAGAATACGCACTTGGCCCACTATTTACATGATCAATATATTTATAATCGTGGTGTAAATATTCAAGACTTCTTGATGGAGGCCAGAAAAATTACTGAATTTCTAGCTGAAGACCTTTGGCCTTTGGCCCTTAGAACTCTAGCGAAAACATACTGGGTTAAAGACGAGGTCTTTGTTTCGCATCAAATGATATCTCCGCTACAAAAAAGTCTTGATGATCTTGCTTATGGTAAATTAGGTAAGCGTTACAAGAAAACTTTTATAAATAGACCTGGTTTTGATATTTTTGGGAAAACTATTGAATTTGATATTTCTCCTAAACCTTGGATGCTTAGAACCATGAGGCATTTTAGGCTTCTACGTTTTATTCTTCCGGCCTGGCATAGAAAAGAACGTAAGATCAATCAAGAGATTAGAGCTAAGTTAAATGAAATATATAATTTAGAACAATCACAGCAATATAGTGCTCTGAAGAGATTAGAAAATATTAAAGGCTATAGAGAAGTACTTTACAAGAAAGCTGAGCTAGTTCTGTGAGAGAGTCGGTTAGTGCAATATTCGTCTTTGAAGATGAAGTCTTTTCAATTCAGAGACAGAATTACTTATCCGTATTCCCTGGATATTGTGCTTTTCCTGGGGGAAAGGTCGATAAAGAAGACTCTAATGTAGCATTAGTTTCCCATGATCTTTTTGCAGATAAAGAAAGTTATCAACTAAATGCTCTGTTTAGAGAAGTAAGTGAAGAGCTTAATTTTGATGTACTAGCTAATTTAAATCGTATTGTTTCCATTGATATGATCGGTATTGCGATTACTCCTGAGTTTAATCCATATCGATTTAAAAACTTTTACTTTAGAATAACTCTTAATGAGAAAGTATCATTTGTTGTTGATGAAGGAGAGGCAAAGAGTGCAAGGTGGTCAAAGGCACATGAACTTTTAGAGAGATATGAAAGAGCTGAGATTTTGGCCGTACCTCCTGCCGTAAAGCTTTTTAAGGCCCTTGATAGAGATATACAATTTTCTCACTCTATTGATTTGTCCCTTGAACATGATCCAGCAACTGAAACGCCTATGATTGAAAGTCTCTACGGTGTTAAGCAGTTCTTGCCATTGTCTCATACATTTCCACCTGCAAATAGAACGAATTGCTTTTTAATAGGGGATAAACACTCTGTCTTAATTGATCCGTCTCCAAAAGATGAAATTGAATTAGCTAAATTGAAGAATCACTTATCTAAGTTTCAGGTTAACGAGATTTTCCTAACTCATCATCATCCTGATCATCATGAACATAGTGTTGAATTAGCAAAGTTTTACGATGTTAAAATTGGTCTAAGCTTAGATACACATACTAGAATTCTCAGTAAACACGGCCAAGACTACTTTCAGAATTTAGAGCTTAACTACTATAAAGAAGGAGATATTCTTACTCAATCTCTCGGTCAAGATGTTCTAGTTTATGAAGTTCCAGGACATGATGAAGGTCAACTTGCATTGGCACCAAGAAATCTGAACTGGTTTATAGTAGGAGATCTTATCCAATCAGTTGGTACTGTTGTTATTGGTGCCCCTGAAGGTGATATGAGTAAGTACTTTAACAGTTTAGAAAAAGTTATTAAACTTGCTCCAAGATTTGTTATTCCTTCTCATGGTATAGCTTTAGGTGGAGTTCATAAATTAAAGATGACGTTAAAGCACCGAAAGATGCGCGAAGAAAAGATTCGCTCTTTACTAGAGCACTCACATACAAATGAAGAAATTCTTGATATCATTTATGAAGGGCTAGATAAGAGACTAACACCATATGCTCTTAAAACTATTGAGGCCCATATAGTTAAAATTAAGTCAGAATTAACCTAATTTCAGTACGTTAGTAATGTAAAGTTTTAAAGAAATTTAACCGACAAGAAAGGTATGAAAATGCTCTTTTGTCTAACATTACTCACAGTCTCCTTAAACTCTTTTGCGTTTAAGTTACCAAAACTCGATCAGCAAGAACTCAATATTCATCATATAAGGATGATTAAGAATGCGTTTATTGATTTTTCAAAAGATATTGAAAAAAATAATTCGTATGAAGAGTCTAGTTTTGTTCAAGTTCAGAATTTCTTTTTGACCGTGGCCTATGCTGAAGATGGAAAGTGTTTCTTTGGTGGATGGCCTAGTCGTATGCAAGGAGAGATTTGTAAAGCACCTTGGTCTCATGGAGATGATTCTTGGGCATCTAATATTCAATGTATTGATCCTCAAAGCTCCAAGAGCGCAAGCTGTAATGAAGTCGTGAACTATAGATACAGCACTTGTGGTTCAAGAGGGAAGTTTAGATGTAACCCTCTGCTCTTTGGCTCAGATGCAAACGGAGATGGAAAGTGTGTTGAAACTAATGGAACTTATAAAAAATTAACTCAGAAATGTGTTGATCAAACCAAAGGGTCGCCAGAGCTTAGAGAAGGAGAGAAATTCCTTAAAGATAATCCTAAGCTCTTAGAGGAATACAAAAATAGTGTTGAAAGATTTTGTATCGAAACACATAGGGAAGATCCAGAGTATGATCATAATAAAACTTGTGACGCTCTAAGAGAGAGACTTTCAGATATTGTTGGAACTGCTAAGAAAGACTTGGCCGAAACAGTTGAAGGTGAAGAAGCTTCTGTTGTATATGTCAACAAAGCACTCGGAATTTTAGATAAGTGTCAAAAAGATTATAGCGCTTCAAAAGATGGAGCAATTTCGAAGTTTTTCTCAAGCAGAAGAAACTCCTTAAGTCAGATGGTGGATTATGGTAAATGCTCTCTTGAGGAAGTTGATACTTCAATCACAACAGAGGAGTTAGATAGACTTGTGTCTGACTTTGATGATGTCTCAAAAGAAACTTTTCCAAAAGAAATTCTACAAGACTCTGTTAACACTGGAGTCGAGCTAACACTTAAGAACTTAATGTTTACAATGGATCAGTTTGGTGAAGATATAAACTTAGAAAAAGTTCTAAAGAAGTATCCATATCTTAACAAGAGTCCATATAAACAAAGAGTTAATTCTTCTATAGCAGATTTTAAAAAAGCAAAGAAGTCTGGTGCTCTTGATAAAACAAAGATTAATAAATCAGAGATTGTGAAAAATTTAAATCATTTCTCAGATAGGATAAACTCTCTTTGTCAGAGAATAAATACAGAGTACACAAAGCGTATAAAATCAAGAGATTCGAGTAAGAAAATAAAAAGTGGTATGTTCATGAATTCTGAGTCTGAGCAGAACTATTATGACCAAACGCAAGTTGAAATGACTGCAATGTATCAAGATTTTCTAGACTCTGATCAAATGAATATATCCAGACTTATGGCAACAGACCATTTTAAAAGTGATATTTTTCCTTTTAGTAGTGGCCTATCTGAAAAATGTGCTGAGGGTGATATAGATAATATCGCCTTTACTCCAGTAGGAGAGGAAGATATCTCTGAAGCGATGGAAGATTATAAAGAGTTAATGTTAGATGAACTAGATGACTATGACTCGATGGCAAAAGTTAGAAAATATGGTGACGTTGAAGATGGTATTCATGAATTGATTAAGTATAGACCATATTTACTTGGTAATACTTTAAAGAAGAATAGGAATAATCCAGATTTACAAAATATTTATGCAAGCTATCTTTGTAAAGAATCTTTGGACGTCTATTCTAGTGACGAGCTTTGGAGAATTGGTGAAGTTACAGCTGGCGGTGTAGGACTTGTTGTCTCAGGGGCCTTGATGGCCACAGGAATTGGTTCTCCTCTAGGAGTTGGTCTTGCTGCAGCTTCTGGTACCTTAGTTGCTGCTGAAGGGGCGATGGCCGTTTCAAGTTATGTTGATGCTGATCAAGCTGCTGATGCTTCTAGTGCGAGTTTTGCGACTGAATCTATATCTATGGATCAACATATTTCAAATAATGATTCTGCCGATAGAAAAAAGACTGAGGCCCTAGTTACTGGTGGAGTTGCACTGATACAGCCTCTTGCATTTCTTTCTAAATCAGCTAAAACGGCTCGAACCGGACTACAAGTTGCAAAGGTCTCAGATGAAGGTTCTACTACGGTTAAAGCAGCTGCATATGCTTCTGATGACGTACTACGTTTAACAGATGAAAGTCGCGCAGGGACTTCTGTAGTTAAGACCGCTTCTAGAGCTACAACTAAACCAAAGAAGTCAACACGACTAAGCAGACGTAAAGAACAAAAGGCCAGGGCCAAGGCAAGAGCACAAGAAAAGGCACAGGCTAAAGCTAAAGCAGATGCTGATATGAAGGCGAAAGCTCAAGCAAAGGCCAAAGCAGAAGCTGATATGAAGGCGAAGGCGCAAGCAAAGGCCAAAGCGGATGCTGATATGAAGGCAAAGGCCCAAGCTAAAGCTAAAGCGGATGCAGATATGAAAGCTAAGGCAAAGGCCGATGCTAAGGCAAAAGCTCAGGCAAGATCAAGTGCTAGCTCTTCTGGAGAGTATAAAACAAAGAAAGATTTTGCGAACTTTATTCAAAAAGAGTTTGAGACGGTCAAAACTTTACCAAGTGAAGCTGTAAAGGGAAGAACTTTTAGATCAATTGAAGGTGTTAAGAATGTTATGAAAGCAATTACTGGTAAAGATTATTCTAAATTTACAAAACAAGAGCTTAGAAAAGAAATTAAAAGACTTTCAACTATATTCCATCCTGATAAGTATCATGGGAAGAATGATTTCTTTGTTAACTCTGTTAAAGATGAGATGACTATAGTTAATGCTCTAAAAGACGCACTTTAGGATATGAAATGAATAATTTTACTTTGAAAGTATTACTTTTACTCTGCCTGTGCTTTTCAGTAAGTGCAAAGGAGAGATTTGTTAGTTATACAGAAGCATTTGATGTCTTCGAGATTGTCGATCAAATATCTGCCTGGCATCCAAATACTCGAAGTCAGTATAGGCAGTACTTTGATAAGACTTTCACTCTATCAATGAGTGATAAATTAATGCTTGATAAGTATGCAAAGGTTCGCTCTAAGTATCACACACTCTATCCTGATGCAGAAAACTCAATTTTTTCAGAAGAAGCAATTGCAAATGATTCCTTATCAAGTTCCTTTTCATCTCAGTCTACTGTGGATCGATCGATCGCATTTTTGCGTAAAAAGAATAAAATTAAAGACGGTGATCTCAAGGAATTAGTCAGCGTCTATAAGCATTTTAAACCTCAGGTATCAAAAATTGTAAGAGAAAGTGCTCTATTGCACGATGAGGCCAAGCGACTAAATAAGATTTTAAAAAAATCAAAAATTCTTAGTAATATAAAGAAACTAGATAAGTTCTTTGATCTACCAACTCATAGAATTAAAAATGGAAGAATTAAGCTCGTCTGGTTACCTGCGACGAGTGAACCTATGGTGGACTATAGAGGTGGTAGAGTCATTATAAGAATGAATCCTGTTAAACATTCAAAACTCATCGGTGAAGATTTTGTTCTCTATTCTTTAGTTGACTCATTATTTGTTTCATTAAGTAAGAATAAGAAAGAGAACTTCTCTAAAATCTTCGTAGATGGATGCCCTAAAATCAAAACGAAATCCATGCCAAAAGAGTTTTGGTTTCAGGCACCACTAGTAGAGGCCTTTAGTCGTTACTACTTAAAAGAGCTAAAGAATAAAAAAGCATTCAACCCTTACGAGATTAAATCTTCCTCCCCGTGGACGAGTAGTTTTTCGAGCTTTCTCTATGGACTAAGTAGTTATTCAATCAAGAGAAAGTCTAAGCTTGATAGAGAATTTATGACAATATCTGCTAATTACTGCTCTCAATTGCTTAGTATTTAAAGTAAATCTTTTTATTATTTTTATATTTGCTTTGCGTTAGTTTGAGTTGTCTTACTGTGTCTTGCCACATTCAGTCATTTCTTTATAAAATGTCATGATTTTACTAAGATACAGGATGATTTAATGGATGTTTTAAACACTCGAATTGATACTCACTCTAGTGAGTTTTCTGACAATAAAGAATTTCACTTATCACTACGATCTGAATTCTTAAAAAAAATTGATCATGTCAAATTAGGTGGAGGTCAAAAATATGTTGATCGTCATCACTCTAGGGAAAAACTCCTACCAAGAGAGAGAATTGAGAAGATCTTAGATGAAGGCTCTGCCTTTTTAGAACTGTCCTCTCTTGCTGCTCAAGATATGTACGGAACAGACGTTCCAAGTGCTGGGGTTGTGACTGGTATCGGAAGAGTACATGGTGTTGAGTGTATGTTCGTTGCCAATGATGCTACAGTTAAAGGTGGAACTTATTTTCCAATGACTGTTAAGAAACATCTTCGTGCTCAAGAGATAGCTCTTGAAAATAGACTTCCTTGTATCTATCTTGTTGACTCAGGTGGGGCATTCTTACCAATGCAAGATGAAGTATTTCCCGATCGTGAACATTTTGGAAGAATTTTCTATAATCAAGCTCAAATGTCTTCCAAGGGCATTCCTCAAATTGCTGTTGTTCTAGGTTCATGTACTGCTGGAGGAGCTTATGTTCCAGCTATGGCAGACGAATCAGTTATTGTAAAAGGTAATGGAACTATTTTTCTTGGAGGACCTCCTTTAGTAAAAGCAGCTACAGGTGAAGAGGTAAGTGCAGAAGAGTTAGGTGGGGCCCATGTTCACACTCATGAGTCTGGTGTTGCTGATCACTTCGCTGAAAATGAAGAAGAAGCACTTATTATTACTCGTAATATTATTGAAAATTTAAACTACGTTTCAGCAGGTGTTCTTAGTGGACAAAAAGTTACTAAGAGCTATCTTGCTCCAAAATATCCCGTTGAAGAAATTTATGGAATTCTCCCTAAGGATACTAAGAAGCCATTTGATATTCGCGAAATCATTTCTCGCATAGTTGATGATTCACAGTTTCACGAGTTTAAAGAAAAGTATGGGACGACTCTTGTTACAGGTTTTGCAAATATTCATGGGCATAAAGTTGGTATCGTGGCCAATAATGGTATCTTATTTAGTGAAAGTGCCCAAAAAGGTGCTCACTTTATTGAGCTGTGCGGACAAAGAAAAATTCCACTAGTATTTTTACAAAATATCACTGGCTTCATGATTGGGAAGAAGTACGAAAGTGAAGGTATCGCTAAGCATGGGGCCAAAATGGTTACCGCCGTTTCAACGGTTCAAGTTCCAAAATTTACAGTTATCATTGGTGGCTCATTTGGAGCTGGAAATTATGGTATGTGTGGAAGAGCTTATCAACCAAGATTTCTTTGGATGTGGCCAAATGCTAGAATTTCAGTGATGGGTGGAGAGCAAGCCGCAGGAGTTTTAACAACTGTTAGGCAAGATGGGTTAAGAATTTCTGGAAAGAAAGAAATGACATCTGCTGAAGTTGAAAAATTTCAAGCACCGATCCTAGAAAAGTATGAGACAGAAGGTAGTGCCTATTATTCAACAGCTCGCCTATGGGATGATGGGATTATTGACCCTGCTCATACGAGAGATATCTTAGGACTAGCAATTAGCTCTTCATTAAATGCGCCAATTGAAGAGAGTAAATTCGGCGTGTTTAGAATGTAGGTGTAGAATGGATGAATTATTTTTATATGAATTAAATGAGCAAGGTGTCGCTACTATAACTTTAAATAGAGCACAGATTCACAATGCATTTAATGATCAACTTATATCTGAATTAACACAGAAATTTATTCAGATGGATGGCGATGAATCCATTCGAGTTGTCGTGCTAACTGGTGCTGGAAAATCTTTTTGCGCTGGGGCCGATCTTAATTGGATGAAATCAATGGTCAATTATAGTGAGCAGGAGAATTTTGATGATAGTAAACGTCTGTCAGATTTATTCGAAACGATTAACAACTTCTCTAGGCCAGTCATCGGTAAAATTAATGGTGCAGCATTAGGTGGAGGAGTTGGACTAGTTGCTTGCTGTGATTATGTAATAGCAAGTGAAAAAGCTATTTTTGGGTTAACTGAAGTTATGCTCGGATTAGTGCCTGCGGTCATCTCTCCATACGTAATAGCAAAAATGGGTGAGTCTAACGCTAGAGCAACTTTCTTAACGGCCGAGCGTTTTGATGCAAAAAAAGCTAAAGAGTATGGACTTGTTCACCAAGTCAGCTTAGAGAGACATTTTCATAAAGATGTAGATTCTCTTTGCGATTTATTTCTCAAGGCAGCTCCTAAAGCACAACAAGTTGCTAAATCCCTAATAAAGAATGTTCTTGAACTCGAAAAAGAGTCTTACGAAAAAATGTCATCATATACATGTAAAACAATTGCAGCAAAGAGAATCAGTGAAGAAGGGCAAGAAGGAATGAATGCGCTTTTAGAAAAAAGAAAACCTAATTGGATTAAATAGGAATTTAGATGAGCAATGAAGTATTAAAAATTATTGATAAAGTTCTTATTGCTAACAGAGGCGAAATTGCTCTTAGAGTAATCAAGACCTGTAAAGAAATGGGAATAAAAACGGTTACTATCTTTACTGAAAAGGAAAGAGCATACCCTCACGCTTATCTTTCGGATGAGTCATTCTCTCTTGGTGAGGGGGCCCTAAGTGAAACTTATCTCAACCAAGATAAAATTATAGAGATAGCAAAACTTTCTGGTGCAAAGGCCATTCATCCTGGCTATGGATTTCTTTCTGAGAACTCTGGCTTTGCTGAAAAAGTTACTAAAGCTGGAATCAAGTTCATCGGTCCTCGTCCAGATAGTATGGAGATTATGGGAGACAAGAAAACGTCTAAGATTGAGATGGAAAAGATCTCTATTCCATTAATACCTGGCTATCATGGTGACAATCAAGATGAGAATTATCTCGCCGATCAAGCGAAGAAAATTGGCTTTCCTGTTCTTATTAAGGCCTCTGCGGGTGGTGGAGGAAAAGGGATGCGTGTCGTTGAGAAATCTTCTGACTTTAGTGCAGCTTTAGCTTCTGCTAAAAGAGAGGCGATGAATGCATTTGGTGATGATATCGTTCTCATTGAAAAATTTATTCAAAATCCGAGACATATTGAAGTTCAAGTCATGAGTGATACTCATGGAAACCATCTTCATTTCTTTGAAAGAGAGTGCTCTATTCAAAGAAGACATCAAAAAGTTGTTGAGGAGACACCGTCAACAGCTCTTGGTCAAGAACTAAGGGACAAGATTACTCAGACTGCAGTACAGATTTCATCAGGAATAAATTATGAAGGAGCTGGAACAGTTGAGTTTATAATGGATGCTAATGGAGAGTTCTTCTTTTTAGAAATGAATACTCGCTTGCAGGTTGAACATCCTATTACTGAGATGGTAACAGGATCAGATTTGGTTAGACTTCAAATTATTGCAGCAGCTGGACTTCCTATCAATTTAAAACAAAGTGATATTAAACAAAGTGGTCATGCAATAGAAGTTCGAATTTACTCTGAAGACCCAGATAATAACTTTATGCCAGCAATCGGTACTATTAGTCGAGTTGGGAACACTACGCTTAATGATGTAAGACTTGACAGTGGTTATGTAGATGGAAATGAAGTCACTATTAACTTCGATCCGATGCTTGCAAAACTCGTTTGTTGGGGCGTTGATAGAGAAGCTGCCATTAGTAAAACACTTTTTTCTCTAGATGAGGTCGTATTTCTTGGCGTTCAGACAAATCGTGATTACCTCAAAAGAATTGTCAATAGCGCACCTTTTAGAAGTGGAGATACATTTACACATTTTATTGAAACTTATAGTGAATTACTATTAAAGCAAGAAATGAGTGATGATCAGATCGCAAGTTGTATTGCTGCTTTTATTAATAGTAGTGTTTCGAAAAGTAATAATTCAAACGAAGGTTCTTGGAGCAATTTACAAGGTTTTAGAAATATATGAAAAAGAATTTAATTATAAATGGTGAGAATGTTGAAATAGAACTTCTTGTTAATAGAGATTCATGTGTTGAATTTACTTTTAAAAATAAAGTTTATAAGTTTCAAGCAAATAGCGTGAATGATTTTGAAACCTTCTTGTCGGGAACTCATTGTACTAAAGTTATTCACGATACCGTTAATTTTGTTGTTGATGGTAAATCTGTTTCTATAACGAATCCACTTAGAAGTAGGGCCAAGTCAAACTCTGATTCTGCTGGTTCAATGATTAGCCCAATGCCTGGTAAAATTTTAAAAGTCTTAGTTAAAACTAATGATAATGTTAAAAAGAACGATCCTCTTGTTGTTATGGAGGCCATGAAGATGGAACATACGATCAAAGCTAGTCACGATGGAAAAGTCATAGCGATCCATTGCTCGGACGACCAGCTCGTTGATGGTGGAGTTCAGTTAATTGAACTTGAGAGCGAGGAGTCTTAAGATGCTAAGCAATCTGCCAAAAAGTGCACGTATTATTGAGGTTGGTCCCCGTGACGGTCTCCAAAATGAAGCAACAATCCTATCGTGGAAAGAGAAGCTTCAGTTTATTGATATGTTAGTGGCAGCGGGTCTTAAGAGTATTGAAATAACAAGTTTTGTTAGATCTAGTAAAATTCCTCAAATGGGGGACGCAAAGGAATTATTTGAAGCAGTTTCGAAGAAAGACTATTTTTCTTCGATTTCTACACCTTGTCTTGTCCCTAATATGAAAGGTATGGAAAACGCTTTGGCCTTAGGAGTAAAAGAAATTGCTATTTTTACTTCTACATCTAATACCTTTAATCAAAAGAATATAAATGCCACTATTGAAGAGTCTATTGAGAGATTTGAGCCTGTGGTAAAAGCTGCTACACAGAACGGAATAAAGATAAGAGGGTATGTATCAACTGTTTTTGGTTGTCCTTATGAGGGTGAAACTTCGATTGAGACTCTAAAGTTTTTATTAAAAAAACTTCAAGAGTTTGGGTGCTATGAAGTTTCTCTGGGCGATACCATTGGAGTTGCCAATCCCCTTCAGACTAAGAAGATTCTTGAACAGATTCAAGATGAAATCGAATTCGATAAAGTTGCGATGCACTTTCATGATACTCGAGGGATGGCCCTCGCAAATATTTTAAGCTCCCTTGAAATGGGTATAACGAATTTTGATTCTTCGGCCGGAGGATTAGGAGGTTGTCCATACGCAGTCGGTTCTTCCGGCAATGTTGCAACTGAAGATGTCGTTTATTTACTTCATAGCATGGGGATTGAAACAGGAATAGATATGAAAAAGCTCTCCCAAGCTTCTGAGTTAATTTTAGGGAAGCTCAAAAAGCAAAGCCCTTCAAAGTTCTTAAATACTTACTTGGTTTCTGGAAAATAATATGTACTCAAAAAAATATGATCATTTACTTGTCTCTAAAGAAGAGCATACTTTAGTTTTGACTCTTAATAATCCTGACCAGGCCAATGCTATTTCAATGGAGATGATTTCATCCTTGGTTGAAGTTCTTGAGTACGCTGATGAAGATGATAATATTCGCTGCATCTTACTCACTGGAGCAGGAAAGTGTTTCTGTGCTGGTGGAGATATTAAGGCGATGGAAACTAAGAGTGGTATGTTTGCTGGGCAACCAGATGAACTACGAAGAAGATATAGAAGAGGTATTCAGAAGATTCCTCGTGCTATTGAGGCCTTAAAAACTCCAATTGTCGCTTTCGTTAATGGAGCAGCTATTGGTGCTGGTTGTGACCTTGCAATGATGTGCGATATTAGGGTTGCAAGTGAGAAGGCCAAATTTGCTGAAACCTTTTCTAAGTTATCTCTTGTGCCTGGTGATGGCGGAACTTTCTTTTTGCAAAGAGTTGTTGGTTACACCAATGCCATGGAGATGTTTCTAACCGGTGATCTCTATCAAGGCGCGGATATTCTAAATATGAGGCTCGCTAATTTTGTTCGGCCACATGAATCATCATATAAATTTTCTATTGATTTATGTCATAAAATTTCCAGTAATTCGCCAATTGCACTTTCAATGACTAAGATCGCTTTAAAGTCTGGTAGAACCTCTTCTTTAAATGATCAATTAGAATTACTTAGTACTTTTCAAGGAATAACTCAAAGGACAGACGATCATTTTGAGGCAATAGCAGCTTTCAAAGAAAAAAGAGATCCTAAGTTTAAAGGGAAGTAGTTTACTTGACAGTAACTTTTTAAATCATCACAATAAGAGTAAGTTTTTAAATTGGGTTTTATGATTAAAAAGTGTCAACTATTTCTCTTTGTGATGTTGAGTTTCTTCTCTTCATGTTCGCAAATCCGTTACTCTTCGAGTAATTCTATTCCTACTTATATTTCAACTAAAGATGGTCACCACTCTAGAACTCATAAAGTTGGTCAGAAGAAATTCTATCTATGGGGTTTAGTTCCGCGTGAGCACACAGTCTATGTAGATCAAGAATTATCAGATGTTGGCGCGTTATCCGCAAGTAGAGTAGAGGTTGAGGAATTTCAGACTGGTTTAGATATTTTTTATACTTATATTACACTTGGCCTTTATAAACCTGTTCATTATCGTGTTAGTGCTTGGGGGTATAGAGAGTGAAATTCTTTGCTATACTTCTTTCTTTGCTCCTTTTCAGTTGTACACATACTATTAAAGTAAATACTAAGGGTTGTAATACAACAGGACTCTATAGCGAAACTTCTGCCAATTATCTTGTCCTTAAAAAGACTATAACTACATATGGTCTTTCACAGGACCTTTCTTTAGAAAAATTACTAGAATCTAGAAAGTTAAGTTGTAGGAAGATTAAATATATTAATTACACTTGGAAGCAAGGACCTATAGACTCTCTTGTAAGTATTCTTCCATTTGTTAATCAAAAAACGTTAGTATTAAATTATGTTTATGAATAAAGTATCCAAGGATGGAATATACTATATCTCACGATAGAAATGGCCAAGGATGGCCATTTTTTTTAGAACATCGAATCGTCATCGAGGCTGTCATGCAAGCTTGAGAAGAAATCTCTTTTGTAGTCATCAGCTTCTTCCTCTGTCATATGACCAAATGTTGTTCTATCTTGAAGGACACAGAAACCTTCTTTATCTAGCTCATTGATAAATCTTGAGATGTGTCGAGGGGCTTGCTTACCATACTGTTTTCTTTCTTTACAGTAAGTCATAACAAGCTTTTGTTGTGCTCTTGTAATACCTACATAACAGAGTCTTCTTTCTTCTGAGATATCTTCGCCATTTTTTATCGTATTCTTGTGGGGGAGTGATTCTTCTTCTACTCCAACCATATAAACTGTATGAAACTCGAGTCCTTTAGATGAGTGAAAAGTCATCATTGTGACTTCATTCTTTCTCACATCATCATCTTCTTCATCATCGTCTTTGCTATCTTGATTGTCCTGTAGGAGGAGCTTTTCTACAAAATTTTTCAATGTAGCATGGGCACCATTATATTTTACAAACCTTTCTGCGGACTCTACAAAGAAGTGCACATCGTTCTTTCTTCTTTCTACTTGCTTCGCACTATCATATTGTTTCTCAATAAATTTATAAAAATCTATATCTTCTATGAGGGTACTAATTGCCTGAGGAAGTGGAGTTGTATCGAATACTTCTTTGTACTTATTTATGATTGCTGTAAATTTCCTTATATGCTCTTCTCGATTTGGGTCTAGTGCTGGAAATTCAAAAAGGGCCTGATAGAGTGAAATACCCTCGGATTCAGATTTTTCAAGATATTTTTCGAGAGTTCTTGATCCAATTCCTCTATTTGGGATATTTAGTATTCTTCGTAATTGTAACTGGTCTCTTGGATTTAAAATTACAGTCAAGTAGGCCATGATATCTTTTACTTCTTTTTTTTCATAGAATTTCTGTCCCCCAATTATTGTATAGGGAATTTGATTCATTCTAAAAATATCTTCAAAAGGTTGAGCTTGGAGGTTAGATCTGTAAAGAATAGAAATGTCTCCTAAGTGGCCACCATTTGATTGGTATTTAGATATTTCATCTGCAATAACTTCTGCCTCATGATCGGTATCGGCCATAAGCCAAAGCAGAGGTTTAGTATTACTCTTTCTTTGAGACCAAAGGGTTTTATCTCTTCTGTTTATATTTTCTTTAATGACTTTATTTGCAAGCTCTAGAATTGGGCTGACTGATCTGTAATTTTCTTCGAGTTTAACAACGACAGCTCCAGGGTAGTTTCTTTCAAAGCTAAGAATATTGGTAATGTCAGCACCCCTGAAAGAATAGATTGCTTGATCATCATCGCCAACAACACAGAGATTATTATGTGTAGTCGTTAAGGCCATTATTAGTGAAAACTGAAGAGTGTTAGTATCTTGGTATTCATCAACCATGATATATCTAAATTGTCTTGAGTACTCTTTTGCAACCTCAGGAAACTCTTCAAAAAGCTTCACAGTTAAAAAGAGAATGTCATCAAAATCAATCGCGTTATAAAACTTCAATTTGTCTTCATAGTATTCATAGACAAATTGAATTGCATGATCGTACGGATCCTCATCATCAAAGAATTCTGAGTTAGCGAAATCATCTGCAGATATGGCCATATTTTTAAGTTTGCCAATCTTTCCCATAATAATTTTTTGGTCAAACTGTTTTCCGGCCTTAAAATTCTTCAAGGCCTCTCTTACTATAGCAATTTGATCTGAAGAGTCATAAATACTAAAATTCTTATGGTAGCCGAGTTTAGTAATTTCCTTCTTAAGGATTTTAACACCTAGCGAATGAAAGGTGGCCATGGTTAGGCCTCTTGATTTTTTCTTACCTAATAGACCAATAATACGCTCACGCATTTCTTTGGCGGCCTTATTGGTGAAACTCACTGCAAGTATTGATTTTTGGTCAATGTGTAGATTATCGACCATATGTGCGATTCTGTAAGTGATGGTTCGTGTTTTACCACTACCAGCGCCGGCCAGAATTAGAACTGGTCCTTCAATTATTTCGGCCGCTTGTCTTTGTGCAGCATTTAATCCACTTAATGAAATCATATTCGCTACAATAACGGATGAGTAGGGTATTGGCGAGGACAAAAATCAGAATATAACTAGGCATTATAATTGGTGATTGTTATAATTTCGAGCAAATATACATGAAAGAAAAAAGATATAAATCAATAATTATTAGGGATGAGGAGTCTGTTATGGCAAAGAAGAAGGCCAAGAAAACTGCAAAGAAAGCGACTAAGAAAGTAGCTAAGAAAACAGCTAAGAAAGCGACTAAGAAAGTAGCTAAGAAAACAGCTAAGAAAGCAACTAAGAAAGTGGCAAAGAAAACAGCTAAGAAAGCAACTAAGAAAGTGGCAAAGAAAACAGCTAAGAAAGCAACTAAGAAAGTGGCAAAGAAAACAGCTAAGAAAGCGACTAAGAAAGTGGCAAAGAAAACAGCTAAGAAAGCAACTAAGAAAGTGGCAAAGAAAACAGCTAAGAAAGCAACTAAGAAAGTAGTAAAGAAAGCAGTTAAAAAAGCTCCGAATACCGATAAGGTTCTCTTTGATTCTATTCTTGAATTAATAAGAATGACTTCTACTGAAATTCCAGGAGATGTTCAAAAAGTTGTTTTAGAAGCTCTTGCTCGCGAAGAGAAAAATACAACTGCTGAATATGCAATGAATATTATTAAAGCAAATATCGAACTTGCTAAAAAGAAGTCTCAACCAATTTGCCAGGATACAGGAACAATTCTATTCTTTGTTTCTCACCCTGTAGGATTCAATCAAACTAAATTTACTAAAGTTGTTAAAAATGCCGTCGTTAAGGCGACTGAGATTGGTTACCTTAGACAAAACTCTGTTGATTCTTTAACAGGTAAGAATGATTCAATGAATATTGGTCCAGGTCATCCTGATATTCACTTTCATGAACATTCAAAGAGTACTGTCGAAGTGAAGTTAATGCTAAAGGGTGGTGGATGTGAAAATGTTGGCGCACAATACTCGCTTCCAAATACTGCTCTTGAGGCCGGACGAGATCTTAATGGTGTAAGAAAAGTAATTCTTGATGCTATTGTTAAGGCACAAGGAAAAGGATGTGGGCCAGGTGTTCTTGGTGTCACTATTGGTGGTGATAGAGGAGCTGGATTTGTAAATTCTAAAGAACAGCTTCTAAGAAAATTGGACGATACAAACTCAAATGAATCTCTTGCTACTCTTGAAGCAGATATTGTGGAAACTGCTAATAAACTTGGTATTGGTCCAATGGGCTTTGGCGGAAAGACAACACTACTTGGCTGTAAAGTAGGCGCTTTAAATAGACTACCTGCGAGTTTCTTTGTTTCTGTATCCTACATGTGTTGGGCCTACAGAAGACAAGGTGTTATACTCGATAAGGCCTGTAAAATTAAATCTTGGTTGTATTAGATAAGGAATTAAATATGAAAAAATTGCAATACCCATTTAATAAAGAAGAAATAAGAGAACTTAGAGTAGGTGATATGGTTTTAATCTCAGGTAAGATTTTTACTGGAAGAGATGCTGTTCATAAGAGAATTCATGATGGAACTAAACCTCCTGTAAGTTTTGAAAATCAAATTATTTATCACTGCGGTCCTGTTGTTATTAAAGATAAAGAAACTGGAAAGTTTATTGTTAAAGCAGCTGGGCCAACAACTTCTATTCGTGAGGAACCTTACCAATGGGAAGTTATGCGTGATTACGGAATTGTAGGAGTTATTGGAAAAGGTGGAATGGGTCCAAAGACTTTAAAAGGTTGTTCTGACTATGGATGTGTTTACTTTCATGCAATTGGTGGAGCTGCACAAGTACTAGCAGAGAAGATTGACTCTGTTGACAATGTTTATTGGGAAGATCTTGGATCTCCAGAAGCAGTTTGGGAGTTATCTGTAACTGATTTTCCAGTTGTTGTGACAATGGATTCTCATGGTGGTTCTCTGCACGAAAAGGTTGAACAAAGTAGTAGCGATATTCTAAAAGGTCTTCTTTAAAAAAAAAGGATTACTAGTGAAAGGTTTAAATAAAGTTGTAACAAGTTATGATGAGGCCCTAAAAGGGCTTTCCAATGATCAACTTTTGATGGTTGGAGGATTTGGATTATGTGGTATTCCGGAAGGTCTTATTGATAAAGTTTATCAAGAAGGAGTAACTGGTCTTACTTGTATTTCTAATAATGCTGGCGTCGATGGATTTGGTCTTGGTAAGTTACTTGAGAAAAGACAGATCAAAACAATGATTGGTTCTTACGTGGGTGAGAATAAACTCTTTGAAGAACTCTACCTTAGTGGTCAGATGGAAGTTATTTTAACTCCTCAGGGAACTTTAGCAGAGAAAATTAGAGCTACTGGAGCAGGAATTCCTGGTTTCTACACAGCTACTGGTTACGGAACTCAAGTTGCTGAAGGCAAAGAGACCAAAGAGTTTAATGGTAGAATGTATGTTCTTGAAGAAGCTTATCCAAAAGCTGACTTTGCATTAGTTAAAGCATGGAAGGCCGATAGATTTGGTAATCTTATTTTTAGAAAGACTGCTCGAAACTTCAATTCTATGATCGCAACTGCAGGGAAGATTACTGTGGTTGAAGTGGAAGAAATTGTAGAAGCAGGTGAGCTTAATCCTGATGAAATTCAAGTTCCTGGAATTTACGTTGATCGCGTAATAAAAGGAAGCTTTGAAAAGAGAATTGAGCAAAGAACTATAAAACAATAATAGAGTAGGTAAAGATATGGCACTTAATAAAGATCAAATTGCTCAAAGGATAGCTCAGGAATTAAAAGATGGTTACTACGTTAATTTAGGGATTGGTATTCCTACTTTAGTAGCAAACTACGTTCCTAAGGATATAGAAATAATGCTTCAATCTGAAAATGGTCTTCTTGGTATGGGAGAGTTTCCGACAGAAGAGGAAGTTGATGCTGACCTAATAAATGCTGGTAAGCAAACAGTTACTTGCGCTAAAGGCGCTGCCTTCTTCGATTCCGCAGAGAGTTTTGCCATGATTCGTGGAGGACATGTTGACCTAACTGTTCTTGGTGCTTTCGAAGTGGATCAAAGTGGAAATATTGCTTCTTGGATGATCCCTGGAAAGCTTGTTAAAGGAATGGGCGGAGCTATGGATTTAGTTGCTGGGGCCGAAAATATTATCGTAGCGATGACCCATGCAAATAAACATGGAGTTTCTAAAATTCTTAAAAAGTGTACACTTCCTTTAACTGGTGTTCAGTGCATAAAGAAAATTGTTTCTGATCTTGCTGTTTTGGAGTTAAGAGACGGGAAGTTTCATTTACTAGAAAGAGCTCCTGGAGTAAGTGTAGAAGAAATTCAGCAAAAAACTGAAGCTGATTTAGTTGTTGAAGGTGATATACCTGAGATGACTTTTCAATAGATAAGTAGTGCTTTTTCTATCTAGTTAATAGGTAGAAAAAGCAACTTTATTTCTAATTACAATATTGTGGAAATGGATTAACTTCTAAGAGGTGAGTTGGCTCACACTGTCCTACCCATTGGTGCTCACCTGTTTGTGGATCTCCAATATATGTCGAGTAACCCATAAACCAATTTATTTCGCTCTCATTACCGTTTAGCTTAACTTCATTCATTAGTAGCTCTGGAACCTCGCCATCAACGCTGTAACACCATCCATGTGCTCTCATGACTGTATCACTGAGAATTTCCATTGAATCTATGCCTATAGGTGAGTTCATAAGCTGAGATACGCCATAGTCACTTGATAAGTGCTGTATTTGATTTTCATCGAAAACCCTTACAGAAAGCTCTCCAACATTAGTATTGACCGTATTTACTTGAGTTTTGAACACGGGCTTTTTTGAGCAAGGGCCTGTGATTGAAAATTGTGTTGCTTGTACACTACTTAGCAATAAAAATAGTGTAGTTATCTTATAGAACATTTTTTCCTTCCTTTTTACATTAGAAACAGTAACTTATACTATATGTAACGAATTTAATCGGTATGTGAATTTTTTTCAAAACTGTACTCTCAAGTACTGATTTTTGTCAAAATAGTTAGAGTCGACCCCCTGGATGGGGTTATCCAAATTAAGGAGGATATATGAGACTTTTTAAATCTGCAGGACTATTCTTAGTTCTTTTACTTTCAACACAATCTCACGCAGGGTTTTTAGTTGAGCCTTTAATTGGCTATGGCTTTGGTTCAGGTGAGTATGCTAGATCAGGTATTACGACAAGAGAATCTTCAGAAAATGGTGTTCAATTCGGAGCAAGATTAGGTTATCAAATGCTTGGACTAATGGGTGGCCTTGAATTTAGAAAATCAAGTGGTAGTTATTCTTTTGATGGACCTACTTCATTAAACTTGGCCAATCAAACAGATGCTGATTATAGCGGAACAGAGTTTGGTGCTTTTGTTGGTTATAATCTTCCAATTCTTTTAAGGGCCTATATCGGATATACATTTAGTACTAAGTGGGAATTAGACGGTAACTCTTGGAGAGGTGGAAATGGAGACGAGCTTTCAGGAAATACTACAACTCTAGGCGTAGGTTTTACTGGACTGCCTTTTGTAAGTTTAAATCTTGAATATAGAATGACTTCTTTTGATAAGTGGACTGATGTTTCAGATAATAACAATAAGATAACTGTTGATGAAACAAATAATCAAATTGTTCTTGGAGCTTCGATTCCTTTTGATTTATAACACATATTTAAGGCCAAAGAAATTTGGCCTTTTATAATTTCTTGATAAATAGTGTCTTATTTACATTCTCATGATGAGTTCTATTCCACGCCTTAATTTGCTCACCTGTCTGTGAGTCAACAAAAGCTTCAAAGCTTGTAGGTGGGTGACCTTCTTTAATAACATTAACAACAATTTTTTCAAGATGACGTGCACCTTTTTTCGATATATCGAGAAGTGATAGCTTGTGTTTTATAAGTAGTTTAGTTCCTTCTGGGTAGAACTGAAGTTTGGACTCAGCATATTTATCTTTCCATTCTTTTGAAGGTGTATTCATGATTGAATACGCTTTTTGATCCTTGTGAGTTCCTGAAACAATACGCTTGATCTCTTTTTTCTTTGCTGCTTTAGTCGCCGCTGGTGCACGTTTAACTTCTGGAAGAACCCTTGCAAGCTTTAGTTCGCTCTTTGTTGAGTTATGTTTTTCAACTTTGTTGTTCTTTTGCTCATAAGTTTGCCATGTCGTTTGAATATTCTTCATTCGAAATTGATACTTATAAGAGAAGATTAAAGCAGTTAGTGTAATCGTAAATATAGTGAAGTATTTAAATTTTTTCATTAGTCTATTATTGTAAAAGTATAGTTAATAATTACAAATGGATCAGCACCGGAGTACTTATAATCTTTTAATTCATCATCAGTAAATTCCAGTCCAGAATTTACATGAGGAGTATAAGTGTTTCCAGTTGCAGTCGTAGAAGTATTAAAGCAATCATCACAATTGGTGAAGTTTGCTCTTAATCTACAGTTAACTGTTGTTCCTGGTGGAATAGAAGGGGATACTTCTAAAAAGAAGATATTTGAAAAATTGAATTTAGTTTTTCCATTTGCATCTGTAAAGCTCTCTAACCATGTTTGTTTAGCATTGATTTTAGAATACCAAGCAACATCGGCTCCTTTTGGTGATCTGATAAGACAGTCTTTTGTGCTGCTAGCACCTCCAAGACACTCTGTTGCTTCAATCGCTCTACTTGTCATGTACTCTTCTTGTCCTACCCATACAGTTGCATCATCCTTTGTGTCTTGAAAAAAGCACACAGGCGCAGTTGTAGAGTTGTCTTGAGTCTCAACGCCACATGGAGGGTTTGTTGTAACACTTACACCACCTTGTGTTGAGCTCGGAAAATTATCTGAAAAGTTATTACATGGGGCCGTGCCATCCATATGATCCCAATCATTTGCAAGAATCCTAACTCCGGCCATTTCACTATTAGAGTTATTGTAGAGATTAATAAGAACTCCAACTAGCTCACCCGGGCTGATTAAAGAGTTACCATTATTATATTTTAGGTTATTATTTTCAAATATGGTTGGACTTAGTGTACCTTCAATTGTTCCTGACGATAAGCTTGCCGCAGCACTGTTCATATCATCAAAGCCATCAAAGATATAGGCCTTAGGCTTATTCTCTCTATTTTCAAGAAAGAGTTGATTTTTCTTAATAAGAACTGTTTTCTGTCTGTTGAGTTCATTTACTTTTTGAACTGCTTCGGCAACAAACTTACTACCATTTAGATCATAGTTTTTAAATAGTAGGAGTCCATAACTATCCAATAGGGATTCAAGATTTTGAATATTATAAGAGAGTCCGTTACAAAGTGCAGGTGTGCTACCAATAGAAGTTTTTACAAAGCGGGCAAATGTCTGAGCGAATCTTCTATAAGTAATTGGTTTATTCTTCTTTATCCATTCAAGTGAATTTGCAGCACTGTGATTAACAAAACCTGGTGCGCCCGAGTGAGTAGCGTCTAAACCTTCTGAGGATATATCTCCTAAATAGGCGAGGGTTTGAACTATCAAGTTAAACGTAAGTGATCTTGCCGCATCATTTGTATAGCTACAGCTCGATTCTACATCCTTTGTAAATGCTACTAGAAAGTGAGAGATTATTTGTCCAGCATAGTGAACATCTTCATGAATTGCGGTTGGGTTATTTGCATCGTAACCAAGAAAGGTCGGATATGATAGTCTACCTTCACTTGTTTCACTTATTCCTGGAGCATGAATTGAGTCAGACTCACTCATTGGCCTTCCTAGTTCTAGAAAACGTCCAAATGCCCATTCTCCTAAGAAAGGACGGCCATTCATATAGTAGCTAAAGTAGTCGGCAAGACCTTCATTAATAGATCTCGCTTCATCATAAGAAAAATAACCCAAGTAGGATTCTTCGAATGTACCCGCTGCATACTTTGCTCTATTTCTAAGGTTCATTGCATTAAGTACAAGAGCATGCCCAAGTTCGTGATAGAGAACTGTTGGATCATGAACAAATTTTACTTGTGTATAGATGCTATCAAAGCCAAGACAGATGATTTTATCAGCAGGGCTAAAATATGCATTATCTGGAGCATCATCACAGTGAGCATAACCAACTAGTTTTTGACTAAACCACTGATTATTATTAATGATCATATTTGAAGGAAATGAATTCTCGAAGTTTAGAAATGCAGCTGTTTCTGAAAAGTTCGTAAGGTCAGTATTATACTTCTCAAACATTGAGCGCATGTCTGAAAACATTTGTACCTGCATGAATTCATCTGAACTTGGAGTAAAGGCCCACTTTCCATCTGTTGCTTGAAACTTTGTGACAAGCTTATCCTTTGTTACCTCGAAGCATGTTGAATTTGTAAGGCCTGCACAATTGTTATATTCAAGATACTGAAGGTCTGTAATATGGTCTTGTTGAGTTCTTAAGAGAGTACTTAAGTTTACATTTTCTGATAGGGCAGTGTTGCCTGATAAAATGATAGGGTTGTCTTGTAGAACTCTACCATATCCTACATTTACACTTGCAGCAGTGTTAACTATTCCCGAGCTTCCACCACGCGTCTTCTTCCCACCACTTTGGCTTGGAACACAAGAGCTTAGAGCTATTGTTAAAACTACAAGAGCAGACTTAATAAAAGTCTGCTTAAGTATTGAAGAATGTAGAGAGTCTTTTCTCTTTATTTCATCCATGTTGCACTCACGTCCTACAGGCCAAAACCTCTTTGGCCACTAAAGTCGGCACCGCCGATTTGTTGCATTTGCTTTAAGTAATCTTCTACGCCTCTTTCACTTTCACTTGATGCTTGGCAATTAACATTCTTTGTTCTTTCACCGATTCTTTGCCATTTCGCATCGAAGCTATTGTCTTGGATACTTGCTATTGCTCTATCGATATCTCTTGTGACATCAGACTCTAGCTTTTGTTTTTTCTTCCACTCACTTTCCCAACAAGTAGAACTATCCTTTTCTAAACATTTCTCTACTGCAGCTACAAGAGCTTCGTTTTTATGGGCAGCGCAGAAGTTATCTCCGTCTTTAAACTTATCTTGTATTTCATCTAGTTCAGCTGCCATTTTAGTTGATGCCTTACTAGAAACTTCAATTTTACTAGGTTTATAGACTGCTTCTGATCCACCTTGACTAATAAAATCATTAATTGCATCAGCTTTTTCTTTCAAAGTACTCGCAGAGCTTGCGAAAGACTTACAAAAGGCCTTTACTTTATTTTCATCTGAGCTACAGGCAGTAGTGATCCCTGTGAAAGACTTATTAATTTCTTTTTCAGGGTATTTCCCTTCAATAATTTCCTTTACACGTTCTTTGTAATCATCTGCTTTCATATTGTCGTATTCGTCATTTCTGTAGGCTGCAGAGATATTCTCAATACGCTCTTTAAAATCCTCATCCATTCCTTTTATATCTTCTAGATGGTCTTCGTCTCCAGACTTGATATATTTGGAAATCTTTGTCTTATGCTTTGTAAGGTTTTCTGGTAACCCTTCTAGACCCATTTTTAATAGAGCCTTTTGAATTCCTGCTTTTGACTTGGCCTTCTTACAAACTGAAGCAATTGCTGATGGACGGGCCTTATCTTCATCATCATCGTCATCTTCTGTTCCTTTCTCACTCTCATTATTAAATTGAGCACAAGCATTTCTATACTCTGATAGGGCCATTTCGTGTTCAGCAGATATTCCACTTACAACGCCAGACATATCTTCGTATAGCGATTGAGCAGAGTAGTCTGAGCTATCGTCACAACCAGCTAGTGGGTTTGAGTTTCCTAGTTGTCCATACTTATTACAGAAGTCTCCAATGCCTTGTTGATACTTGGCCTGTTCTTCTTGCATCTTTGCATTTCCAGCAGCAACATCAGCTCTGAATTTCTGTGCAGCTGCATAACATTCATTAGATAGTTGATCCCACTTTTGTTTTTGGGTCTCCATCGCTGCTCTTTGTTCATTAATATAGTCAGTGATAACACCTTCTATTTTTCCAGATTGTTCTTCTAGGTTTAATTTCAGTTTTCCAATCTGCTCAGGTAGGTCTTTCATGAAGTCTAAGCTTCCACCTCCAGCTAACTCAACACCAAAGTCACTTGCTGACTTTTCAGGCATTTTAATAAACATTCCTTCTGGTAGGTTATAGTTAGCACCTGGAAAGTACTTTGCTAGATATTCTGAATCTGCAAGTACTTGCGCTTTTACTTGAGCAAGGTAAGCTTCTTCTCTAGCTACAAGTGCAGCAACATTCTTATTATAAGTAGCTTGTTTGGATTTTATATCCATTTTCTTCTTAGTTACTAGAGCATCTGCTTTTTGAAAACATTGTTGAACTTTTGCAGAACAACTTGTTGCATGCTTCATACAAAATGCATCAGAATCTTGATTGAATACATCAGTAGTAGAACATGTTGCTGGCTTTTCTGATCTTCCTGAACAACTTACAACTGCATCATAGATTTTATTTCCAATTTGTGAAGCAAATGTTGATTCAAGTGTCTTTAGGTCATTTAAGTATTGCTTTGCTCTTTTAATTTTCTTTTGTTGTGAAACACCCTTTGCTCCAGATGTTGAGAATGTGTCATCTTGTGTGTACTTTTGACCACAAGATGCAACAGTGTTCTTATAAAGTTCATAAGTTGAACTTCTAACAGTTTCAGAACCACTATTCTTGTAAGTAATAGTAATATCACTTCCTTTAAATCTTTCGTCCAGTTGTTGAATCTGTGCCATCTTATCTTCAATAAAAGCATCAGAGTTAAGGATGTTTTGTAGAGCTGCTTTATAATTTTTTAAAGCTATATTTCCACCACCTCTTGTTCCTGATGTTAAAGAAGATAGAATTTGATCAGTAGAAATCGCTACTCCTTGATCGGCCATTGTTACACAATCATTGATATACTTCTTTTTAAAGAAGTCATCAGCTCCTTTAGTAAACTCAGCAAAATCAACACCAAAGTTCTTATCCATTGGAGGGATTTCATAGCTTGGATCAATTTTCTTTAATTCAGATTGAATAGTCTTTAGCTTTGAATCAAATCTGTTAATCTCTGTTGTTACTATGCTGATTGCTGGCTTATTTACACCCATTCTCGCTAGGTCTTGTCCATTGATAGAACCATCACCTTTACCAACATCTGCTAACCATTGCTGTATACCTTGAGACTTAATTTGACTCTTTACTTTTTGGATCTGCTTATTAAGATCACCTTCGATAGTACTTTGATTAAGTGAATAGTTTACTGCAGTTTTATTCTTAGTATTTAAACCAATCTTTATTCCATTTAGACCTACAGTTGCTGCTTTACTTATATTGTCCTGACCAATGATATTTTGGCAATTTGTATCAAAGTACTTCGAGAAGTCTCTAGTTATTGCATCCATATCATTAGTAGCGTTTTGACCTGAGTTACCAAATAATTCAACATGATCATTTTTCATATCTGTTAGTAACTTCTTATTCTTCTCTTTAAATAATTGGGCCTCTTTTTCAATTTTATCTTTTAAACCTTGTAGAGAATTCATTCTATCTTGAAGACTCTTAACCATTCCTTTCTTAGCGTTATCTAAACACTGAAGTCCAACAGGGTAGGCAGAGTTTTGTGCAGGAGATAGGAGTTGCTCATACATGTCTGCATAACCTGCCCCTAAATTTGACATTTGTTCAATACCTGAAAGTGCAGCTGGAGAAGAAACTCCTGTGCTACAAGCTCTTTTAGGAAATGCTCCACGCGCTTGTGAAATTTTACAGTGCGGGAAGAACTTTGAAGGGATTGTTTGTGGTTGCAGTGCTGACATCATAGCAGCTTGTTGAGCTTGCATTTGAGATTGTTGCATTGATTGTTGCATCATTTGCATTGTTGTATCGAAAACTTTATCTATGCTGTCTACAACAGATCCTTTTTCAACGGCGATCGCAGAAGTCGAATAGACTAAACTTAATATAGAAACTGAAGCAGAAATTCTTCTTATAAGACTTTTCTCACTCTTTTTTAATTTTGTTTCTTTACTCGTTTTCATTTACTTTCCCTTTTCAAATATCTGATATTCAAACAATCCATCAGTTACTTATCGTCCAATTGAGTGAAATAATTAAGTTTACATTTACTATTTTAAGCCTCTTTGATGCTGTGCCCAAGATATAATATTATATGAGCATAAAACTTGGCTTTATGGCCAAAACCTGTAGAATTATACTCGTAATATTAATAACTTCGAATGCCCTCAAGAAATGTTAGTGATTAAAGATGGTTTTTAGAAATTGCCAATTTTTAGTGTAATTTTAATCATTTTTAAATAATTTTAACAACTTAGAGTATTTTATATTATATAAGGTAAGTATTTGATTCTATGAGAGTCTTGATAATTCGCTTGATTACATGGTTTTGTGATTTCTTAATCGCCCTTGTGGCCTTTAATTATCTGCTGTCGTTCTCTATATTCTCTCATGAATTTGACTCTCTTTCTTTCAAACTCAATGGATTTGGACTCTCAGAGCTGGCTTCCAACCACATAAGCAGCTTCATTTTTACTTTTTGTATAAATATAATTCTTAGATTTCACTGGACGGTCATTTTTGGGAGATCACTTTCTCAAATGATTTTTCAGTTCAAAAATGATTCTTCCTTTTTGTGGGCAAGACTTGGAGGAGGGCTCAGGTGCCTTTTAGAGTTTCTCGTTCCACTTAGTTTAACGGATCCATTTCTTCTCATTAAAACAAAGTACACTTTTAAAGAAAAGTTTAGTGCAACTAAATTAGTATTAAGAGATAATTTTCTTCAGGTATTTGGATTTTTCGTCTTTCTTCCAAGTTGTTTAGTTCTTGCAATGAGTTCACCTTTATTTCAACATCTAACATTTATTGATGGAATTAAATTAAGCTTTTCTAGCGAGAAACTTGAAGTTCTTGATAACCGCTCGGACTTTTCAAGTTTTAAGCACTATTCAAGTGAGTCGTTCAAGATGAGCTCTTTTAGCTCAATAAACTCTTCTAAGTTAAAGTTGATTCCTTCTTTTGAAATAACCAGAGAAATGAGTAAGAAGAGAATAAGACCATACTTGATAGTTCATGATTCAGAAAGACAAGTATTTGGAGAAATTAAGCTAAAGAGAAGATTTTCAATCAGAAAGTTGATTGAGATCATGGCAAAACACGATCCGCTTTTTAGTATTTTCTACCCTGAACTTTATAAAGTTCTAAAAAGGCCTACTGATCATTATTCAATTAAAAAATATAAAGATAAGTTTGGAGATAAGAAACTATTGAACCCTTTAGCTCGAAATGAGCTACAAGACTTAATCCAATCTTCTTATGAGCTCTCTTATAAGAATCTCTTTTCTCATCTCTTTAGTAAAGGTCCATTCTTATCAGGACATGTTAGAGTTAGAAATTATCTCTCCAAGCTAGTGGATAGTGATGTTGAATCTGTAGTCGATTTAGTAAAGTTAGGAAATTATACATTTCTACGTTTTAAACAGAGCTTTAAATCTCTTGAAAGGGGAGTTAGTGAAACCTATATCCCTATTGAGACTTTAAATAGTGCAGTTATTCAAATGAGTTGGGGTTCAACGAGAAAGGATGCTTTTGCAAGAAACGACTTTAAAGAAAAGTTCCTAAACTCTACTAAGTGGTTCTTTGATTATAAAGGGGTGTTTACTCAGCCTAGCGAGTTTTCAGACTTCAATGCTTTCACAATCATGGACTTCTTCACACTAAATAATCAAAGTGATAATTTTGTACTCTCTCTTCAAAAGTATAGCTTTGGTCATTTCTTTGATCTAGGAAAACTAGCTCTCAAGAATAATGATGAGAATCTAAAAAACTCTGTTATTGCAAGCTGTAATAGAATCTTATTATTAATGTCTTATAAGAAGCATTCAGCGTCTCTTAAAGAAAGTAATGCTAAGTTTATTAGAATGATTAGTGATTTAAAAAGTGCGATAATTAATAATAATAGAGAATTTTTCGAGAACTAATATGAATTTCTTTGATGCAACAATTTACGGAATTATTCAAGGTTTAACTGAGTTTTTACCTGTATCTAGTAGTGGTCATCTGGCCTTGTTGCCTCATCTTTTAACTATTGAAGATCCAGGAGTTGCCTTTGATCTGGCGATGCACTTAGGAACAGCTCTGGCGATTATATTATACTTCTATAGAGACATTATCATTTTGCTAAGAGATAGCTTTCAGTTATTGAATTTCAAGCGTCAACTAACTGATGGTCATCGTAGTGCTTTCTACATGATTTTGGCAACAATAGCGACTGGGGTAGTTGCAATAACTTTAAAAGACTTTGCCCAAGACTATGGTAGAAATAGCACATTTATCGCAATTAATTTATTTCTCTTTGGCGCTTTAATGTGGGCATCTGATTCACTATGCAAGCAATCTCAAGAGGTAGTATTAAAGCAAAAAGGACAGGCAAAGAAGGCAATTCTAATAGGTCTTTTACAGTCGGTGGCCTTATTCCCTGGAGTCTCAAGATCTGGGATCACTTTAACAACTGCTCGTTTTATGGGAATCTCTAGAGAGGAAGCCTCTAAATTTTCTTTTCTATTGTCACTTCCTCTAATTATTGGAGGAGCAATTTTAAAATTGCCTAAAGCATTTTCTGAGCAAGCTAGTTTCGATGTAGGGACATGTCTTTTTGGTGTGTTTGTTAGCTTTATTGTTGGACTATTAACAATTCATTTTTTCTTAAAATTTATAAAGAGAATTGGTCTTGTGCCTTTTGCCCTTTATAGGTTTGCTATTGCAATTATCATTTTACTAGTTCTTTAGTTTTGTCCACAATCGAAAACTTGTAGAACATCACCACTTGCCTGAGCAAGCTCTGGTGGAATACAGTAAACCTGAGTATTCCAATGAAGGCCTTCATTGAATATATCTACTTTACCATTAAAGTTGTTAGATTGATCATTACCATCAATGAACCTTTTCACTTGCATATCATTAGCCTCATGTCCTGGAACCTTTAAGTCAGTATGCGCTATCCCGTAACCTACGTATCCTGAGGCACACGCTCTCTTAGTACAAGCAAGCTGTTGAACAGTAACTCTACTTTTAATATAACCTGTTTCTTCATCAATGAGTGCAGGAGCTAAGTCTTTAGCTTCAGAAGATACATAACGGTTAAAGTAAACTGATAGGTTAGTGTAGTTCTTCAGTGCACATTGGTTGTTATCAGGGTTGATGTAACCTGAACAGCACATAGTAGGATCATCAGTTGCAAGCATCTGTGTTCCCACTGGCTGACAACAAGTAAATTCATCTTCAGAGAAGACTTTCTTCTTTAGTATGTCGGCGCCAGCGATTTCAACATCAGCAGCAGAGAAGTAATCTACAGCAGCTTTATTGTACTCTGGATTAGCAGCTGGATTAAAGTATCCTGCTATATCAATTGCCGATCCGTCTTGGCTTCTATTTGTAGGGTTAACCATACACTTTCTTGCTTCTTCAATTGCGACTTGTGGAATTCCTGTCAATTCAAACTTAGATAACCATTCCAGTGTTAAATTAGCTTCAGATTCAGGAATTGATCTCATAAAACAATCTGGGTGATCAGGTCCTTCTCCGTCTGCATTAGGGCAAGTAAAAGTCGTAGTACTTCCACCTGGTACCCAGTTGAGGCATTGAAATTTTGTGACATCAACAGATTGGAGTTTCGTAGGGTCCCAATTATTAGTTCCGTCATTAAAGTTTCTTACCCAGTTCTTTGAGCAACAGGTATTTTCAGCGATCGTATTGATCGTATTATATTGCTTAAGTAGAGTGCTTATTGGGTCGGCAGCAGCATTGATTTCATTAACTACAATTGCCGGATATGTCGTACTATCTTTATACATTTTATAATGTGCAGGTGCGATTGCTGTGTATCTTCTGGAGTCACTTATTCCAATGTCGACACCAGGAATTGAAGAATTATCTGGAGTAGTGTTGTCACCCTTAACTTCATTCTTAATACTAATGACATTTCCTAGCTCTCTACAGCAGCGATTATTTCTTGGATCATATTCTGGGTCAGATTTTGAAACTTCTTGTGAACAAACAAGTGGTCTTTGCCAGAACTCCATTTCAAAATTTTGAATAGAGCCTATTGAAGAAATTGATCTTGCTTTTGATGCGATATAAGGATTTGCCGCACATTCAAAATTAGAAAAACAGCTTGCACCTGGCGCTCTTAAGCATCTATTTGCTTGTAGTTTCTTTGTGGACACATATTCAAACTCAAAGTCCGCTAGAATATCTATCTGAGAATCCATAACCTGTAAAAGGTTCGTTGAAACATTCTGAGTCGCTGCTAGGTGATAGGTCTCAGCATCAGTTGTAGACACACCATTTGTTATAGACGTTTGAGTATTGTGAATATAATTACCAGACTCATCCATCACTGGACAGGAACTTAAGTAATAAAGACTTGGGCCAACTCCCGAATCTGTCACACCTATACCATTCACTTTATCAGCATTAGGTGCTCCAGGGTCTCTAGCATTAAGTGTCGTGTAGCTTGCACCTGTTGCCTCTTTACCAGGAATACAAATCGCATCAACTTTCATATCCGAAACCGAAGTGCTGAATGCTGTTAGTACATCATTTGGTATCTCATCAGTTCCATCGTAGTTATATGGTCTGCCTAGGCTTTTTGCGGAGTAACCAAAAGTATCTTCATCATCTTCAGTTAATGTTCCATTTGCAATGAGAGTCTTAATAGACTTAGCATATCTTGAGATTTTAGTGTTGAACTTAGCTGGTTTAGTTATCTCATTAAACGGCTGACAATAAGTATTAGCAGAACATGTGAAGAGCTTTTTATCATTTGTCTTATTGTAGCTATCTGTAGCAGAGAAGTCTGAGCTAATATCAGGAAGACATGCAGCACCTCTTCCTCTGTAGACACATCTTTTGCTTGGTCCACTTGTTGTTCCATTCATTGATATAAGTCTTAAGAATGTATTTTGACCAGGAATCTCTTTTGCATTTTGATCAAAAACTGGCCATGCAGATTGAAGACTAGCGACACTTGTACAAGTGTACTCCCAGCCTAAAGTCGCAGCGCAATCATTATCTGTATCACAAGCATGATATTTCTGGCATTCTGCTCCATCACTTTCATAGTCTGTCGTAACAAAGGCCCCTGAGTTAGGAGTTGTCGAAGACTCATTAACGTCTATTGAAAATGTACTATCAATTGATTGGTCAGCATAGTAGGCGTTTACGGCCAAGAATAGTCTTGTCGTCGTTGCTGTAATTCTTCTTTGATTACCGATTGAAAACCACTTAACACCATCAAAAGAGCCAATAACTGATCCGTAGTCAAAGCCAAACCAATCTCTTTGATAACCATTTGCAAAGTAGAAGTGTTGAGCAGCTTGTCTGTTCATTCTCTGAACTTGTCTATCAGCATCTACAGTATGAGAGTTAGGAATCATTGTTGCTGGAACAAAGCACGCTCTACCGTATAGTAAGTCGTGAGACCTCATTTCTGAAGTTGTTTCATCAGTTTGTGAAGGATGAGGGAAGTAGCCTCCTCCTTTAAAAATAAAGTTACTTGGGAATATCTTAGCAAGGTTGCTAAAGTAGTCAGTTCCACAATAGAAACAACTTGAAAATGTTCCAGAGTTAACAAAGATATCGTATGACTTTCCTTTTTTTACGATTACTTGTTTTGCGGCAGAAGCTCCAATTGCACTTCCGCTTATACTTCCATAGATTTCGTTAAATCCAACGTGAGATGACACATTATTAGGTTTAGAGAAATCGTTATTAGTATATGAAAATGGAAGACCCTCTTGCGTTGGAGTATCTAGACTTACATCAGTGTGTTCAAGTCCTGCATCCTGATCAAAGTATCTAACAGGAACGGTTTTTGAATCGAGAAGAACATTCTGTTGAAGAGGCGCTTCTGGCACATCTGGTTGAGGATAACTACAAACATAGTCTTTAATATACGTTTTAGCATCATCATAAACAGGAGATAGTGAACAGCTTAAGTCTGCGCATTCACACATGGTCGCAATTTCTTGTTGAGCAACTAGCTTTGTTTGAAGAACTGGAACTGAGTCTAGATCAACATAGAAAGTAATTTTAATTTTTTGAGTATCAAATATTTGAAAGTTATTTGAAAAAGTTATAAATGATGGACTTGAACTAGTTAAGCTCCAGTCACTTCCGTTTAGAACTATTGCATCATCAACAGTAACACTAACTGTTCTATTTGCGTCTGAATAGTAAGGTAGATTAAATACCTGTGAGGCAGGGTAGTGGTCAGTTGCTTTTCCAAGGTTTTGACCTTGTACGTAGTACTTATCACATTTGGCCAAGCTTGTTCCTACCTTTACACAAGAGCCGTCAATTTTATACTTAATTTTAAGTGTGTCTATAACTGAAGCCGCTCCAACATTTAAATTCACCTGTTGTGGATCGGTTAAAGTATCGTTACCTGATAAGTCGCCTGATGGACCGATTGTAATATCGTTCTTTATAAAAGCACCATCTTTATAGTAGTACTGATCATTATAAACAATTTCATGGATTGAGTGATTTGGGATTGAAGCTGTTCCTGCATAGAATGTATTAAAGTTTCTATCATCTACTTCTGTATAAAAAGTTGGTCCTTGAGAAAAAGCATTCTCAATAGTTTTAGTACAGTAACTTACTTCACCATCTTGTGGTGTTGTACATTCATATAGCTGAGTAAGTCTCTCTAGCCTTTGAGCAGCAGTTAAGTTTGGATCAGTTATAACTGGAACTGTTGGCTCTGGAGATATATCAATTGGGCAGAGATTAAAAAATTGCGGGTATGAGCTGTATAGACTTGGATCTAGTCCTACAGCAATTAAGGCCGCTTGAAATTCAGATGAAGTTGTATCAATCCCTTGAATCTGAGATTTATCATTAACACATTGGCCTTGAACACAGCAGTCGAAACCTTGAGGTGCACACTCTGCAGAGCTAGTGCAAAGCAGGTTCGGGTTAGATGGATTACTGACAGTGTTTGAAAGATTTAATTTTAACTGACCGACGCCAACATCACTAATTATGTTTCCAGAATCAGAGAATAGGTCAGTGTTGGCACTTTGAAATAGGCCTGAACTACAAGTTGGACAGGTTTCTGCAAGTGAGTAGACTACATTGTATAAAGGATTAATCGTTGAATGAGTCGCTAGAACACCTGGAGTTTGACAAAAAGTTTGGTTCTTTGTCTTATCACCTGGAGATATGAGGTAATAGTACTCTTGCGTGTTAGTTGCGAAGTTATAAAAGAATTGTGGAATTGCAGCAGCAACTAAGTAAGTATTTACGCCCGAATCAAATCTAAAGCTAATACATTTGTTAGAGGTTTTATTTGAGCTCTTAATATAGTAGTCAACTTGCTCTCCTCTTAGGTAGAACTTATCGTTAAAAGATACAGGAAGAGTTAGGCCAGTTGTCGATTGCGTAGAGCCTTCTTGGAAAAAGTTATTTGAAGTTGAAAAATCAGGAGTCGTTGGTTCGTTAGATGAACCACCACTAGTAGAGCTTGAAGAGTTTGATTGCCTCTTATTGCTACTTCCTTGTTCAACGCAAGAACTCACAAGAGCTAAGATACTCATGATGATTACTGCATTAATAAATTTCCAAATTCCGTTTTGTTTCATTTTTTAATTAATCCTACGACTTAGCTTATCGGCATTTTTGAGACAAGCTGAAGGTATTGCCGCTAAATCTATCCTTATAGGCAAGTTTTTTACTTATTTTAAATGAAGTTCGAGTAACGAAAGAATATGAATTTTAAGATCGAATTATTAGCGACTTAGAAGCGTTGAGCAATGTCCTTATGCCCTAGAATCTGGGCGAAAATATAAACAAATTCAAGTAAAATGCTCGGGTACTAGTGTTTCATTATGAGTTCAAGAAGCTTGAATAATCCAGCTCTAGAAAATCTCTCTTTAAGCGAAGTGCGATTTCCCCTAAAATTTAACACTTCTGATGAAGACTCTTTTTCACAACTCCAACCAATTCCGACTGTACCAACTGGTTTTTGTTCACTTCCACCGGTTGGGCCGGCGATACCTGTAAAAGAAATCGCTAAGTCTGTTGCTAAGGCCTTACGCGCGCCAATTGCCATTTCTAAGGCGCACTGTTCACTCACAGCACCATGATCAATAAGAGTTTGTCTCTTGACCCCTAGAATATTTTCTTTAACTTCATTGGCATAACTTACAATTGCACCATTAAATATTGAAGAGCTTCCGCTAATATCAGTTATTTTTGATGAAGTGAGACCACCGGTACAAGACTCTGCAAATCCTACTGTTAAGTTCTTCTCTCTACAAAGGGTTACTATATATTCAGCAAGTTCTAGATTTCCATACTGCCATACATATTGAGCAAGTGCAGATTCTTCAATCAGTTTTTTAGCATCACTTGATTTCTTTTCAAACTTTGATTGCTCAATATAGAGAACAATATCTACCCCTAGTAGATGAGGAAGAGAGCTGACTTTGGCGATAGAGCTTAGCTGATCCCACAAGTTAGGACAAACTTCTTTAAATATTCTTTCCTCAGGTATTCCCTTTGTTCGTATAGCGAAGAGTTGAGTCGGATGGAAGTCATCACTAGAGAAGTGATCCTTAATCATTGGTAAGAAAATATTTTCTACCATTGATTGAAATTCTCTCGGAACACCTGGTGCACTAAATAATGCCTTTCCATTTTGAAAGAAACTTAGCCCTGGGGCAAAGCCATTTAAGTTATCTGTGAGTTTAAAGTCTTTTGGATAGTAGTGATAATCATTTAGTTCTGGTGTCCACTGTCTATCGAATTTTTCATATAGCTTAGTAATTAAATTCGTTGATTCTTGATCACTGATAAGTTCTTTATCAAAGAATTTGGCGAGTACATTCTTAGTAATATCGTCCCTTGTTGGTCCAAGTCCACCACTGGTAAAGACAATGTCACAGCTTTGCATACAGCTTGAAAGAGCATGATGAATTTCCTTCTCACTATCATGGACGATGATAATTTTATTGAGCTCAATTCCTACTTTTGTAAGATAATCGGCCAACCAATATCCATTTAAGTCTTGTGTTCGGCCTGTAAGGATCTCGTCGCCGATTATAATGAGTGCTGCTAACATAGTTAAACCTTCATAAATGAGTAAAATTCACTATAAATTATACCCTTAGGCCGACATTGTGAAAAGAATTTGCTAACTTATTATCATGTCTCAAATTGTACAATTTGTTCTCGACTTTGAAGAGGACGTCGAAAAATACCTAAATTCTACTTATCCTAAAATGGATGATTATAGAATTCTCAATAAGGCCCTTGATGCTAGAGGGTCTAATCGTGGGAAAAGACCTCGTATAACCTACAGAGTTGAGATTATTGCTCTTGGTGAGAAATTCTCTGGTGAAAAGGAGAGTTTTAAAGAACTAGGACAACTTAAGGCCAAACCTATTATTATAGGAGCTGGACCTGGTGGACTATTCTGTGCTCTTAGGCTTGCTGAATATGGTGTTGCTTCAATAGTTATTGAAAGAGGCGAAAGAGCTCATAAGAGAATGAAACATATCGCAAGGTTTTGGAGATATGGAGAGTTTAATACTGAAAATAATGTCTGTTACGGAGAAGGTGGGGCAGGTCTTTTTAGTGATGGAAAATTAATCACAAGGGTTAAGTCTGCGTACGTTCAATATGTCATGAATAGGCTTGTTGATTTTGGCGCACCGGCCGAGACGGCCTATGTCTCAAATCCTCACTTAGGATCAAATAAGATTAGAATGTTGATCAATAAAATAAGTGACTTTCTCTTAGAGAAGAATTGTGAAATTCTCTACAACACTAGGGTAGAAGAGCTTATTTACAAAGAAAGAAATGTTGTTGGGGTCAGGCTAAGTGACGGAAGAGAAATCTATTCGGATCATATTATATTAGCAACAGGTCACTCTGCTAAAGAGATCTATTCTCACTTAAATGATAATGAAGTCGCCATGAAAGCAAAAGACTTTGCTGTAGGTGTACGAATTGAACACCCAAGAGAGCTTATCGATCAAATTCAATATGGTAAATTTGCAGGGAGCTACCTTGGAGCTGCTAGATATAGATTAAGCTACGAAAATAAATCCACTCAAAAGGGTACTTATAGTTTTTGTATGTGTCCTGGTGGATACGTTCTATCTTCTGGAACAGAGGCCGAGGGGATCGTCGTAAATGGTATGAGTAATTATGCTAGAAACTCTAGATGGTCTAATTCCGCTCTTGTCGTTTCAGTTAAAGCATCTGTGGACTTTTCAACTGATGACGTGCTCAATGGATTAAAGTTTCAACACAAAATAGAGAATAAGGCCTACGAAGTTTCTAAAACATTGGCATCGGGAAAAGAGCTACCTTCTCAAACGTTGAAAGACTTTTTAGATGGAACAGTCGGCAAGTCAGTGATGCCTAAAACTTCAACTCCTTCTGGAATTGTTGAGGCCCAGTTAACAGATATTCTTCCAGAGTTTATTTCTAATCATCTTAAGGATGCTCTTGTGCAGTTTGACCGCAGAATGGATGGCTTTGTTTCTAAGAAAGCTCTATTGCTAGCTCCTGAGACCAGAACCTCTGCTCCTATAACGATCCTAAGAGATCGCGAGACTCTGGAGTCTACATCTCATAAAGGGCTGTATCCATGCGGCGAAGGTGCTGGCCATGCTGGTGGAATTACTTCCGCGGCAGTAGATGGTGTTAAGATCGCTATGTCGATTCTTAAACAAGAAAAAGGCCTCGAAAGCTAGTATTTTACAGTGTAAATTCTCTATTCTTTATTGTCGCACCTTGCGTCATTTGCTACTTTGACCCTTCCTAGGGGGATTAAGTGAAGAAAATCGTACAATATTTTGTAGATAATAGCTTTTTGGTTAATACGATAAGTTTGGCCATGGTTATCATTGGACTCATTTCAGTGACTTCAATGAAACGAGACCTGATTCCACAATTTGGAAATAAGCAGATTACAATCACTGCAAACCTAAGCGGCGCAAGTCCTTATCAAGTAGAACAATTTCTCACTATTCCCATAGAAGATTCTATTAATTCATTTGCTGGAATTGATCATATCTACTCATCATCACAGTCTGGAAGAATGAGTATTAGTTTAAATGTAAAAGATTCTTATAAAGACATTGAAGACCTTTTCGAGAAAGTGAAGAGCTCTCTTTCTTCTATTTCACATACTCTTCCTAGCGAAGTTGAAAATCTTGAAGTTATCAATAGAAAAATGACTACGTTTTGGTTTTCATCACTCGCTGCTCTAAATTATGATGATAATAATAGAGTTCATCAAAATTGGATTAAAGAAACAAGTAAAGAACTTAGAAAAATCCCTGGTGTGGTTGAAGTAAACCACGGGGCACCACTACCAAATGTGTATATAAAATTTGATGCTAAGAAATTAGCAAGATATCAGTTCGATATAAATGAACTGACACGTACTCTTATTAGAAGATTTGATTTTCTTCCTCTAGGGAGTATTTCTAAAAATGGTAATACAGTAAACGTTGAAATTAACAATGACATCAACAGTGTTACAGAGTTAGAAGACCTCATTGTAAGAGGTAATTTGAGTGGAAAGATCATTAGATTGAAAGACGTTGCCAGTGTAGAGTATAAGATTCACGAAAGTGATACTATGAGTTTTACAAATGGTGCTCCTTCGAGAGGAATTGTTCTTTTTAAAGATCTTGATACAGATATTATTGAAATGAAACAATCTTTAGAAAAGAAGTTAGAGAAGTTAAAAAGTACAACTCCTGAAGGGATAGAACTTATTGTCACAGGTGACGGTCCTGCCTTTATAGAGAGACAATTAAATGTTTTAAATATAAATGGTCTAATGGGTGCTGGTTTAGTTGTTTTTATTCTCTTTGCTTTCTTTGGCCTTAAAGCATCTCTTATGACGAGTTTTGGTCTCCCTCTGGCCTACCTTGCGACTTTCACAGTACTGATGGCCTTAGATATAAAAATTGATCTTATCTCTGTTGCTGGGATGTTGCTCATTGTTGGAATCCTTGTTGATGATGCCATCATTGTTTCCGAATTATATGTACAAAACCTTGAAAAAGGATTTTCTCCAAGAGAGTCTGCTATTAAAGCGGCCACTGATACAATGATTCCAATCACAGGAACAGTATTAACAACGGTAATAGCTTTTGCTCCCATTCTTATTACAGAGTCTGGTTTGTCGGCCTTTTTAAGAGCTATTCCGTGGGTCGTTATAGCAGCATTATCAATGAGTTTATTTGAGTGTTTCTTTCTGTTACCAAATCATCTCTCTCACTTTGTTAAAACACCTCCAAAACATAACGAGTCCAGTGTGTTTAATAGGCTCTCAAGAGGTTACGGATTTCTATTAAGTAAGTGTTTAAAGTGGAGGTATCCAGTTCTAGTCGGAATGGTTGCTCTACTTGTTGGAACATTTATTCTTAATAAGGAGAAGGTTCCGTTTAAGGCAAATTTAAATATTGGAAGTGAAACTATTAAAATAGACTTCTTATTGAAAGCATCAAATGACCTTGAAAACACAAGACAAAAAGTTCAGCCTATTTGGGATCTCCTAAATACTGTTGATAAATCTAAGTACACTTACATGACTTCTGATTTAGGTCGAAACTGGTACAATGGCGAGAGAAAGGAAGGGTATAAATACGGTGGATTTAATATTCGTTTTTCGCAAACCCATCCAAATATTGATAAAGATAGAGAATTTATTCTCTCTTTTTTAGAAAAGAAGCTTGAATTATTAAAGACTGATGACTTTGAAATTCTCTCAATTAAGAAAGTCAAAGATGGTCATGATGATAAGAAAGAAAATACTTTTAAATTAAGTGCTTTTATAGAAGGGCAACATAGAGACGAATTTATTATAGAGCAAGTGAAGCAGGTCTTTTCTAGTGTAAAAGGTGTTAAGGATGTCTACATTGACCCTGATTTAATTTCTGATACTTGGATGTTTGAGCCAAATAAGGTTCTATTGCACTCTTATGGTCTTAGCCCAATCGATCTAAGCTCTAATATTCAAGGATATATTAGAAAGAGTAAAATTAAAGAATTCAGAAATAATGGATCCATTGTTAATGTATATGGTTACTTTAAAGATGGTAAGGATCTAAACTTTGAAGACTTATCTAAATTAACTATTAATGTTGATAATGGGAAATCTATTGCTCTTGGGAAACTTGGTAGTTGGAAAAAAATTAAATCGCTAAAGACGATTTCCCATACAGACCTTAAGAAATCGTTAAACTTTGATATTAGTTATGATGAATCGATTCTTAAAAAAGAAAAGATAGGTGAAATCTTAAAAGAACAATTTCCAATCATTAAAAAGAAAGTTCCTGGTCTAAAATTTAAGCTTGAAGATGGTGATGAACAAGAGGCAAAGAACTCTAAAGCAATCTTTAAAATGATGATTTCATGTATTTTCTTAATCCTCTTTGTTCTTGCATTGATTCTTAGATCATTCTCGCAACCTCTAATGATTGGAATGGCAATACCTTTTGGTATGATTGGTGTTATCTGGGCCTTCTATTTTCATGGGCAGTCCATTGATATCATGGCCATGGTCGGGATTATGGGAATGGCCGGAGTGGTTGTGAATGACTCACTTATTATGGTTGATACCATAAATAAGAAGAAGGCCAAGATATGGCATTTAACGAGAGAAGACATTCACTCGGGTGCTGTGAGTAGATTAAGAGCAATTATTATTACATCAATAACTACATTGGGTGGTGTTTTCCCAATGGCCTACGGAATAGGAGGAGACTCTGGATTTACTAAGTCTCTCGCTCTTTCTATGGGCTGGGGGCTTCTCTTTGCGACTGCTTTAACTCTGTTAGTTTTACCAACTCTTTTAGAAGTTCAACGTGATTTCTGGAGAGTTCTTAATAAAGTGCCTCTTTTTAAAAATAAGTTTTCTCCTCTCATTGAAACAATTGAAAAAGAGCAGATCGAAGATTCTACTGTTTCTATTGACGTCTTGATTGGTAATGAAAAATCGAATTCTAATGAACATACAATACAATAAAAAAAAGGCCCTAAATAATAGGGCCTTTTTATTCATCTCTTTAAGTTGGGTTTCTTAAAGATTTTAATTTGAATCACTATCTTGTGGTGCTTTCTCATCTTCTTTAGGTGCTTTAAACTTACTTGGAACTAATCCACCTTTTACTGAGTAAACAAATTCGATCTCTTCTGGGTAGTAGATCTCTCCATCTTTCATTTCTATAAAATCAGTCTTGATAACCTTTTCAGCTTGAATGATTCTATGGTTACTTATTTGAAGATCTCCAGCTCTAAGTAGTTTTCCGTTAAATGTCTTAAATCCAGCTGCTTTAGTAGCTGCATTTACTTGAGAAACACTAATTTTCTCTATTTTTGCAAAGGCCATATCCATTGTAACGAATAAAGCTGCTGTAACTAGTAGTAGTGTTCTTATCTTTTCCATAGCGTTCTCCTGCGGTCTCACTCTTTGAGATTTCCACGCGAATATCCTTTTCGCTATTTCAGTCAAATCCTTATGACCTTGTTTGGTTTACTATATACATGAGTCGTGCCAAGTTTTTACTTACCTAAGTAGCTAATTTATCGTATTTGAGCTAGTAGCACTGTGATCTGGGGCCAATATAACACTGCGTTAATATCCTTTTTGCCACCATCTATCTGTTGAGGAAGATGTAATATTTTCAAAATTTGTGCGCGGCGCGTCTTTTTGGTGTATTTTTGCGTCTCTTATAGAATTTAAGGAGATTTTTATGAATAAGCTATCTTTAATAGCACTTTCTCTGTTTTCAATATCATTTTCTTACGCACTAGAAACCGTAAAGGTTTTCGATGGTACAGAAAGGACATGTGAAAGTGAGAAGGACATTTTTCTAAATAGAAATGGTGCTTATAGAGCTAAAGCATTAAAGAGTGAGATGAATGATCAGCAGGTTGAGCTGACTGTTAAATTTGAGTTTTTAACTTGTGCTAAAACAGATGAAGGGTACAAATTTGTTCAAATCGATCCATACTCGAATACAGAATATAAAATTCATGCCCTTGATGGAGAAATCCAGACTGTTAATGTTCTGCCAATAAATGGTTACTTAAAAGCATATCAAGATGGTGTTTTTAAACTAATCGATAGAAAAGAACTTGCCTTTAAAGCAGTTCAAAATCATGTGGTTCAGATAGATTTAAAAGATCTAAAACAAAAACCAAGTATTGATTTGGCCGTTAGTAAAGAAGTGATACTAGACTCAGTAGATACTCAAATTATAGATACAATTAGATATGGTGCATTTAGAGTTCACTTTGATGTGAAAGAAACTGGTGCATCTTTAAAGGAAGTTAAATAATGAAAATACTATCAATCGCACTATGTACAATTTTAATGCTCTTTAGTTTCAATTCTTCTTCATGCGAAAGTGTTGACGACACTTTGATGAAGTATGATGTAGGGCTTGTTTCTCATCTTGACGTCCTAGAGGCCGTGCAATGTAATTTTAAAAAATTCCATGTCTCTAATGGGGTTTGTGGAACGCGTGTTGGAATCAAAGAAGATGTCGTTTCTTTTAGACTTAAGCAATATGATGTTGGTTTGATAACTAAGGCCGAAGTTGAAAAAGCAAAAGATGATTTAAAAAGAGAAATTCAGAAATGTAATTAAAAAAAAAGGCCTCTTAACGAGGCCATTTTTTTTATTTAATTGCTTCTCTAATTTTCGAAGAAAGGTAATCCATAATCCAAACAATAGCAGCAATGATGATCACTAGAAGACCAACTTCATTCCACTTTGCTAGACCTTGATACTGCATAAGCATAGTACCAATACCACCTCCACCAACTAGACCAATCACTGTCGCCATACGAACATTGATATCCCATCTATAGATAGTGAATGAAAGGTAAGGAAGAACGATCTGAGGAACAACTCCATACCAAATTACTTGGATAGGGTGAGCTCCTGTGGCTGTCATAGCTTCAATCGGACCATTGGAGATATTCTCGATTTGCTCTGAGTAAAGTTTTGATAGTGAAGAGATTGAATGTAGACTTAATGCAAGCATACCTGCAAATGGTCCAATTCCAACCCATACTGAAAAGATAATCGCCCAAACAAGTGGCTCGATTGATCTAGAAACGTTTAAGAAGAATCTTACGACACTGTATATCGCTAAAGTAAACTTTGAATTCTTCATTAAGTTTCTTGCAGCAAAGAAAGCGAGTAAGAAAGCTACTGGCAGAGCAACTGCTGTTGCGATAAATGCCATGTAAATTGTTTCAACTGCTGCAAATAATGCATCTTCAATTATTGCGAAGTTAGGTCTAAATAGGGCCGTAAAAATTCTTCTTGCTCCATGTAGACCACTTTCAGAAAGAAACTCTCTGATACTTACTTGAGAGATATGTAGTCCTGAAATGAAAGTTACAATTAGGATCACATATCCAAGCATTGTAAATGGCTCAGATAGAACTGTTTTTTCTGGATTAGTTTCGTAAAGACCTTGAGTTGCTTTACCAATTGATAATCTTGTAAAAGTCAGGGCCGCTGCTACTACGGCACCAATTCCTATCGCAAGAAGTGGTTGATCCCAAGAAAATTGAGCATATCTATCTCCAATAATCAGCTTCTCGTAAACAATTTTCCAAGAAGTAAGTATTAGATAAGACCATAGAAAGAAATCTATAGCATATGCAATAACTTGCTTTTTAACTTTTTTTAGGGCCTTGCCCTTATTTTCACCAGGTAGTGCTTCATGTGTTGTTGTATTCATAATTCCCTCAACTAATCGATTGTCACTTCTACAGCTTCTTCACCATAGATTGTTTTAAACCAATCCTCATCAATATCCAAAGGCATACCTTCGTAAATTAGTTTTCCACCTTTAAGAGCGATAACTCTAGAAGCGTACTGTCTAACTAGTGATAAGAAGTGGAGGTTACAGATTACTGTTACACCCAGTTCATCATTAACTTTTTTCAGATACTGCATAACTGAATGTGAAGTCGCAGGGTCAAGTGAAGCAACAGGCTCATCCGCAAGTAAAACTTTTGGGTTTTGCATTAGCGCTCTAGCAATAGCAACTCTTTGTTGCTGACCACCTGAAAGATTATCAGCTCTTTGGTTTTCTTTACCAGAAAGTCCAACAATCTTAATGAAGTTCTTCGCTTTTTCTTTATCTTCTTCAGAGTAGATTCCAAATATAGAATTTAGAATACCAGTTCTTGAAAGAGATCCTGAAAGAACATTTGTAAGAACAGTTTTTCTTGGGATTAGATTAAAGTGTTGGAAAATCATTCCAATCTTAGATCTAAGAGTTCTAAGTGGCTGTCCTTTTATGTAAGTAATATCTTGACCTTCAAAGTTGATCGATCCGTGGCTTGGTTCATGTAGTCTATTTAGACATCTAAGTAGAGTAGATTTACCAGAACCAGAAAGCCCGATAACAACTAGAAATTCACCCTCTTTTACATCAAATGAAACACCCTTAAGCGCGTGTGTTCCATTTGGGTATTTCTTGTGTAAGTCTTTAACTGTAAGCATTTTTTATCACCCGTTAGTAATTATTTAAGGTTTTCTTCAATATTAATTCCAACAGACTTGATCATTGTTCTAAGTCCATCGTAATCACTGTCAGTTGTATCAACGATACCTTCAACACTGTAGATATTTTTAAATGACTGCTTACCTTCTTCAGTAGAAAGGTACTTCTTTACAGCAGCAATAAACTTATTAGTGATAGCAGCATCTAAATCTTTTCTAAAAACAAATGGATCATTTGGAATTTTTTCAGTTATTTCAATGATCTTTACTTTATCTTCTACGTCTGGAAATTGAGTCTTAACTCTAGATCTTGCATCTCTAATTTTGATAATTTCACCAGCATCATTTAACTTAGGTGCAGAGTAGTAAGTTGCTCCTGCATCAACTTGCTTTTGGTAAACCATAGTAACAACATTGTCGTGCTTGATTCCAAAAGTCTTATTAGAAACTTCTACATTATTATCTTTAAGAATTTTAAGTGGAAACATATATCCTGAAGTTGAAGATGGATCAGTGAAAGCAAATTTCTTTCCTTGAATATCTTTAACTGAATTAATTCCTGAATCAACGTGAGCAATAATTTGACCTTGGTAGTAGTCATGACCGTAACGAAGAACTCTTAGTTTTGCAGTTGCTCCGTACTTACTATTAGCTAGTAGGTAACCAAATGAGTTCATCACTCCAATATCAGCTCTCTTAGATCCGAAGGCCTCAACTACTGCGATGTAGTTTGTTGGAATTCCTGTCTTGAAGAATAGTCCTGTTTCTTTTTCAAGAAACTTGATGAAGTCTTGAGAGTTAGATGCAATCGTGTCGGCATCAACTGAAGGCGTAAAGTACAACTTAACAGGGTTGTTAGTCGTTCCAAGCTTGTCTTCGTTTTGGCAGCTGACAAAAAGTGTGGCCAACATAGCAAGAAGAAGTGTTGTTTTCTTCATCATGAACATGTGTGTCTCCTAGTTTTATAAAAAACTCAATAAGTTATAGAATTTTGTGTTAGGCCTATTTACCATAGCGAACTTAGGAATGTCAGTTAGGATTTCCTAAAAAAGGCCATAAAATGAAAGAAAATGTAATATTTTCTATAAGAATCTCTTTTATGATGCACCGCTTTCGTTGGGTATTTCACAAATAGGGAATTTTCTACCTGTCATCTTCACAAACTCTTTCTCTCTAATCCAACTAATTTACTTTGACGATAGAAAACTATCATTCAACTTTTCGAAGGAAAATCTATGACACAACTTTTGTGGCTGGTTAGTTTTATATTGTTACAAAGTACATTTGCTCAAAATGACATTAAAATTGATCAAATCTCTAACTTCCATACTAAAGCACAATGGAAAATATCTAATAAGGATCTAAAAATCTCTAAAAGTAGCGCTCAAGGACCGATGGTCTTTAGTGATATTAAACTAGAGGGCTGGAGCCTAACCAAAACTGTAGGTAGTCCCTCTGTGCCGTTTAAGTCTATTCTATTAGAAGGAATTCCAACAGACTTTAATGTTGAAGTTAATGCAGTAAAGGTTTTCAATATTAATGATGTGGCCCCAGTTCCAGCTCAGCAAATGCCTTGTCGATGCGATATTATTCCATGGAAATTTAATGTAGATTTTGATGAAAAATCTTATAACTCTAAAAGCCGTGAGCATATCTTTGTAGAGTATATGGGGAAATTTCGCGGAAAAGATATATCTAGAGTTCGCTTTTCGCCTGTGGCCTATAATCATAAATCTGGGATGAGATTTATCAGTGAAGGATCAGTTGAGATTAAATCGAATCAGAAAATCAATGTTGCTAGCATGAGTGCTGAAGACAGGAGATTAGTGATCTTTACTGCAGATAAGTTTAAAAGTTCACTGGATAGACTCGTAGATTACAGAACTGCTGAAGGGTATGAAGTTAAAGTCATTACTTTAAGTGAAATAGGACAGAGCTTTGAAGAGGTTAGAGCTTATATAAAAGATCTTTATAAGAAACAGTCTTTTTCATACTCAATGATTATTGGGCATGAAGAAATATTTCCAACTGAGTATGTATCGACTCGTTTTGATGAAAATACGCCAAGTGATATGAACTACTATACTTTAGATGGAGATACTGATGGGCAAAGGGATGTCATTCCAGACATTCTTTATTCTAGAATATCTGTAGATACAATAGATGAGCTCAATCGTTTTATTGATAAGTCTTTAGAGTTTGAAGCGCGTAGTTGGAAAGACGGATTAGGTAAGAATATGATGATTGCGATAGCTTCGGATGAGGGAAGTGCTCCAAGTGATGTTGAATATGTAAGACAGATGCAAAATCCTCTTAAAAAGAAGTTTAATTGGAAATCTAGAGAGTTCTTCCAGGCAAATTCAGACTCGATTCCTAGTAATGTTCAAGATAGAATTTCTGACGGCTCCATTTGGCTAAACTATATTGGTCATGGTTCAGGTTACGCATGGCCTTCATTATTTGGAGAAGATTTTAGCACTGCTCATATAAACTCTCTTAGAGCAAATGGTGTAAAACCAATAATTATAGATGTTGCCTGTCAAAATGGAAGGTTTAGTAATGAAGCACGAATGGGTGAGAGCTTTATTCGAGCAACGGATGGTAGGTCTCCTGCTGGTGCTGTGGCCTACTATGGCGGTAGTGTTGATATAAGTTGGGACCCTCCTGCTGTTATGGCCATTGGCGCGGGAGTTGCGTTAAGTGAGAATAATAATAGGCGCTTAATTGACGTATTATGGGCTGGGCAGCGCTATCTACTTGAAAATTATGATGATAGGCAAGGGGCCTTAGAAAACTTTGTTTGGTATCACCTACAAGGTGACCCACTATTAAATTTAAATAATCTACAGTAACTATCTAATTCTATAGGGACCATACAATAATCGAGTATTTTGACTAGAAAGCTCGGTTATAATGGTCTATGGCCTTAAATATAAAACCTCTATTCGCGCTCGATCATCCCCCCGTGAGCTTTCCAGAAAAACCTGTGGAGTTGAATACTTCTAGTGGTGAGCTGGATATGAATAAGGAAAATCTCCATAAGGACCATCTTCGTGAAAAAGAAGAAGATGATGTTTATCACAATGAAGAGGCCTTGAAGAAAAAGCTAAATTTGAGGAGACTTAATAGTATTTAACGGGGGCGTTATGAATTCTTTCTATGTCTTTTTACTCTCTTTTACCATCATTTCAAACACTGTGGCATTTGAATGGGAATCTGTCGCTGGTTGCTATTCAACAATACAGTATAATTCTAGACCGATAAGTGACACAGCTGAGAATTACTCTGTTATTAATCTAAATGAAAACCCTCTCTACTTTATTAGCGCTGAAAACAACGAGCTTAATGTACATTCGCTCATTATTTTTAAAGCTCCTAGACAAGGGCATTTTTACCAAGATGTATTCTTTGAGGATGGTCAAAATATAAATAAAGAGGGCAAGCTCTATAATTCTTTTACTAGCGAAGTTAGAAGTAGATTTGATGAACAGAAAATTTATTCTATAGACTCTAAAACAAGTGTCAGTGCTTTGAGTAATGAGCGCATTCAAGTTATTGTAAAGTTATCGATTAAAGGATTCTTAGGGGACTACAAAGAGAGTGGTCATTTTATTCTTAAAAGAAAACGTTGCCTTAGTGATGAAGATTCTGAGGAGCACTACCTAAAGGGGTTAAAAATTCCCTATGAGCTAAGCTTATAAATTGGATTGAGAGGATGTAAAATAAGTTATGAAGAAATTTTTTATATCCCTATGCTTAATTGTTAACACATTTGCCTTTGAAGTCCCACCTCCCTATGAGTCTGGTGCCAACTCTGGTGAGAATAAACTTGACCGTTTAGATAGAGTGGAGAGCTACTTAAATTCCATGAGTTCTATTTTGGGTGAAATTAAGACTAAATTAAATGATAAAGAAAGTGGTGGCAAGCTGATGGAGAAGCTTAAGGAAGTTGAAGAAGGTCAGAAGCAACTGGCCGATGAATTCAAGAGTTTTAAGCAAGACGAGTTTAAAAAATTAGAATTACGAGTTGATTTTATAGACAAAGATAAGGTGGAGAAGATAATTGATAGATTCAATCTTTATAAGAGTGACACCGATAGAAAGATATCCGTTTTAAAAGAGTCTATTAAAGAATTAGAGGCCCTTGTTAGGACGGTTGATTCACCCTATAAGAAATAGTCGGAGAGGTTTTGTCCAAATTAAATAAAGTCCTTATAGCTTCAAAGAATTCTTTGTGGTCAAGAGAGCTCAAGCATAAGCTTGTTGCCTCTAAGAAAGTTCTTTGTGATATCTCATCAGATAGAACTGATGCAATTGAGAGAGTCTCTGCAAATGAGTATGCTCTTATTGTATTTGAGGATAGTTTTGAATTAAAAAATATTGAGCTCCTTCTTAGAGCACTTGATAACTCAAATGGAAAAGTTCCAAACTCAATTATTTTCTCAATCGTTAAGTTTGAAGATCTCCAGCAATTAGATATTCCTAAAAGTATTGTAGCTTCATGTTGTGCTTACTCTGTTCCTCTACCAGATGATATTTTTTGCGATATTATCTTAAATAAATCTCTTCCTATTAAGGCGATGAACAAGTCTTCATCTAATTTAGATAAAGACTTCGTGGCCCTCATTGTTCAATCGGCAAATGAAGTGCTGAAAGACTTTACTATGTTAGAGTTTAAAGGTTTGAAGCCACTACTTTTAAAGAATATTGAAAAGTATCCTGAAATTGGAATTCGCGGTAAGGTCGAGATCTCATCAAAGTTTTTTACTGGCTCTCTCTATGTCTCTTTTCCATTAGATAGTTTTAAGAAAATCTATGAACAAGTCGTTGGAGAGTCCATTGAAGCTATAACTGATGAGGAAGCGGATTTTGCAACTTCTATAACTAATATGATCTATGGAAAAATTAAAAAGTTTCTTTCAGAAAAAGGTGTGGAGCTTGAAATGATTATTCCAACTCTAGATAGTACTGAGATGCTTGATTGTGAAAATAATCAAATCTTTGTTTTTCCTTTTGAAAGTGAACTTGGTCTCGTTTATTTAAAAATCTCAAAAGAAAATTAAACGAGTGGATAGATCACATCCAGTAGGTCAAGTCTTGGCGACATCAGTAGTGTCGTCGTTCTATGTAGAATCAAACCAGGTATTTTTTGTTCAACCCTAAAAACATTTTTCAAAGTAGTATTCTTAATGTCGTTTTCAGTTATTTTACTGGACTTGTATAGAATTCTCTCAAGTCTCCAAATAAAGAGTACACAGTGATCTTGTAGTAACTCGGGTAATTTATCATGTATATCTTTAAAGTCTTCCAAAATACTAGATCTTACTTTCTTATGCTTCTCTTTCATAAACTGAAATACTAGAAAGTAGAAGAAGCTAATATGTTCCCACTTGGTACCTTTAAGCTCGTCGTGTGCCATTTGAATATGGTGATAAGCATGGATCAAGTCTTTATGGTCAAACGAAACTTGAGCAAGGGCGTAGTGCCTTAGACCCGACTTCAATTGAGGGGGATACTTTTGAGCTCTCGATTGTTTAAGCTTAAAGTTTGGTTTGTCCCACAGTTCAGTATGTTCTAAGTATTGGCCACTATATAGCTTAGGCGCGATACCATTTATAGATAGGGCCCGGGCCTTCATAGGTGACATGGTGACAATGTGAACAGAGGTAGGAGTAAGTGTTCCTAGTTTCCAGTCTAGAGTGTCTTCGTAACTAATTTTCTGAGGTGTTCCCAGCGATTTTAAAATGTCTAGATCACTAATCTTTTTCTTTTTTGAGAGATCTGATACCTTTTTATTTCCACAATCACTACGCATAGAATTGTGGTTCTTCATGCCAATTGGAAAAAATGATCGCTTATGAAGTTCTTCATCGATCAGTTCATTATTAAAGTATTTGATTTCACCTTTAGTAATCTTGCCAGTTTCATATACAAGCTTATCACCCATTAGATCAGCACTTAGCCAAGTACCATCTGCAAAGGTCATATTAAAACACCAAGCAGTAAATGAATTGGCCTTTTTCAATATTTCTAATGCTGAAGATAAGTCTTTTGCATGAAAGATCAGCTCATTTCCTATGTCAAAAACTGAGCGACCGTTTATATCTAAAATATCTGTAAATTTTTGGTGAAGAGCAAGCGTTACTCCATATTCATTCATGGAAGTAATACTTGGAAAAGGAAAGCCCACAGAACCGAAGCTATAAACTTTTGGTAAATTAGGAAAGTCGTAAAGTATTGTTCTCTCAGCTTTATCAAAGCTACCTATGAGAGGAAAGTCGAGAATTCTTCCATGGGCCGGACAATCTTCATTTTCATCCCAAAAGAACATAGTCGAGCAGCCCAGTAGTGAGCTTCCTAAGCTAGGTAACCATTTACTAAGACACGAGCTCAATTCAGGTAGTAATAATGCAAAAATGAGTTCCTTATCACTTATTCCAAGTCCTTGAGCATATTGCTTAGACCATTGTTTAAAAACTCTATTATGCTCCATTTGAGAATCGAAGAATACGGCCGCTAAATCTTGAATAATTTTGTCTACTTTAGGGATTCCAAGAGTCAAGACCACTTTCATATGGTCAAGCAGTAAAGAATGCCCCTTTTGATCTTTTAAACCTAGTTGGTAAAAGCTCTCTAAAGGATCGCCGATGAGTTGTGTGAACTGATTTTGTTCCATTAATAACCTTGGAGTAGTAAATGGATATTTTAACTTTATTTAACGATCCTAGCAATCAACTCTTACAAATTGTATTTTTATGCCTGGCCGTATTTCGTCTTTATTTAGAAATTATGGGCTTCAAATTTGAAAACCTTCCAATCACTTCTAAAATGAGTAACGGAAAAAACTTTCATAGAACTGGATTATACTTTAGCATTGGTTATATCCTCTTTACTGCTCCGGCCTTTCTTCTGGCATAGGTAGTAATTGAGTACGTCCTTCATATAATTCAATTGTATTAGTCGGAAAAGGAATTTGAGTTTTTAAATTAATCTCACTTTCATCAGTCTTCTTTCTAATATAAATTTTAACATTGCACTTATGAGCTCTATTATTAATCATTGATCCGAGTTGATAGAACTTCGCAAGAACTTTGCTATTTTGCTTTCTATTAAATTGAAATGCTTCTTCTTTTTTTAATTGCGACCACATCTTCCAAGGATCGATTTCCTTAGATAGAACTTTCGCAAGAGTTAAGTAGATGACTGGATCTGATTCAAAATTATCTCCCATCAAAACTAGCTCATCAGGAATCCCCGTCATCGTCAAAATATCTAAGAGATGATTGAGCTTATAAAGACCCTGCGTCTTTAAATCCTTTGTCGTTAACTCGCCCTCTAATAGAGAGAATATATGCCTATAGTCTTTTAGGAAAATTCCAGCAGTATAAATTTTATTTTGGTAGAGCCAGTCTCTCATTGCCTCTTCATAGAAATGAGGAGAAGCGGAGAGTATGAAAGGATGAAATCCTTTTTCTATATGAGAAGTTAAAATTGCAACACTATTTTCTACTGTAGGAAACGATGATATTGGCTTAGTGAGTGAATTATAAACTTCCTTGGTATTGGAATATTTTGTATCAACTAAAGTCTTATCAAAATCACAGATGATTAATTTCTTGTCTTCGCTAGGGATGGTAAGAGGCATGAATGTCCCCATATGAAGTTCAAGACCTTTTTTCTTCTTGGTTTCATAGGTTTGAATCACCTTAATATTCTTTCGCTGCTCAGTCATTGGGATCTTAAAAGAGAAATTGCCAAAGCTATCCGAGTCGTAAGTTTTCTTAAAGATAACGTTGTGCTCATTATCGAAACAGACTATTTTCATTTGGAATTGGCTAGACTTTAACAACCTAAATTCTTGAATAGGGAATTTAGGGGCCATTTGGGCCAATTCAGTTGGAATAGGGGATTGCCACTCTTTCATTGTACAAGATGCTCGTATGGCCACATAGTCATCAGTCTTAATTGCTAAAAAATGAACGAGGTTTGGTCTTTTCATAGTATAAATTCTCAGTAATAATAAATCCTTAATCATTTTAAAGAAAAGAGTGTCATATGAAAACGCCTGATCCAATAATTCTTGAACTTTTAGGGCCTGTTAACTTTTATCTAGGTATGGGGATTCAAATCGTCACGGCCCTCTTTCTAGGTGGACTAGTCGGTTTAGATCGTGAGCGTAAGATGAAGTCAGCAGGGATTAAAACAAATATCCTAATTTGTCTCGGTGCATGCTTATACACTTCTGTCTCTCTTTTAAATATACCTGAAGGCTCTATGGCCGATCCTAATAGGATAGCTGCGCAGATTGTTAGTGGTATTGGTTTCTTAGGTGCTGGGGCAATTATCCAATCAAGAGGACATGTAATAGGTCTTACAACGGCCGCAACAATTTGGGTTGTTGCTGCAATAGGTCTAACCATTGGGTCTGGTTATCCATTTGTGGCCATTCTTTTTACAGTAACAATTTTAGTTGTCCTAAAACTACTTAACCCAATTTATAATCTTATTCTTCTTCAAAAAGACTTCAGAACTTATCACGTTGAAATTCTCTCTCATGGTCGTGTTAAGAATCAGGTAAAACAAATGATTCTAGCAGAAGTAAATGACATTAATGAAATGAGTGAAGAAGTTCTTAATACGAGTAATGACGAAAGAATCTTAAATGTCTATATTACAATTCATCCAAGAAGAATGAAGTTCCTAGCAAAGGAATTAAAAAGTGTTTTAAAAGTTGAGAAGATTAATTATCACACTAGTGAGTATGAAACTCATGAAGATGATTAAAGCTTAGCTATCTTAAAAGTTAGAACGCCTTCATTATAGGACTGAGAGATATCTTTAGAGTTTAGAATTTCAGAAGTTTTAAACTTCTTAGTAAAGACTTCACTTCTGCGAGATCTATTTATTTCACCGTTTTCTTCTTTTACTTCATCTGTAAACTTTCTTGTAAGGGCCAGTGTTACATCTCGTCCTTGAGCAGTAAGTCTAATATTTTCTTTCTCATGTACTGGAACTTGAATTGAGACTTCATAATCTTTAAGGCCTTCTTTTACAGTAGGGTTAAGGGAGCTAACCTTGTAGAAGTCATCCTTGGCCTTATCAGTTATATTGGACTTGTAGAGCATTTGGTCTTTAACAATTGAGTTCACTTGATTATTAAATCTATTTGTAACTCTATCTAAGATATCTTGATGTGTTTTTACAATAGTATCGTACTTTTGTTTGAAGCTTTGGTCTTCTTGCTTTAACAATTCTTTGTGATGTGTTTCTTTATTGAGCATCTCTAAATTATGGAACTTCTCTCTTTCTTTTCTTTCAACCAGCAGTCTGTGATTTTGGTCTGAAAGTTTGTTCTCATGTTCAGATACTGCCATTGCCATTTTTCTTTCATAATTACTCTTCGCAGTTTTTTGCTGAATACCATGATTTACTTCCTGTTGCTTAAGACCTTGAGTATTCTCTCTTGTCTTAGCATCAGCGCGCAATTTAGATTCAAAATCAATACCTTCGATAGTAGCGTCAGATTTCAATTGTAGATCTTTAATAAGTACGGAAGTGTCAGTGTTAATCTTTTGGGCCTTGAGATTGGCCTCATCAAAAGAGTCTTGATACTTATAATCATACACTGTATTTAAATCACTGATTTTCTCTTGGTGAGCAGTGATAAGGTTAGCTTTTTCTTTTTCTAATTTTGTTTGGTTTTCGACAAAGTTAGTCTTTATTGCTCCAAGCCTTTCTTCTTTTTGCTGTAATTTTTCTGCGATTTGGGCCTGATTTCTATCTTGAATATCTAAGAGCTCCATTTCTCCAACAAGTCTTTCATTACTTTTTTTAGCTTCATAGACTTTATCAATATTTTTCAACTCTTGTTCTTTAGCTACAACTAAATCTCTTTGACCTTCTGCCAACTTATCTAAATAGTTCTTTGCTGTAGATTCTTGAGTAACTTTCATTGTCTAATTATAGCTCCAGAGTTTTCTTCAGGTCCATTACAAGGCGTTTGAAAATTTCCAGTGTGACCTTTACACATCCATGATCGTAGCATGTCTACTCTTATAGATGAGTTACCTCCATGATAACTTAAATAGCTAACTGGGTCTAATGTAGAAGTTACGAGGTAACCTTTATTATCAACAGGAAGTTGAATTCTAGATTTTACATAATATTGATACACTCTGTATTCAGCATTAATAGCAAGACAAGAGAGTATAGCGCTAAGACTTACTAAAATTTTAATGTAGTTGAGGCATCTCATCAAGTATTCTTCCTTCTACTAAATTCATGAAAGCTTTTATAAAGAGTGTTCTTTCAGCATTATTCATAGAGAATATAACAGTTTTCTGTCTCTCAAGAGATCTGTGCTCTGAAACTCTTTTTAGTATTTTCTGTGCTTTCTTTCTCTCGGCATCGCTCAGGTTATTCTTTTCAGTAAAAATCGAGTTAATCCACTCATTTTCTAGGATTGGAAAGTGTCCGTTAGTGGCCATTTCAATCAATGAGTTCATAGAAGGTGATTTTCTCTGGGTTAAACTGTTCAATGCGCTCTCCTTGGCTAACAATTCTTATATAATCTTATATAAAACTTGTGGGGGAGATTAGCGGGTAAGTTTTGCTTTGAAATCAATTACTCATAATTACAGCTATTTAGTAGAAAAATAAATATTATCCGCAAATTATAGTCAATTTTTTACAAAAAGTTGAACTGGGCCCTCTTTTATGTGTAAAATAATAGGGACTCATGATGAGTCCTATAGTTTTTATCAAGGAACCGATAATGAATAAGACGATTTCGACTCTCATCGCAATCTTTATATCTCAGAACTCATTCGCATTAGTTGATTACTCTCAAATTGAAGGCAGCTCTCCAGCCCCGAGCACTCCAAATGTAAAGAGATCAGCACCTCCTATAGTTAAAAGAAATGCTCCGGCCGCAGCTAGTTCATCGAGATCTGCAAATAACGGCCCAACTTCATTTGAGTTACTAACTTCTTATGAACAGCAAAAAGTTGCAGGACAAACGACTTCTGGTGAGTTGAATAAGCTTTCATTAATGGCCCATTTCCAAACTCAATATAACCTCTATTTGGATGTTAATTACTGGGCCGCAAGTAATGAACTATCAACTAACAAGCAAGAGGGGGCCTATGAAAAAGGTAATCCAAAAGTTATCCTTGGTTTTAATTGGTTAAGATTTGGTGCTGTTCAAGAAATGGCGACAGTCGATATTTACGGGGGAGCTAGCTTTGGTGGTGACGAGGCAGTAGCTACAACAAGAACTGATAAAATTGTTGGTGTTGAAACCTCTAAGCGTTTTTACAATTTCGCTATAGCCATTGCTTATGATTATAATTTAACTGGTAGCCCGGATAGTTCAAAGGAACTTACTATTGGTAATATCAGTACTCTTAAAACTTCACTTGGTTGGGTCGTTTCAGGGGATATCAGCTTTGTTGTAGAAGGTGGTATGGTTACTGTAGATAATGCTCTAAATAGTGAGTCAGCTTATAAACTTAAAGAAGATGTCCAATTTTCTTATATAAAGCCTTCTGTACAGCTTGGAATTTCTCCACTTGTCTCATTAGAGATGGGCGGAGTATTTAGGTCTCGTAGGGCCAAGGATGTAGACACATTAGTGGACGCAAAACTATGGGATACTCCTGGGGCTTATGGTAACTCGCTCTTTGCAGGTCTAAAGTTTTCCATGTAAGGAACTGAATGAGTTTTATTAAAGATTTTTATCATTGCTATCATTGTAAACAAGAGGTTTCTAAACTTGAGGATCTCCTCTTTGTTGAAGCAGGATCTACTCGCTCATTTTGTGGTGAGAAGTGTATAGAGGATTACTTTAAGCCGATCACTGATCAATTCGAAGCTAGAGAAAAAGAATTACGTAAGAAATATGCTGTTGAGACTGAGAGCTGTTTAGATTTTTTAAACGACATTAGTGTGATGGAAGCAGTGATGACTCTACCTGACGAAATATGGTGTTTAGAAAATGGCATTCAAGAAGAAATCTTCTCTTTCATAAAGAAAATAGAGCATGAGGGTGCCGCGCCCTTTTACGCAATTGTTCTTTGTACTATCTTTGATACCTATCCAGGTTTTGTTCTCTTGTCGACTATCACTGAGAGTAAATTTCTGATGGAAGAATTTAGAATTGGTGAACAAAGAGATGTTTCCTCACATTTTGAAGATGATACTCATTTAGAAGATAATGAATTAGGTGTTACTTCAAGTGATGTTGAAACTATCGAAAAAAAGAAATCAGAATTACTTGCTAAGCATTTAGAAAATATATCTATAGCAGATATTCCAGTTGAAAAATACGAACTCTATGATGAGTATTTAGCAACGACGATGCAAAATCCTGACGAAGTTTACAAGAAGGATGATGAGCAAGGAGATACTCTATACACTTATATAAAGGCATACGATAAAGAAGGAGTTTCTTTCTATTATTTTGTGATTTGTATTAGATTAGATATTGATACAAGTGAAGGTGAGGAGATTATTGTTCCAGTCTTTACTTTTCCTTCCGTTGACGGAGACTTGTACCGTCTTTATCACGACGGAGAACAAGTCTCAGGACCTCTTAAGAATTAAAACTGCTTATAGACGTATTGGCCAACTTGCTTAAATGCATTACAGTATGATGCGTCCTTATACCTGTCTAGAAATTGAGAACAATAGATATAGGCATCTGGCGAAAGAACATATTGGTAAAATGGAGCAGGATAGAAGAAAGACTTATCTTTCATTACCATTACCCCTGAAATTGAAAAGTTTTGATAGCCACTTCTATTTGCATAGAGAGTTACTTTATAAATTTTCTTTGATTCAGAAATCATCAGACATCTTGGCTCACCAACGTAAACAGAACTTGAGCCACTATTATGAGTTGGAATCATACAGACTTGAGCGTCTGTTATTGGAGTTTTAACTTGTATCCAAACATCTTGCTTATTAGTACTTTGGCAAATTGTGTACTGTCCTAAGTGTGAGTTAGACTCAGCAAAATTAGTACTTCCATCTGTTGACCAGCTACAGTGCTTTATTTCATCAGGAATAGCTGTATCAGTTGTTGTATCTTCACGATCAGTTGTTGAGTCTGTTGTATCATCAGTTGAACTTCCAGTATTTGAAGAACCTGTTGAGTTGTAAGAAGGTGAGTATGTACTTCCTGTTCTTGAAGTATAGGCCGTTCTTCTATCTCTTGGAGCATCACAAGAAGTGATTGATATCGCAAGTATAATTAGTAGAGTAAACTTTTTCATGTATGATCCTTAAATTATTTTAACTCACCTATCTTATCGAATATTTTACAATTTTTTTTAGCCTTTTTCTTTAGTTTCACCCTAAGTTGCCGAAAAGTCGTGTATGAAGGCAATTATTCTCCTCATATTTATAGGATTGACTCTAGTTATTTCGACATTTCTAGTAAGTTTCTCTCCTTATCATTTCTATAACTCTGCTGTGACAAAGGGGATGAGCTCTAAATTCTTCACAATAGAGCAGACTCAAAACTACCTTCACAGTGGGAAGTATTATTCTCTTAATAAAATGGATGGGCTTAGTTCTGAGAGTAAAGAGTTGTGGGAAGTCTTTCACTTTCAAAACTTTGAGCTTCCTCTACCTATAAAACACCCAGTAATAGAATTCATTCCTATTGTTGAGAGAAGAAAGAATAGACCAATTCTTGGAGCAAAATTAAAACTTAGAAATAAGTCTGTTATTGCTGAATTTAAAATATTAGAGTCTTATAAATTTGATCGAAAAACCAGACATCACAAATTATTCGAACTTCCTTTTTTCAAAAACTACTTACTCTCAGTTGATGATAAGACTTTGTGGAAGGATATGTTTACTAAGTCTTTAAAATTGCCGCAAGGAAGTTTCTTAGATGTAGAATACTGGAAAGCCCTGTGGAAGATCTCTTATAAGGAACTTGCTTACAATCTTTACTTACTTCAGTTTCGAAAAGAATTTCTACCGTCTAATGCTAGGGCGCTATCCTATTATTCTAACAAGTCATTTGGTATCGTTGAACTAATTGATGTTGAAAAGGCAAGTATTGGACTTGAAGGTATTTTTAGAGACGAGATGGTTTATGTCTTTGATAAAGGATTTATTCATAAGGTGAAAATTTCAACCAAGTATGAAGATATGATTTCTGAGGCGATTAGGATTAAATTTATCAGCTCATTAGTTTATAGACCAAGTGAGGAGTCTTCTTCTATTGAAATTTATGCTAGATACAAGAACCTCGCATATCATCGTCGTATTACTCAAGAAGGTTTTACATTCTTATTTGCAGCGTGGAGCCATGTTACTGAGAAAAAAGAGTATATAAAAGAGATGATCCAATTTTTAGAAAGAGGAAAGATGAGCTATGAAGTGCTTGCACCTCTTTATGATTATTCATACAAGGAGTTTGGATCTAACTTTTCAATTATGCGAGATAACTTGAGAGAGAATGAAGCTGAAAAGTTGAAGAGAAAAATTAAAGAAGAAGCTGCTGCTGAGAAGTTAAAGCTAGAACAAGAAGACCTCAATACTGTTAAAGAAGAAGGTGACTTTGAAAATGAAGATGAAAAAGTGAAGTACTTCTTAGAAAAGGCCAAAGATAGTGAAGCATTAGAAGATAGCAATATTCTCTATAAAGATTAGAACTTGTAAGACAGTCCAGCAAATAGATTCATTCCTGACAGTGAAGAGATATTAACTTCTTGATTTGCATCATTTAGAAGTGGTTCCATGTCATTTATGTATAGGCTCTTGATCGATGCACCAGCGTAGAATCCAATTTTAGAATAAGGCATGATACGAGCAAGGGCCCCAAAATTATATCCATAGAGGACACCTTTACTAATTTGTTCGCCTTGTCCTTGTGAAATCTTTATATCTCCAGAGAAGTTAAGACCTCCAAATCCTTCAATCGTAATATAGCGAAAGTGGACTAGTGCATAGTATAGAGATGCATCAAGAGTTAAGGTCTTTAATGCTAGAAATTCTTGAGTAACTGTATAGTAGCTAATTCCAAAACCCCAAGAGAGTCTATTTTGAGGGGCCCTATGTTCCATATGAATTGATACATTTAATAAGCTTGAGCTTTGATCGTTAAAAGACTCAGAGTAGTCTTGCCAGCCAGCTCCTCCATTTAAAGCACCTGCACCAATGGAGACAAAGTTATTTTCTGAAAGCTTGTCTTGATCAGTTTTAAAAGTCATCTCAACATCATGCTCAGTTATTTTGGGAGTAGTTATACCTGGGTCGTCTGCAGTTCTTTTGATGAGAATGTCTTTAGTCTGGATATAGGCAACTCTACCAGAAATAATAACAGGAAGAATTGTTCCATCTTTCTTTTCAACATCTCCAACTTTTACTTTCTTACCATATGAAATATAGCCAATAGGTGTGCTGAGGTTTTGGTCAGAGAAAACTACTGCCTTAGGACTCGTTATCGTTGCAACTCGGGCCGCACTAATACTGAAAGTAATAAGAAAGGACAATAGTATTGTAATTAGTTTTTGATTCATTAAGTAAATTATAAGTTGTTTCGCTCGTGATTTCAAACCTTTGGAATGGGAAATTTGTGCTAATACATCTTTATAGTGAAAAAATGATAGGGCCCATTGAGGGCCAGCGATTTTAGGTATAAATTCAAGCAAATTCAATATATTGAGGTCGAAATGCGCTTTCCTGGTAAAAGAAAAACTAAACACTATTTTCCTGTTTCTGAGGGAGGACGTGTTTCTTTTGATATGGATTTCGATCGCAAAGAGAATATCTACGTGGTCGGTATAGATCAATTACTAGTAGATATTGAAGTTGAAGTCTCCGATGAATTCCTAATCAGTCATGGACTTCAAAAGGGTGAGTCTAGTGTTTTAGATGATGATAAAGTAGAGAAAATTTATCAGGAACTCAAGAGTAGTGGAAAGATCATCGGCGAATATGCTGGTGGCTGTATAGGTAATACTTTACATAATTATTCTATTCTCTCAGATGATAAATCTGTGGCCCTTGGTACAATCTGTGAAAATATTCATGTTGGTGATTACGCTTTTAAGTATATTTGCTCTACGAGTTCAAAAGTAGATTTCTCATATCTTCAACCGAAGCAAGGTAAAATGGCCAGGGCCATGTGCTTTTTAACTCCTGATAAAGAGAGAACATTTGGTATTGGTAAGGGGATTATGAATGAGCTAGATAGTGAGTTCATTCCTACTGCTGTAATTGCTGGTGCTAGCTCCCTAATCGTTTCAACATATTTATTGAGAGATGAAAAGTCTCCTATCTTTGCAGCAACGATGAAGGCAATTCAAACGGCGAAAGAAAATAGTGTTCCTGTTATCTTTTCTTTAGGGACATCAAGTCTTGTAAGTGAAAAGAGAGATTTCTTTCTTAGTATAATCAAAGATTACGTCTCAGTTTTAGCTATGAATGAATTAGAGGCAAGTGCGCTCTTTGAAGAAGAGGACCACTTACTTGCAGGACAAAAGGCCCTTGATTATGTTGATATGGCCTTATTGACTGTTGGAAAGAAAGGTCTCTATATATGTGCTCATGTTGATAAGTCCTATGCGAGAGAAACTAAGGATATGATTCATACTAAGAGTATCGCTGGTTATAATGAGTTTGAGTATTCTCGTGCAATGCTTAAGTCTCAATGTGAAGAGCCTATGAAAATCTATACTCATATAAATCCATATATGGGTGGACCTGGCGAGATAAAAAATACCAATGGAGCAGGGGACGCTGCTTTGGCGGCAGTCTTACATGATATCTCGGCCAATAACTATCATAAGCAAGTCGTTCCAAACTCACCAAAGCATAAGAATAACTTTCTGACTTATTCGTCAATACACCAAATTTGCAAATACGCTAATAGAGTTAGTTTTGAAGTTCTGAGACAGAATTCTCCACGCCTCTACCAAGGTCTTCCTTTAAAAGAGAAGAGCCTTGAAGAGAGTTACTGGGAACGCTAGTTGCTTAGAACCTTGTTGAGGTCTTCGACTTTAAATTGTTGAGAGCGCTTCTTCTTAGGTGGTTGTGGCAGCTCTTTTTTCTTAGGGTCTTTTTTAGTATCTTCTTTAGAAGCAATATCTCTTGTCTTTAAATTATCTTTATACTCTTTACATATAGAATCTAGTTCTTCTGCCTTTGTCTTATTTAGTTCCTCATCAGCAAACGAACAAATTATTTCACCATTCTTTGCAAATGAAACTTCTAATTTAAACTCTTGATTATTATATTTTACGTTTACTGTATTATCAGCATTTTCTGAAAATTTTATATTCGAAGAGGCATCCGAAGTGGTTGAGGTTAAGGAGATACTATTGTCTTTAGATCGATTCATTTCTTGATTTATGACCGGTGCGACTGCTTGTTCCTTGTTTATTGGCGCTACAGTCTCTTTTTCAGCAGGTACAGATGAGGAAGTCGCAAAACTAGAGCGAGTATTGTCAAAAGAAGCAGGTCCACGACGTATGACAGGCGCAGAAGATTTCTTTGCTACTATTGGAGAGACTTTACTTTCTTTACTTGCAGTGATTTTGTTTTTTAATTGTTGAGATTTTAATCTCACTTGTGCCAATTCATTTTTTAACGCCTCTAGTTCTGAGTTAGCACTAATATTAGTTGACTCGGTACTATCTTTAGAGTTTTCTTTTTTACTAATTCTCTCTTCGAGCTGCTTGATGTATTCCATCATTTCTCTTTCTTTATTCTTTAACTCATTTTGATATTTCTCAGAACTCTTGTCAGGGTTCTGCTCTTCAATATCAGCAATTTGCTTTGAGATATTTGAAAAGTAATTCTTATTTTCAGGAGTCATCATAGAGTCACTAACTTTTGAGATACCTTCACTCATCGAGTTGATAATATCATTTGTAATACCTGAAGTAGCTGCTGGAGTACGCTCTTTATCTGAAATATTGTCAGCGATTTGTTCAATGGATTCCTTGATGGCCTCTCGATGAGTGGACATTACAGCGTCCGAAGAGCTAAAACTTAGACCATGAATAGAGTCACTTGAACCAATAGTATATTTAGAAGAAGCTAAGGTCGTTCTTTGTGCAAAGGTCTTAGTATTACAAAAACCATCTTCTTTATATATACTTGGATCCTTAAAAAAGTTTTCGATATGCTTTGATACTTCATCAGTTTTTGAGTGGGATGATGAACTCATCTTTTGAGAATAGTCACAGATTGAAGAAGGTCTTCTTATATCAGGATAGATTGTACCTAAGAAGTCTTTCATTACATCTGGTAATTTATTTTTAAAGCAAGATAACTTCTTCTCATCAGAGATATTTGACATCATCTTTGTTTCGCTGGAACAATAAATATTTTTAAAGTTATTAGCACACTCTTCTTCTTTCATGTACGGATCAGTCTTGAAGTGCTTACTATACTCTGTAAAGTTTCTTGTGTAGTTCTTATCTCTATATGATTTAAGAAATTTCGATTGAAACTCAGCTTTCGATAAAGAAGTGTTCATATGTGGAAATAAATCACTCCCCATTCTTTCTACTGTATTTAGCTTCTCTTTGTGCAGTTTACCTTTCATCTTCATAGCAGTAATTAAAAGAGCTAGAGACTTGTCTTTTTGCCTTTGTGGATTCTCAATATCTTTTTTGATATTTGTTAAGAGCTTTTGATCGACAATGATATTATCTGTCAAAGCATTTAAAATACCTAGTTTTCTATGTGTTTCAATCTCTTTTGGTAGTTTTTGATCTGCGAAAGAAAGATTGAAGAGATCTTCAATTACTTCATCTGGATTAAACTTATTACTATTTTTGAAATCATTTATTACTTGTTCGAACTTTTCTGAAGTAATGTACTTTGTTTTATAATTACCTTTTTGTAGGTTCTTATACATCGCTTTAATAGCTAGTGCTTTAGCATTTTCGTCTACCTGGTTTATATCTTTATTTTCACAGTAGATCGCCTTTAGTTCTAAATCATTTTCAATTAAGCTATCTTGATTTTTGCTATTAGTTTCTTCGTCAGATGATTCGTGAATCATTTCTATAAACTCTGGATCATCTAGTGCAAAATCAGCACTTGGGCATAGCAACTTTTTCATATCTGCCATAACATAGGCACACATTTTATTCACAGAGTGAATTGCTTTGTCTGTCCATTCATTATTATTTCCTTTTAAGAAGTCTTCTAGATTAGTCTGACCCTTAGATGTTTGATCTTTAACTGCTCCAAGAAGTTTGCGTAAATTCTCGTGGGCTAGAGTTCGTAGAGTAGGGTGAAGCTCAATTTTGTTTTTTCTTAAATACTTATAGAAGTCGTCATTTAGTGTTGGAGAGTCTAGATCAAGGTTCTTTGTAAATCCATCAAAAGTCTCATTCATATTTACATAGCCTGGATGTGTAGACCAAGCATTATAATATTGATTGAATTCGCTATCACTTTTAAAACATGAGTTCTTTGATACGTTCTTTAAATGCTCTTCTGGTGCATTAATTGAATCGAGTAGTAAGTTAATTGCTTCTGTAGGAGGAGTGTTCTCATCAAGTGTGAAACCAAGTTGTTTTGCGAAGGCCTTATTTAACCTTTCATTAAGTCCCGGACACTTTCCGTTAGAGACCATTTTATTTATGATATATTTATTCTTTCCATTGAAACAGTAGTTTTCAGGGTTGTTAGAAGATAGGGCACGGTCTGTTTTCTTTAGAATTGAGATTTTATTAGTAAGCCTCTTTCCTATATTTGATAGTGCTAAATCATTAAGTTTTTTCTTATAAGTTGCAATCTTCTTAGGATAATCTTCCTTATGAATATTCTTTAGAGATTCTTCTACGCAATCACAATTAACATTTTCGAATCTCTTTAATTTGCTATTTCTATCAGAGCGAAGGCAAGTGTTTTGATACTTGTGACTACTACCATTTGTAAAATAATCTTCAAAGAATGGATCACTAGGACAATTTAAGTTTGAGATTTTTCCTGCTTTATCAACTTCAACTTTCTTTAAGCAGGAAACCTTTGAGTTTATTTTGTCGAAGTCTGCGAAGTCGTCTTTCTCATACATTTTTTGAAGACAGCTCTTACCTTTAATATAGGAAGGGTCTTCTTCAAGAATCACATTTGCTGAGATTAAATTTATTTGAACTAGTATGAGTAGAGCTAAATATTTCATGTACACTTCCTTAATAAATATTATCGGCTTAACCACCTATAATACTTAGGTATTTTTGTAAGGAATTGAAATAATTGAACTCTACTCTAGATTAACTGCCTCACTTATTTGGCATATTTTCAAGTTGATCTAATCTATCCTTAAGTGAACTCGCCTTAGTAAGTGATCGACCTATAACAAGAAAGTCTACTCCTTCTTTGATGGCCTTTTGAGGTGAGAGTACTCTTTTTTGATCCGATATATCTCCACTTGAAATCTCATCTTCAAATCTAATTCCAGGACAGACTGCGATTAGAGAGTTATCAAAAGAGCGCAGAGCTTTTAGTTCATTCGCAGAGCAAATCACTCCATCTATTTTAGACTGATGTGCAATTTCGAATAATCTAATAAAGGACTTATTGATATCATCTACTCCCCAGATTAGTTTTAGATCTTCTTGATCAAGGGATGTAAGAATACTTACGCCTAATAATTTACAATTTGGAATGGCCTCATCCCTGGCCTTGAGAGCTTCCTCTAACATCTTTTGACCACCACTTATATGAATGGTGAGATAGTCAATTGGAAGTCCTGCTAAAGATAGGATGGCCTTAGAAACCGTGTTAGGTATATCATGCAATTTGATATCTAAGAAAATCTTTGTAGGATACCTTTCACAAAGTTCATTCACAATCTGTGGCCCATACTTATTAAAAAGCTCTAGACCTATTTTTATATTCTTAATTCTTCCATTTGCTGAATCGAGAAAAGTGAATATCTCTTCTTTAGTCATATTATCAAGAGCGACGAATACTCTCTCATTTACTTTGCTCATTGGTGAATCTCCTGAAGGCTGACTGGAAGTAGGCTTTCCCTCTCACTACCTATTATGCTCTCCATTACAGAGATTATATTCTCTTCTCTGGTAAAGCATGGGATCGCATATTGAATGGCACTATTTCTGATATACTCACCATCGGACTTAGACGAGCCTTTGTCCATTGGAGTGTTAAAGACTAAAACGATATCATCTTCTTTAATGACTTCTAAAAGTGATTTTCCACTTTGTTCATCTATTTTAGAAACAAGCTCACACTCTAGCCCTTGATTTTTAATATAATTATAAGTTCCTCTCGTCGCACAAAAACTATAACCTTTCTTTCTTAGGTGTTTTATATAAGGAAGTACGGCCTGTTTACTATGGTCGGCCAAAGACAGTAAGATCTTTCCTGGAGTGTCTATATTTGGATAATTACCAAGATATGACTTAAGCATTGCATGATCTTTGTCTTTATCTATTCCAAGAGTTTCACCTGTTGAACGCATTTTTGGACCTAGAATGATATTGTCTTGAACGAAGCGGTCAAAAGGAAAGGTAGACTGTTTAACTGTAAAGTAGTTTGTATTAACTTGTTTGTATGGAGTTATTGTTTTTCCAAGCATGGCCTGGGTGGCCAGTTTTGGAAGAGAGATATTTGTGGCCTTACTCAAGAAGGGAAGAGTTCTAGAGCCTCTAGGGTTGGCCTCGATACAATAGATGAGCTCACCTTTAACAGCGTACTGAAAATTAATTGGACCAATAATCGCTAACTCATCAGCAAGGTTCTTTGAAATAGAGAACATCTTCTCTTTCATCTTATCATTAAGTCTTACTGGAGGAGAGATCATTCCTGAGTCCCCCGAGTGTACTCCCGCATATTCAATATGCTCACAAACTGTAAAGATACAATTTCCTTCGCTATCTCTAATCAAATCAACATCGTATTCCGTTGCATTTTCCAAATAGGTTTCAACCTGAAAAATTGTTGAACTTGTTTTGAGCTGATTTAGTAATGCTTCTGGAAGTTCTTCAATATCTGTATGGTGATGGAAGATATACATACTTTCACCACCGATGACATAACTAGGTCTTATGATCACTGGCAGACCAATTTCAGTTAAGGCGTTAACTAATTTCTTATAACCTTGAACTTCTTTAGATTTAGTGTGGGAGAGGTTCACTTTCTTTGTTATTTCACTGAAGCGTTTTCTATCTTCTGTAAGATCAAGAGTATCAAGACTAGAGCCTAAGAAGTTAATTTTCTTAAATTCACTTCTAAAGCTATTTTCAATGTAGCTTCTAATATTTATTCCTGTTTGCCCTGAAAATGATGTGATGACACCATATGGATCTTCGTTTAGTAAAATATCAAATAAGTCTTCTGAATAGAGAGCGCTTAAGTAGAGTCGATCTGAACTATCGTAGTCTGTACTGACTGTTTCAGGGTTCGAATTAATCATTATTGATTTAATTCCTTCGAGTTTAAGTTGCTGGCATGACTTTACACATGAATAATCAAACTCAATCCCTTGCCCGATTCTATTAGGTCCTGAACCTAGGATGACGACACTCTTTGATTCTTTTGAAAGAGAGTGTGCTTCATTTTCAACATTGTAAGTAGAGTAGAAGTAAGGGGTTTGAGCTTGAAATTCTCCTGAACAAGTATCTACGGCCTTATAAACTGGAAATAATTCATACTTAAATCGAAGTTCTAATATATCTTTTTGACCTAGATTTGTGAGGTAGGCGATATACTTATCCGAAAGACCTAATTGCTTCATAAATAATAAGCTTTCTCTAGTATGTAAAATTGTTGAATCAGTCTTTAGTGCTTTTTCGGCCTCAGAGACCTGTTCTATCTGCTCAATAAACCATGGCGTAATTTTAGAGATTTCTGCAATCTCTTCACTAGATAAGTTGAGTCTAAGAGCATCTAGGCAACTAAGAAGCGATAGCTGAAAAGGTTGGGAGAGTCTTGTTCTAATATAGCTCTCATCTATTGTTACTGGAACTGTATTGAGCTGACTTAATTCAGGAATTTCAAGTCCCAGCTCAAGTGATCTAAGGGCCTTTAAGAATGCTTCATTAAACGAAGAACCAAGGGCGAGGACTTCTCCGACTGATCTCATCTGTGGCCCTAGCAGTTGGCTGGAAGATGGGAACTTACTAAAAGGAAAGATTGGAATCTTTACTGCTACGTAATCAAGCGATGGCTCAAATGCAACAGGAGATGCCTTAGTTATATCATTGAGAATTTCTCTAAGAGTGTAGCCTACAGCCAGTAGAGCAGATATTTTTGCAATAGGATATCCAGTGGCCTTGGAAGCAAGTGCGGATGATCTTGAGACTCTAGGGTTCATCTCAATTACAACAATATCATCTTCATTTTGTGGATTAATGGCAAATTGTACGTTGGCCCCCCCTGCAACAACGCCCATATGTTTAGCGATAGTCAGGGACATAGTTCTTAGTTGTTGGTAACATCTATCGGATATTGTTTGTGCCGGTGCTACTGTGATTGAGTCACCAGTATGAATTCCACAAGGGTCCACATTTTCAATTGAACAGATGATGACACCATTTTTGTCTTTATCTACCATTACTTCTAGTTCCACTTCTTTCCAACCTAATAGAGACTTCTCCATAGTTATTGGAAATTTTAAATCGGTAGTAAAAACTTCGTGAAGATCATCAATATGGTGAATAAGAGCTGCTCCTTTACCTCCTAGGGCAAAGTCTCTACGAATAATGAGTGGGAATTCAACCTCTGATGTTGCAAGTGTAATTGCCTCTTCTTGGGAGTGGGCCACAAAGCGTTTTCCCGTTTGATATCCAAGTTTGTTTAACTCTATTGCAAAAAGTGCGCGATCTTCGGTCTTGTTAATTGTATCAACATTAGCACCAAGTAACTTAACGCCATTTTCTTTTAGATAGCTTTCTTGTTCAAGCTCGATACAAATATTGAGAGCTGTCTGTCCTCCCATTGTCGATAGGACGGCATCAACATTTTCTTTTTGAATGATTTTCTTAATGGTATCCTTTGTGATTGGCTCGATATAAGTTCTATAGGCCATTTCTGGATCAGTCATTATTGTTGCTGGATTCGAGTTAAGTAGAACAACATCAAGACCAAGCTCTTTGAGCGCCTTACAGGCCTGAGTTCCAGAGTAGTCAAACTCACTTGCTTGACCAATTTTAATTGGACCGGAACCTATGAGCAGAATTTTCTTATAAGGAATATCTTTTCTTTCTACATTTTGAACATCAATCATTGGGTATAAGTTCGATACATCAAAAGTATTGTGCTTATCTGAGTTTAAGTAGTTTTCAATTTCTTGAAAGAAAATATGGGCATCACTTGGCCCAGGATTTGACTCAGGATGAAATTGCACACTCTTTACTTTATGGTCAGTTGAGGCAATTCCCTCTATTGATAAATCAAAGAGACTCTTATATTGAATATAGAATTCCCTATTAGAGATATTAGTCTTCGAAATTTTGTTAAAACTCAGTTCATCTACGGCGTACCCATGATTTTGGCTAGTGATCAAAATATTTGAACTTACATGATCAAAGCACGGATGATTCACTCCTCTTTGACCAAATGGTAGTTTGATAATTTCAGCATTTAGGCCTAGACAGATCAGTTGATGTCCCAGGCAAATCCCTCTTATTGGAGTATCGTCTCGTAGGAGTTTACTTACTACTTGAATTTGATCATTATAATCTCTAGGGTCCCCTGGACCATTTGAGAGAAATATCATTCTTGGAGAGTATGAGCTAATTTCTTCATAGCTCGCATTGTAGGGAAGCGATACTAGTGGAATATTAAGAGCTTTGAGATTTTCTATTATGGAGTTTTTTACACCATAGTTGATCAGACAGATTGGATTATCTCCCTCTACATGAACGATTGGTCCTTGTTGAGAAACTCTAGCAAGATCTCCACAACTTAGTTTTTGTTGTTCAAATTCACTGGCCGATGGGCAATTCTTTTGAGTTGTAATAACTGATTTATGTGTACCTTTTTTTGCAACCATATAGCGCACTAGTGATCTTGTATCAATTGCGCTAATTAGTGGGATACTTAATGTCTCAAAGAATTTATTTGGAGAAAAATTTCTTGCGATAATTGATGAGGCATGTGACTTATGAGATTGGTTTTGTCGATCGTCACTTTCATAATTTCCTATATGAGCATTAGAGAATATTATATGTTGACCTAGAAATGATGGGTCTGTAATTGTTTCTTGGTAACCGCTCATACCTGTAGTGAAGGCCGCTTCTGCCCAAATACCTTGTTTCAGTTGTTCATCATTTGGGTCTCGATTTACAAAACCTTCAAAGGTCTTTCCATCATCAAAGTGAAGGTATACTTTAGATTTTCTTAGTGCTCTTTGAAATTCACTTACTTTTGACATTTATAGTCCTCTCCATGCGATATAGGTAAAAAGTTTAGATAAGTTTGCAATGTATATAGATAGAAATATATAGGTAGGGAGATAATTAATTGTTAAAGAATGTATTTTCTTTGAAGCCAATGCTCTTATCTCCATTTTGTAAAATTGATTGTATTATTGCCATTCTTAAAAATGTTGAATGACGAACTTGCTCATGTCCTAGGTAGTACTGAGAATGAATTAAATCATCACTTATTTCTACTCCAATATTAGCAGGACCTGGGTGTAGTATAGGTAGTTTCTTTTGAAGCGATTCAATCATCTCGAGATTAAAACCATACTCTCTATGATAGTTATCCATATCGATTGATTCAAGATGCGAGTGCCTCTCTTTTTGAACTCTTAATAAGTAGAGAATGTCCGCTTTTTCAAGGGCCTCAGATCTAGAGTGAGTAATTTCAAAATTAGACTCTTCGGTTACAGGGGGTAGAAATTCCTCTGGTCCAAAGAGTAGAACTTTTGCTCCATACATTGGAAGTAGATCAATGAGGGAGTGGCCAACTCTTGAGTGTATATTATCTCCAGCAATACAGAAGGTTTTACCTTTTAGCTTTATACCCATTTCTTTGAGCGTAAAGAGGTCTAATAGTGCTTGAGTCGGATGTTGATGAGTTCCATCGCCACCATTTATTATCTTTAAAGGAGGATTCTCTTTAAATTGAGCTAACTCGTGAGAAACTGCTGATCTGATAATACATAGATCAACACCTTGTCCAAATAGAGTTAATAAAGTTTGCTCAAGAGATTCTCCCTTTTTTAAAGAAGATGTTTCTGCGATGAAGTCTATATATGTGCAACCCATCTTATGGATAGCTATTTCAAATGAATGTTTTGTTCTGGTAGAGTTTTCGAGAAAGGAAGTAGCAATGATAGGTTTTTTATTTGGAAATGAAATCGGATGCCATGGGCGAAGCTTGATTTGTTGAGATAACTCCATCAGGCCATCTATCTGGCGTTTCGTAAGATCCGAAATGGACTCTAAAACAGAGGGGAAGTTCTCCATTTAGGTTTCCTTTCCAAGTTGTTCGTTATTTGCTAATTTCTTAGGATAGTCTAGATTATCTAAACGGAATTGGAAATAATTATTTATAATATATGAAAGAATACCAGCCGATTGACACAACTGCCCAGAAAGAGGCCCTCATCAATGAGTTTAAGGGAAACCTTTTTGAATATCTTGTGGCGCAGTTTCTGGCCAGGCATTATCGAATAGAAGCAGACTTTGTACGCTCTTTTGGTGGCGATATAAGAAAGCAACTAACTGACTATGATCATTGGCTACGTGTTAATGAACCAGATTTAATCAAACAATTGCCAAAACTTGCCAAAGAGGTTTCTCTAGAACTGATAGATAAGGTCTTGCCAGCTAGTGCAACTAAGGTTTTGGTGATCGGTAAGACATTGGCCGTACCACACTCTAAAGATTGGGCAGAGGCCGATTTATTGGTTCTAAATATTGATAAAGTCTATCCGATCTCTTTGAAACTCTGTAAAGGTAATGCCTTTGTTAATACCAAGAGTGCTGGTGTGAAGAGCTTTATCAATCAATATTTCTGTGGTTTTTCAAATGCTAGCTTATTACAGAATAATATAAATAGAGGCGTAGATAGTCGATTTGAGCTAATGGCCCAAGAGCTTCACAGTCATGTCGGACTTGATTTCTATGGTCGCTTTGATCATCGTTGGGCAGATAGTGGCCATAGTGAATTACCAGGACAGCTTCCTAAAGATCTAAATGCAATCGTCGTTCAATCTTACTATGACTGCATAAAAGATATATATGAAACTCTAAAAGATTTATACAAAGAAGATAAAGTTCTCTTTGGAAAGTCACTTCTGCCGCTGATGGGAATAGGTGATGTTGATATTATTCAAATCACTTGCTTTCATAAAGAAGTCAAAGGCATTCGCTACAACTTTTCAGGAATACACCTTCTCTATGGTCAGGAGTTAATGAATGATTTGGAGATGATTGAAATTCTTCCACTAAAAGAATCGATTAGCTCTTTTGAGATCCAATTAAATCATTTAAAATTACAAATAAGAGTTAAACCTATGAATAAGTTCACTAGCGCTGCTTTTAAAATCAATTGTTCAATAAAAGAGATTAAATGAAAGAGATATCTTTACTAATTAAATGTGACTTAGCTACTGACTATATAACTCATATTGAAAAGTTTTTTTCTGTGAAACTAGTAAAAGAGCTGACTGACAATTGTCTAGTAATCAATAGTGAAGTCTTTGTTGATTGGGAGTATTTAAGAAGCTGTTTAGGTAATACAAGTATCAATTTTCAATTTATTGAATTCTATCAACAAGAAGTTGAACTTGATCGCTATCGAGACTCTGGAATCAGCTATTATTTCAACTCTGACGCCAAGTCTATTCATTTACCTCTGGTAGAATATTCTGAGCACCAAGAGAATTTAAAGAAGGCCTTATTCTTAGATCGTGATGGTATCATCAATATTGATACTGGTTACGTTTATAAGTTTAGCGAAGATATTATTTATGAAGATATCGCAGGCCTTATTAGCTTGGCCAATTCTCAAAACTTTGAAGTTATTGTTGTTACCAATCAAGCAGGAGTTGCTAGAGGCAAGTACACTATAGAAGACGTTAATCTCTTTCATACACAGCTTAAAGCTTTCTTAAAAAAATCTAATGCAATAATTGATCATATTGAGATCTGTCCATTTCACTTTGAAAAAGGACTTGCTCCGTGGAACTTCAACTCTCTACTTAGAAAGCCAATGCCTGGAATGTTACTTAGAGCGTGTTCACTTAGAGGAGTTTCTTTACTAGGTTCGTTGATGGTAGGGGATAAGGAAAGTGATCACCTCAATCTGATTGGTCCAAGATATCTGCTCTTAGAAGATAATTATAAGATCTCTGAGAATTTTGAAAAGTTTGATTCTAGAAGTCAGCTTTTTGAGAAAATTTCAAATTACTTGAATAAAACGCTTGATTTATCATAACTTAACGCTCAGTATTGTTTGTAAGAATTATTTATTGACGGAGTAATAAATGAAAATTGCAGCAGTTTTAGTATGTGCCTTCTTCTTATCTATGGCCGTACGAGCAAGAGACTTAAGTTACAAAGAAAGAATGTCAGTTCTTTCTGTAAAGAAACATATAGAATTAAAAAATTTCCTAATAGATCAAATAGACCCACAAGGTCTTCCTCTAAAAGATTATATCGCTTTTAAAGTTTTAAAAGAATCGTGTACTCCAGTGTCTAATACATTAGAGAGGATTCAAGAAGCTGGTGATGATCTAAAAGATCAGTCTACAAAGTTACGTCTTCTTTATGAAGGATGCATGGAAGGGACTCTAGGTTTAGGTCACTTGTTTCAGCAGCAGGGGAAGTAAGGCTGAAGTATCCGTTTACTTTGTGCGACTGCATGCGTTTCTGTTTTGTTATTTTGAATTGTCAGCCTGATTTAGCTCCTGAAACAGACTAAAATAAACTTCTAAGACCCTAGTAAAAGGGTCTTAAAATTTCTCTATTCAAACAAAGTTCCATCATAGAAGTATCGTAAGTCACCTTCTTGAGCAGTGGATTCAAATTTATCTGTGTACTTTGTCACCATTCCTTTCGAGTCAAATAATGAAGTTAGACCATCATCAAATGACCACTTTGTACTTATGTAGAGATCTGCAAGCGAGCTTCCTCCAATGATTCTTGATCCCGAGACAGTCACGGTAACTGTAGAATCATATTCCTTTGCAACTTTAATTGCCCGATGATAGCAGTCTTGCCAGCTTTTTTCTCTTGTAATTGAACGTACATCTGTAATCTTTGTTGATTTAACAATTCTTCCATTAGTCGCAAATATGGTTCCAAAGCCTTGTACTTCGCATCTTTGTGCAGCCATTGTAGTCAGAGGTGCCAACGCTAGTAGAGCGATTAAACATTTTCTCATTTTAGTCTCCAGTTAAATTTTGTTGTTATCTTAGCTTAAAATCAAATTGTGATGGTCGGTGGTTTGGAATATTTATAGGGCCTGTTAGAATTGTGACAGAGAAAACTCTGTTCATTTGTTATGTCTAAACTTTATACAGATGTTAAATAAGGTTCACCTAGTTTAAATATAAGTGTCTGATTATAAAAACGTTCTTAACGGCATATTTCTTGCTTATTCTAGACTAATTAATCTAGGAGTTTTTTGATGAAGCGTAAGAATCTATCTTTAGTTCTTTTACTATCTATGAGTCCATCATTGGTTATGGCCAATAATAATTTGGCCGAATCTATTGAGAGCATAAAGAGTGCTAGTGTCCCTGATCATATAGTTAAAGAGATTGAACAGCTGAGTAAGCGCAATATTGTTCTAACAACTAGACCTACCTTTTGTCCCCTAAACTCAACGAGAAATGATGTCATTTTAAGTAGTGTTAAAAATATTGAGGCCATCTTTAAAGATGACTGTCTTGATAAAATGCAAGGAACCTTGGATCAAGTTCTTACAGGTGCAGATGATATTCAAACATCTATAAATAATATGAGAGTTAACTCTGGTAAAGAAGAGGTGGATAGCTCTAGCACTGTGGCCGACACACTCGCGCCTGTTACAAATGTTACTGGAGACTTAAATGGTGCTCAAATGGCCTCTTTAGTTAATGGGCTAGATACTTTATTTAATAAGAATAAATGTACATACCTAGATGACACTTCATTCTTAGAAAACTCTGCAAATATAATTCAAAACTTTTCTCAATTTGGACTATACTCACCATCACCAACAGGTGTTACTGTGGCCTATGGTGGATTAGTCGTTGGCTCAATTTTGAAATTCATTAATAACTTATTTGAAGGTCGATTTGATTTTGAAAAAGACGAAGATCGAATGACTTTTATTAAGCTGAACTGTTCTTTTTATGATGTTCGTATAAAAATGCAACAAGCTGGAATAATTGATATCTCTACTGATCAAAACTATAAAGATCTCGCTAGGGCGAATGAGCTTATTGCAATACTTTCAAAAATTTCATCTGATGTTGATAAGGATTCTAAGACAATTTCTTTAGAATTAGAAAAAATTAAAAAACTTCAACTTGAACAAATTAAGAGTGATGAAATAAAATTCTTTAATTCATTAAGTTCTAAACTTGTAAAAATTGAGTCACGTCCTGGTTTTCCTATTCAGGCGCAAAGAGATGCGCTACTAGACTTACTTACAGGCTCATATTCTGAACTAGCTGTGGCCTTAGATAGTTATATTACTCCAGTTGAAGGACAGAGGCTTTCTAGACAAAATAGATCACTCTCAGAAATGATCTCTTCGTTGGATGAAGTAAAAAATTACGAAGAAGTAGAAAAACTTGAGAAAATGAGTGATTCACAACTAAATACTTTTGTTTCAAATCTTCAGTTTCATATTGACCGCGTAATGGGAGATATCTCGAAAAAGAAAGATGAGATGACAAAAGATATTGAGAAAATGAAGATTACAATAGATGAGATGACTCTGTCATATTCTGAGATAAGTAAAGTAGCTACTACTGGCAATGGTAAGAATGTTAATTCAGAGGTTCGTGCTCTTATTGATCAACTTACTGAGATTAAGATAAGACTTGAATCAATTACTGGAAAGAAAGAATTCTCAAGCGAAAATGGCAACGACGGTGCAGATCTAAAAATCCTTGAGGCCAATGATAAAATTGTTAATTATATCTATGGTGATTACGGAAAAGACTTTATCGAGCATATGAGAAAGAAGAGTAAGAAAGTAAATGATCTCTTTATGAAGGATTTCTCAAAATTTGCAGACAAGTATCTGGATGTCGTTGATGGAGTCTATAGAATTAAAGATAGATCGACTCTTTCAGAAGATCAAATTGATAAAGTTTGTGTGTCAGCAAAAACATTGCGTGGAACATGGAAGTATGGACAGAAATGGGCAGAGATGGGATATGATTTCTTATCAACAAATAAAGATATTTTTGGAGAAAGTGGGTCGTATCTTAATAATGACCGAGATAAGATATTTAACAACTCCCAAGGTGCTGTACTTGCAAGAAGAATTATTTCTGCTATGAAATTAGTTAAGAAATCAGCAATTGAGAATAAAACTGAAGAGATTCTTGTTTCTTGGAATGGAAAGAAGCACTCTATTGATAAAGCAATTGATATCTTAAAAGATGACTACAAGTACACTCTAGGTAAGAGTATGCTAGATATTCATAAATCTAGAGATTATAATGGACTTCTTCAAAATCTATATGGAAAGTATCGTTGTGACTTAAGAGCAAACTACGAAAAATAAAATTGAATGCTCGACTAGGTCTATAAAGGCCTAGTCTAGCTTTATTGCATACTCGGAAAGACCACCAACAACTGAATTATAGATATTGTACTTAATGAGCTTTTCTTGTCCAAAGAGTTGACTCAACTCATCTTGTATCAATTTAAACTGAGCACTACCACCAGTCAGACAAACTTGATCTACGTCTTCAATGCTTAGTTTTGATTGTTCAAATACATCTTTTAAAGAAGCTATGATTTTATCTATTACCACCTGAATCTTTTGATAATATTCTGTTGGAGAAATCTCCTGATTTATATTTATCCCAGGATACTTATACTGGAAAATATATTGATCGTTAGGGTTTGTTGAAATGGAGATCTTGGCCTGCTCAATTTCATTGAAAATAGGAAAGCCTAGCTGGCACTCTACAAGTGTAAATAATTGATCTAGCTTTCTTTTACTTTCTTCATCAATAGAAAATTTTTGGATTTCTTTTAAGTACTCCCATGTTTCTTTCTCTCTAAGGTGAGTTATGTGTGCGGGGGAGCAAAGCTTATTTAAAAGAAGCTTAGGGAATTTTAATATATTATTTCCAAAGGGAACTTGATATTCGAAGTCAGAACCAAAGTGTTTTGAGATGAATTTATTCATTGTTTCGCCGTCTATGGCATCTCCTGCCACAAAGACCCCACTGAGTCCTAAAATATCATCTTGTGAGTAAGTTCCACTATGCAGCTTCATGAGAGTGAAATCTGAAGTTCCTCCTCCAAAGTCTGCGATGAGAACGATTTTTTCTTCTTTATTATCTTTATCAAAATCTAGTCCAGCAGCAAGTGGTTCAGGACAAAAAATGATCTCCTTAAAGCCAGCTAGTTCAGCAGCCTGTCTCATTCTGTCTTCAGCTAATTGGTCAGACTTCTTGTCTCTGGAATACATTGCTGGTCTACCGAGAACTACTTTATCAACTTCACATTGTGTAAAGCTATCTGCTCTGTGCTTGAGTTCCCTAAGAAATACTGAAATTAACTCAGTGATTTTCATTTTTCGATTATGGACTTCTGTACCACTATAGTTTGCTTCAGGTAAGAATTTCTTGAGGGATCTAAAAAATCTTCCTTCTCCATCATTTTCTACATATTGTTCAATGGCCTCTTTTCCATAGAACCACTTTCCCTTGCTTGGAGTAAATAAGAGTGATCTTAAAATGAAGGATCCGTCCTTTTCAAGAGGCACAGGAGTAATCGTTCCTGAATCGCAAATATAATTTAGTAGTGAGTTTGAGGTTCCAAAGTCAATTGCATAGTGGGCCATAATTCTTCCATAAAAAAAGGCCGCATTTTGCGGCCTTATAGATTATAGCAGATCTCGTAATTGTTTAGAAGTTAATTGAACATGGTAAATATTTTCAACTGGAGTTGTATCCTCTTTATCAATACCATTTTTTCCATAGATATACTTATTGAATTCATCGTCAAGAGAAACGTTATAGTAGTTCTCAATCGCTTTTTGAAACTCATGTGTCTTGAATGGTCTAAACTTTCTCTCACTAAAGAAGTTCTTTAGAAATACCTTAAAACTTTCTTGCTTTGAAAACTTTAAATTCAGATGCCCAATAAATTTCATTCCCTTCGTGTACGCACGACGATCGGTGGTTCTCTTATAAGTTGAATGAGATGCCATATCCGTTTTAGATAATGAAAATGTAGAGTAAGACTTATAACCTGAATCTCTCCAACTCGCTATAGCTTCGTCTACCCATCCAGAATTCCCATGTGCAGGCATAATTCCTCTCGCGAAGTAGCTATGAATCAATTCATGTCCTAAGGCACTAAAGCTTGTAATCGTAGCTCCACAATACTCCATACCGCCAGAGCCTGCTCCGTAGATAATCAATTGAGGATGTGGCCATGGCCCGTAGTCTTTTTCTAACTCAGCAAGAACGGAAAGTGCCTTATTCATAAATCGAGTCACTGACTGATTAGAGTAAACTGTTACTGGAATCTCTCTACCATCAATTGATTTATAGACTTTTTTTAATTCGTCTTTTAGACCTTTTTTAGATAAGTGATAGAATAGTGAACTAGCAGTGAATGTTGCAGGATATTTAACTTGCCAGTGGTTTCTTTCAAGTTCTGTTACTTCACCATTAGTGTAAAGAACGTGTTCAACTTCAGAATTTAAAATTTTTATTTCAAAATTATTTTCGTATTGATCAAATTCTAAATTTGTTGGTAGATATTGCTCTAGATATTGTCTGTCACTTAGATCACTCATCCAAAAGGCACTTCTCACATAATCTGAACTCCATGAGAGATTTGAAGTAATTTCATTTTCAATTACTAACTCGTGGGCACCGGCCTGAAGAGTTCTATCTAGATATCTGACTGTTGATACTCCGTCTAAACTAGTTGTTTGAGAGCTAACTTCTTTTCCGTTAATCATGATCTTCGTTGGAGTTTCAACTAGGTCAAATATTGGTTTTCCATTAGATTCTTGAATAAATTTAATTTTAGTAGAGGCCGTTAATTTTCTCTTTGAAATATCATAACTCAGCACTGAGTGGGCCGTTTTGAAATCGACGAATACACCTAATGCATCTCTTCCAAGATTTAGAGATGGTGGAGCTTGATGCAAATTGGCAAATGTTGATAAAGATAATAGCAAAGCTATTAATGCTAGGGTTTTCATAAATCCTCCTGATTTAAAATACGTCTAGTTTATCGCAAATAATGAGTTGAGGATGAAATGTAATATTATTTTATATTTCTATACCTGATGTTTAGACTCAGATTAATGCAAGCTTATTTGTCAGTAGTTTATTTTATATGCCCAGTTTATTGGTCATCTCCGTCATATTAACGAATAGTTAGACTGCAAATGGCCTTCGCGTTAGAATGAGATAGTATATGTATTGATTAGGGGTAATGTGATGGATAGCTATGATTTTATCATTGTAGGTAGTGGTTTTGGCGGCTCGGTTAGTGCTTGTAGACTCACGCAGAAGAACTACAAAGTTGCGCTCTTAGAAAAAGGGCGTGATTACAGATCGAAGTCAAAATTTCCAAAAACTAACTGGGATATATATAACTATCTTTGGGCACCTATTATTAGATGTTTTGGAATTCAATCCATTACAGTTTTAAAGAATCTCTTGGTTCTTCATGGAGTAGGAGTTGGAGGGGGAAGCTTAGTTTACGCAAATACTTTGCTACGTCCTGCTAAGAAGATTTTCAACAGTTCATTTTGGCCTTCTAACTTAGATTGGAATACTGAACTAGATCATCACTATAATACGGCCTCTAAAATGTTAGGTGTTACTAAGAACCCTAAACTTCATGCAGGTGAAAAAATACTAGAAGAACTTTCAAAAGAACTCAACTGTCATCACACATTTGAAGAAACAAATATTGGAGTTTACTTCGATGGTGAGCAGGGAGTAGATCAGGATGACCCATACTTTAGCGGCGATGGCCCTAAAAGAAGATCATGTACAAGTTGTGGAAGTTGTATGATTGGTTGTCCTGAGGGAGCAAAGAATACTCTAGATAAGAATTATCTTCACTTTGCAAGTAAGTGGGGGGCAGATATCTTTGCTGAGACTACTGTAGATAAAATTGAAAAAGTTGATGATGAATATGTCGTTACAACTTTCAATACCTGTGGAATATTTAGAAAGAAGAGAGTCTTTAAAGCAAAGAAAGTTATTCTAAGTGCCGGAGTAATGGGAACGTTAGATATTCTCTATCGAAATAAGCTCGTTCATAAAACTCTTCCAGATATCTCAAATAGACTAGGTGAAGTGGTAAGAACTAATGGCGAGAGTCTATTGGGGGTTACCAGTAAGAAGTATAGAGGGGATTTATCTGAAGGTGTTGCCATTGGAGCTCAAATCAGACCAGATGAACACACAAAGATTGAAGCTGTTCGCTATCCTAAAGGAAGTGACTTTATGAAGCTTTTGACAGTACCTCTAACCGAAAGTGGTTCTCGTCTTTCTAGACCCTTTAAGATGATAAGAAGTTTAGTTCAAAACTTTATCCCCTTTTCAAAAATACTCCTAAGTAGAGATTGGGCATCAAACTCTGTTATTCTCTTAGTTATGCAGTCTCTTGATTCAAAGATGTCATTACGCTTTGGTAGAACTATGTTTAGAGGATTCACTAAGGGATTAATTGGAGATATGGGAGACGAGGTTATGGAGACATCAATCCCTGTTGCACAAGAAAGTGCAAAGATCATAGCGAAGAATATTGATGGGCAGGCCCTTAACTGTAGTTTGGAAGTGGCCGCTGGAAGTATTGCAACGGCCCATGTGCTAGGCGGAGCAGTGATGGCCCAAACAGTAGACACTGGAGTGGTGGATACTAATCACGAAGTTTTTGGATATAATGGTTTATATATTTGTGATGCGAGTGTTATACCTGCAAATCTCGCAGTTAACCCCTCCCTTACAATTTGTGCTTTAGCAGAGAGGTTTTCATCTCAATTTGAAATGATAGGCCATAGCAAAAGAGAAATTAAATTTAGTACTTTAGAGGCATAATTATGAAAAAGAGAATTCTACTACCACTATTATCAATTTTTGTACTGCTCATTATTGTGGCCCTATATATTTTCAAAATTCCTTTTGGTGATATAGGTAAGCTTGAAAAGCAGTATGTTAAAGTTGAATTAACCAAGGATAAGAAATCTCCAGTTGAATATTCAATTGTAGAAAAGATGCCTAAGGGTTGGGTTCAATTAAAAGATATCTCTCCTCATGCTGTTAAGGCCATTATGTTAAGTGAAGATTGGTTTTTCTATGGTCACGATGGGGTTGATCTCTCTCAAGTTAAAGAAGCTGCATTAGATGGAATAAAAGGTGAGAAACTCAGAGGTGCAAGTACTATTTCTCAACAAGTGACAAAGAACTTATTCTTAAGTAACGATAGAACAGTTCAAAGAAAGTTTAGAGAGCTTTTAATTACTCTCTACCTTGAGAAGAAAGTGTCTAAAGACAAAATTTTAGAAATATATCTCAATATTATTCAATACGGAAAGTCCCTTTATGGAATTAAGGCCGCTTCTAAGAAATACTTTAAAAAGTCTCCAAAGAACTTAAATGCCTATGAAGGAGCATTCTTAGCTATGTTACTTCCTAGTCCTGTTCGTTATGGTCAGTCTTATAAGGATCGTAAATTAACAAAATTTGCCAAAGAAACTATGGATAATATTATTGATAAAATGGTTTTGGCAAAAGTCCTTACTAAAGAAGAAGGGGCAAGGGAAAAAAAGCGCAGGCTTTCTTTTACAAGATCAAAATCTAAAGTTAAAGGTCTTGGAAATATGCAGAAAATTAAGAGTCACGATGATGGGAGAAATTGGGAGAAACGTTATGAATATGATCCTGATCTTGCCGTAAAAGAAGACTTCAAATATGACCCTGACGCTATTAATGAAGATGATTTAAATGTTAAAGAAGAGTTCACTGTTGAATAGCAATTTCAGTAATTTAGAGGGCCCTTATTCTATCTAAGAATGGGGGCAATTCGCCCTATCTCTGCGTTGTAAAAGTGTCTAAATGATACTCATTGTCCAAAGTATAACCACCCTCAGAACATATTCTCAATAGCTTATGTTGGCCTATATTTTGCTATATATAGCTCATTATATATCTATTTGGAGGAATTGTGTTAAACGGCAAACATATTATCAAATTACTTATGTGTTTAATTCTATCTATTCATTTTGTGAGTGCAGATACTGACAATGTTAATATCGACCCTGTTGTTGATGATGTTATGAGCTCTACGCCAAACACTCCTGATACAGATATAGATAGCTCTACTAATAGAACATCTAATAGCGATAGAAATTTATCTGGTCTAGGCCTAGATGATTACGAAAAAGTTGCTAAGCAAATATTCTTAGTTAAAGAGGCCATGAGTGACGACTATGCTGTAGGAGATGGACTTACTTTAACTCTCTATATTTTACGCTATCTCGCAGAAGTGGGAGAGTATGAATTAAAGAATGAAGACATCGTTCAGCTGGTTAATGCATTTGAGAAAATTACGGGCGAACAACTAGATGAGAAAGTAAAAGATGTTGTTGCAGGAATTGCAAGAATTGAGTTTGGTAAAAAAGATGATACTTACTTTGCTAAAATTTTCACAATCAATAAAGATGGAATTATTATTCCAATCCACGAAAAAGGTGATGATGGAAAGATTGATGAAATTCGTTACGCTAAAATAAAGAATAAAGCGAAGATTAAATTTACTGATGTTGTTACGAGTGTTCAAAAAAGTGAAATAAAGAGATTTCTTACTGAGAAAATATCTCTACCAATCATATCTGAGTCTTGGCTTCCACCATTGAATCAACTTCATAAAGACGTAGATCATGAAATAGGTACTTACCTGCGTGACACTAATATTATTCCTATGCGTGTTACGATGAAAGGAATCTTCATTAAGGTTAAGACAAAAACTTTCTTAAAGAATATGGATTTCTATGTCCGTAAAGTCTATACATTGGCCGGCAGAGAAAAGAATGGTCAACCAATTCCATCGTTCATCATGAGAATGAGAGCTGGGCTTGTGAATGTTAAGATCTCTATCGATCAGTAATTTAATGCATTTAGAAAAGACAATCATATTATTCCTTGCTACATAGTAGTGAGGAGTATTTATGTCTAAATTAAGAATTCTTGTATCTGAAACTTTTGATCCCTGGTTTAATCTTGCCACTGAAGATTGGATCTTCAGGGATATGGACCCAGAGACTCATGTTCTCTATCTTTGGAGAAATTCAGATACTGTAGTCATAGGTCGTTTTCAAAACCCTTGGACAGAGTGTAACACAGAGAAAATGGAGCAAGACTCTATTAAGCTGGCCCGCAGGCAAAGTGGTGGTGGCGCCGTCTATCACGATCTTGGAAATACAAATTTTACATTTATGAGCTCAAAGCAAAATTATGATAAGAGTGTTAATAATAAAATCATTATTTCTGCACTAGAGCAATTTGGTATCAAAGCCTATGCATCAGGTCGTAACGATATATTGGTTGATGACCATGAAGGTGCTAAGAAGATCAGTGGCTCTGCATTTAAAGAAACAAAAGATCGTTCATTCCATCATGGAACTCTTCTTATAAATGCCGATCTTACTAAATTAGGGCAATATCTAAATCCGAGTAAGAAGAAACTCGAAAGTAAGGGAATTAAAAGCGTAAGGGCGAGAGTAGCAAACCTAACTCAATATAATAGCGAGCTAAATCACGACGAGCTTTGCAAGGCCATCATAAAAGAATTCTCAGATCACTATAATGAAAAATGTGAAGTTGAGATTTTAAATAATGATTATTTGAAGTCCGTAGCTAAATTAAATAGCTACTATGAAACTCTTAAAGACTGGAAGTGGAGATTTGGTGAGACGCCAAAATTTACTCACACTTTAGAAGAGAGGTTTTCGTGGGGTGGAATGGAAGTTCATCTAGATTCTCATAAAGGGATAATTACGGACTGTGTTATCTACTCTGACTCTCTTCATCCTGAAATGATTGAATTATTAACGGCCTCTCTTTGTCAGATATCATATAGTGTCGACGCAGTGAAAAGTGCTGTTGATAACGTAAAGAAGCAGCTGCCTATGATTATCGAAGAACTAGATGAATTTTGTTCGTGGTTAGTTAAACAAATCGCTTAAAGTTTCTTTCCAAAAGGAGATGAGAGGCCTAGAATTTTATCATGTCTAACTCATCATCTCTTTCTATTTGGAAAACATATATTAGTGACCATAAGACCAATTATATAATTGGTATACTTATGGTGCTTCTAACTAATATTTGCCAAGTTCTTACAACTCGAATCGTTGGCTGGGTAATTAACTTTCTAAATTCTGATCCTATTCCTAAATACTTCATTGGGCAAAACGATTTAGATACTTTTTATCGTATCTTTTGGATCTTTGTTATTTGTCGAATACTTATCACCATTGGTCGAATGGGCTGGAGAATTACTCTTGGTAGACAAACACATATGGCCTCCGCTTATCTTCGAAAAAAAATCTGGGATAACGTAAGATATTTTAAAAGAGGGGACCTTAACACTTCTTTTACTAAGGGGCACTTAATGAATGCCTCAAATAGTGATGTTAATTCTTCTCGATTTATATTTGGATTCACTATCGTTGGTTTTGTTGATGTCCTATTCCTGGGAATTCTAACAATCGCTTCGATGTTATTAATCAGTTGGAAGATGACAATTGTTTCTATCGTTGTGCTCTCTATATTACCTGTGCTGGTGAAGAAGTTATCCGCCAGTGAAATTATAAAATTTAAGCGATCTCAGAAAAAGCTGGGTGAGTTTAATGATCTTGTTTCTCAGGTCATTAGTACTGTGAAGCTACAGAGGCTAACTCAGACGGCACATTTTTGGGTTAAGAGACTAGTTGATAGTGCGGATAAGTACAAAGACGTTAGAAGAGATGCACTTGAAACTTCATTAAAGTATATCCCCGTTATGGGAGGCTCCTCTGTTGTAAGTTATATTGTTCTCTTTGCTTTAGGAATGAATCTTGTTATTTCAAACCAAATGAGTGTCGGAGACTTTGTGACAATGCAAGGGCTCATCTTTCTTTTACAAGATCCTCTCATGGAAATGGGCTTTATTATTTCTGACTGGAAAAAAGGGACGACAAGTCTTGAAAGACTTAATGAGATTTATATCAACGAGAAAGAAGATCACCTCTTCAATAAAGGTGAACCAATTAAAGAAGACGAATATGTTTTAAAAGTTAAAGACCTAAGTTTCTCTTATGCTGAAAGTGAAGGAGAATTAATTAACAAGTTAAATCTTTCTTTGCTTCCTGGTGAGCGATTTGGAATCACTGGAGCGATTGGAACAGGGAAAACAACGCTTTTAAATCTTTTAAGTGGGATAGAGAGAAACTATACTGGTAAGATTTTTTTTCACGGAAGAGACTTCAACTCCTATGAGCATAATGAACTTAGAAATTATATTAGCATTGTTCAACAAAGACCTTTTCTATTTGCGGACACTATCAAGAAAAATATTTGTATGGACAATGATCTTAGTGACGAAGATATTTGGTACTACCTTGAATTGGCCGGACTTGATGAAGATGTTAAAAACTTTGAAAATAAATTAGATACTGCCTTAGGTGAGTGGGGAATTAACTTATCAGGTGGGCAAAAGCAGCGCTTGACCTTGGCCAGGGCCTTAGCAAGGAATCCAAAAGTTCTATTCTTGGATGATTGTTTAAGTGCAGTGGATACGGTTACTGAAGAGAAGATATTACAAAACCTTGATCGAGAATTAAGCTCAACAACGCTTGTCTGGGTCGCCCATAGAAAGTCCACTTTGAAGTACTGCTCTAAGTTTCTTCATCTAGATAGACTTGAAGGTGATACTAATGAGTGAGAAACAATATCTACATAAAGATGAACAAGATGAAACTAACGTAAAGAATAAGTTTATTAGTGATTTTAGTGCTATTAAATTTCTTATGCGCTATGCTGCCCCTAGAAAGAAGAGCTTCTTCATTGCTCTTTTTCTAATGTTGCTAAGTTCTCTTGTGGCAATTTTCTCTTCTAGATCAATGGGGTTTCTAGTTGAAAAAGGTCTCCTCGTTAAGGATATTGATGCCTCAACATTTTGGGCCATTAGTATTATCGCTCTTGAAATCCTGGGACTAGCTTTTCAGTGGAGCGGTAGACGAATTCTAATTATAAATGCTTCTTCGACGATTTTAGATATTAGAAAGTCTCTATTTAACTTTATTCATAAATTACCCCTTAATTTCTACGATAGACAACCTCAGGGAAGAGTTATAACTAGACTTACTCATGATGTTGAAGGTGTGGAAGAATTTTTTACCTCAACTATTGGTCGCTTTGTTAATGCAATCTTTATGGCAATTATCGCAGCAAGTGCGATGTGTATAACAGATTTAAAGTTGGGACTTATTCTCGTAAGCTCCATGCTTCCGGCCGTCTTATTCGTATTTGCAACTAAGAAAAAAGTCCGTGATGTAAATAGAAGTATGTCTAAACACTCAAGTGCGCTTAATTCTAAATTAAATGAATATATTAATGGTATAGATGTCATTCGCTCATATGGACTTGAGCAATGGTCTAGACAGAATTTTGATGATGCTGTGATTAGCCACCAGCAGGCCCAATTAAGTGCGAATTTTCTTTATGCATGGTCTAGACCTTTTACTGCATTTCTCTGTTCGCTACCATTAATGGGCCTTGTCTTTTTCGGTGGTAAGGCCGTCATGGCCGGAACTCTTAGCGTAGGAGTTTTTGTTGCATTTATCAGATACTGTGAAAGATTCTTTTCTCCTATCATGATGTTGGCGCGAGAGATCCACGTTATTCAACAGGCCCTAACAAGTGGTGAGAGGGTTGCAAGCTTCTTTTCTCATGAAACAGAATTAGATGTACTGGGAAATAATGGATCTCTTAATTCAGTTGATCTCGAAGGTAGAATTGAGTTTTCTAACGTTTGGATGAGTTATAATCTCGATGATTGGGTTTTAAAAGATGTTAGCTTTAATATTGAAAAAGGACAGAAGATCGGACTTGTTGGAACTACTGGTTGTGGTAAAACCACAACTGTGAGTCTTCTATCTCGATTATATGAGTTTCAAAAGGGTGACATTCTGGTTGATGGTATCTCAATTAGAGATTATGAGCGTAATTTTTTAAGAAAATCTATCGGCTTCGTTTCGCAGGACCCAATCATCTTTCATGGCAGCTTAAGAGAGAACTTAAGTGCAGACAAGGACACTACTGACGAAGTTCTACTTGATTGTGCTAAAACAACAGGTCTTTTGCAAGTAATGCAAGAATCAGCAATAACTCTAGATTCAATTGTTTTAGAAAATGGAGAAAACCTAAGTGTAGGCGAGAGACAATTACTTAGTTTAACCAGAGTACTATTGCAAAACCCTCGGATACTTATCCTTGATGAAGCAACCGCAAATATAGATCCGCACTATGAGAAGATTATTCATAATGCCGTTAATGAGATTATGGAATCTAAGACTTGTCTTATTATTGCTCATCGACTTGATACAATTATGAGCTGCGATAATCTTCTTGTTTTCAATAAAGGCCGACTAGTTGAGTCCGGAAACCCTAGGGCGTTACTTGAAAGTAAAGGTTTCTTTGCGAGTTTACAAAAGGCCACGGATAAAGTTCAACTTAAGGAATCTTGAGTTTATCTCTGTAAAAAAACTTCCGATAGGATGTTATGAATTTTAAAACTTACGAACAGCTTAAAGAATATCTTTTAAAGAATCATTGTAAAGATGATGAGGTGACAATCTCTCGATCTGAGCTAGAGTCATTAACTCTTGAGTCGGCGGTTGAGGTTGATTCTTTATACGAGAATATATTTGATGCTGTTCCTTGCACTATTTCAGTTGTAAATTCAGAAATGGAATATATTAAAGTTAACTCTACTTTAGCGCAGCTTTGTGATTTAGCACCTACTGACTTTATTGGAAACAAAGTAGGTTTCTACACGGATAATAAGTTCTTCTTTAACTTTGTAAAAAAACTCTTTAATTCCTCTCAATCGTCAATTTCTCAGGAGATTAAATCCACTGTTAATGGTATTGACCATATCTTTTGGGTAAGTGCTAATAAGATTAATAACTCTCAAGAGGCAGTTCTTATTGGCGTCGATATAACAGATATTAAAAGACTTGAAGGTCAGGTTCAATTCAATGAAAAGCTTACCGCCTTAGGTGAAATGGTGGCAGGAATTATTCACGATATAAAAAATCCACTAACAGTCATCTCAGGAAGTGCTCAGATGCTCAAACGTCTAGGTCCACAGAATCCTGAGAAATTAGAGAAAATTGCATATAGGATAGAGGCAACTTCAGATAGAATTTTAAAAATCGTAGACTCTATAAAAGTATTTGCACGTACTGGTGAAGATGATCCTTTTGTAAAACAAGATATTATTAAAATCTTTGATGAGTCTGTTGATATTTGTAATCATAAATTTCATCAATCTCATATTGATTTGAAAGTTGTAGGAAGAGATCGTAAATTTATTGAAGAAGTTAATGAGACTCGTATTTTTCAAGTCTTTGTTAATCTTCTAAGTAATGCTTGTGATGCAATTAATGAACTAGAAGAAATAGAAAAGTGGGTTAGTGTTGAATTTCTTCCAGACCTAAAACAAGTTAAACTAAGAGACTGCGGTAAGGGAATAGACCCTAAAGTGAGTGAGAAAATATTCAGCTCATTCTATACAACTAAAGGTGTTGGAGTCGGCTCTGGCCTGGGTCTATCTAATTGTAAGAGAATTATGCAAGAGCATAGTGGTGATATCTTTGTGGATCATAGTGATGATAATACGTGCTTTGTTATTCAGTTTGCAAGTAACTAATAATATCTTTTAAGCTTCTTTGAGGAATTTCAAGTTGAGGAACATGACCTACTTTCTCATAGCTAATATGTTTTAAGTTCTCTACATCCTCTTTCCACTTGCTGGTTTGCTCATAAGGTATCCAAGCATCTTCTTTTCCCCAAAGTAGAAGAGTAGGTGTTTTAAGTTCTTTGAGATTCGGTACTTGTTTAGAAAGTTTAAGAATCACATTAAAGGTATCCATATACGCTTGTGCATTGCCTGGAATCAGGCTTAAGTGATAGAAGCGATCATTATCGTATTGGGATAGCTTGCTTGCATCATAGAAGACTGACTCACTTATTTTTTTATAAATAAATTGGTTTGAAAAAGTTGTGGCCAACCATCTCGTAAACTTATCTTGCCCAAAGTGAACAACAAAAGGAGGATCTAGTGGATATCCTGCCGGTGAGATTAAGACTAGTTTGTTAACTTTATTGGGATACTTTAGAGCATAATTCCATGCCATATATCCACCAAGGCTATTTCCTATAATTGATACATTTTCTATTTCAAGCTTTTGCAAAAACTTATTAATGAGATCTATATAATTCTGTGTTGTGTAACTTTTATTCCACTGGCCTGTTAGCCCATAGCCGGGAAGATCAATAGAGATGAACTGAAATTTACTTTGGACAAGTCCATCCTTCCAGTGACGCCAGGTGTGTAGACTATCACAAATACCGTGCAAAAGAAGTACAGGCCTACCTTTACCAAATGATCTATAGTGAATCATTTGGCCATCGATTTCTAAGAATTTGCTACCATGTTCTTTTTTAGAATATAGCTCTTTGTAATCTACTGTAGGTGTTGATGTGCATGAATATACACACAAACTGAGCGCTATTATGAAAAGAGCTTTTACCATAAGTCTTGATCTAAAAAGAGTCCGTGAGACATATTTACTTTATAAGACTCAACCTTTCTGATTCCTAATGCTTCCATAAAACCTAGTACTAAGGCAATATTTGTGACATCTGTTGGGGCATACTTTCCTCCAATTTGCCTATCACTTAGCTTAGACCTTTTATTAAGGGCAATTCTCAGTTGTGGTTGATTGTATATATGACCTTTCTTCAAGGCCTGCTTACGAATTGAGTAGTAATGAACTCCGCCTATACCAAAGACTCTCGCTCTTTCAATATACTTCTTTACGTGCTCTGGAACATTTCCATGGGCAAAGAATCTTGATAGGGCAAGTGATTTCTTCGCCTTTGACTTTCCTAGAGGATTAGGGGATTTCGTCCCAGCACCGTAGTAATTTTCTAAAACTTTTTCTTTGAAACTTACGCTTGCAAGTTTTCCGAGATAGAAATGAAACTTACCATCTTCAACATAGGTCATCTGCATTGATCCGCCACCGATATCCCAAACGACAATATTGTCTTTATCGCTAAATGGGTGTTTCGTCTTGGCCCCAAGGTAGCCATATCTTGCTTCTAGCTCTTGAGTAATGACCTTAATTCCAATACCTGTTTCACTAATTATTCTGTCTATGGTCTCAGTTCCGTTGTTCGCGTTCCTAAAGGCCTCAGTTGCTAATCCCTGAAATTCCTTTACTCCTAGATCTAGCGCAGTTTGCTTTAGCTCTTGAAGCTCTTCAATACCTTCTTTGATAATCTTTTCTGAAAAGCTATTATTATTTTCATATAATGATTCTTTATATGTCACTGAACTTTGATCTTCAAAAAGTACTTCTACAATTTGATTCTTACACTGGTCCACTTTTGCAACAGTCATCTTAGTTGAGCCCGAACCAATGTCAAAAGCGGCCCTGTTAATAAGGCAGTTTTGCTTACTAGTTGTGGAGCAACTCGATAAGAATACGAGTGTAACTAGAAGGTAAAAATTATTTCTTGTAAACAAAAGCTGTCTCTCTAACATTTCTAATTCTCGTTTTTGTATTTTCTTTTTTTAATGCTTTAGAGTCTCTTTCGTTTAGATAATTCTTATACATTTTTAATATGCTCTTTCCGATTGCTTTGGCCATAAGAGGAGGTACCGCATTACCAATTTGTCTCCACTGTGCAGAAAGAGGTCCCATGAATTCAAAATTATTCGGAAAACTCTGTAGGGCAGCAGCTTCTCTTTGAGTTAAGTATCTATCCTCAACTGGATGAAAGTAACTATGTCTATGTGTCATAATTGTTGGACTTGGAAGTGAGCGATCAAGTCTTTGATACTTTGTTTGACGAAATCTATTCTCTCTTAGATTCTTCCAGTCCACACCAAGCTTTAGTGATGGAGTAAAGTACTTCTTCTCATCAGCTTCGTAGCGAATACCTTTACCTTCAGGAATTCTCGCAATTCTCTTTTTCTCTATCTTCGATTTCAAGTGCGCACTATCAAGGTCATGATTTAGGAACTCACCTGATTTCGTTGCGAGATTACTAAGAGCATCACCCACAGTCATCGAAGGACGATGGGTTTTTGCAATGACGACATCATGGGTTTTCTTTGGAAATTCTATTTCTACATTTATTCTTGTTCCAATAAGAATAGTTCTTCTTCTCTTTTCTGGAACACCATAGTTTTGTGAGGACATAACTTGGACATCCATATCGTATCCAAGAGATTTAAATTTTTTAAAGATATTCTGTAAAGTATCCTCATTCTTTTTAGCAAGAAGTCCTGTTACATTCTCAATAATGACGAAGTATGGTTTGGTTATTCTTACCACACGACAAAATTCAAGAAAGAGAGTGTTTCTCATGTCATCAGGATTACCTAGGCCTACAGTTGAAAAACCTTGGCATGGAGGTCCACCAACAACGAGATGAACTGGGTTACCATCTAACTTCTCTAGCAATTCTTTCTTTTGAAGCTTTCTTATATCACCACAAAAAGCTTGTGCCTTACGGTGATTCTTTGCAAATGTCTGCATTGCATATTTGTCGTAATCTATTCCCAGTAGGCAATTGAGTCCTGCGAGTTCTAGCCCGCACGAGAGTCCGCCTGCACCCGCGAAGATGTCGATAAAATTCAAAGTATTTTTCTTTGTCATTTTGTCTCTGTGTTTGTGTGGTTTATCTTTTATTTCAAGATATTATCCGATTAGGCACCTTAATCTGTCAAATATTAGGCAGCTTTTTTCAAGGTCTGTGAATTCATGGAAAACTCTAAATGACCGTGGTTTAGGATATCATCTTTTCCTAAAACTGCGTCAAGAGTGAAGCGTCCGGTTTCTGAACGGGTAACGACCTTACTAATATGAGAAAGCCATAGATTACGCTTTTCACTAGTAAGAAGTAGAATTTGTTTTCTCTGTGTCATTGATTGAAATAATGCAGCGAGAAAGAGCTCGGTATTGGCCTTAGAGAGATATTTCTCTGGTTTTTCTAAAAGAATATATTCAGCTTCGCTGGCCAGAGTTTTGATTAAGGCCGCAATCTTCTTAGTCTCTATATCGACTTCGTTTGGATAGAGATTTAGGTTTGTAATCTTCTTTGCAAGTTGGCAAAGGTATGATTGACCTCTATTTTCAAGAATCTTGAATAGATCACTATCACGCGTAATTTCTATTCCAGTATCGAGTAAGATATTTTCTTTCAAAGTAAGGCCTTTAATTAAAGTTGCCTTCTCTTCAATATGGTTAAATTTAAGCGAACCTCTTTTTCCACAAAACTTTAAGAAGTTTAAAAAATCTTTGAGCTGACTTTGGTTGTGTTGTTGATTATTTACTTCGAAAAGTAATATATCCCCGGTGGTAATAGTTGGAGGTTTTCTTGCTATCATTAACTTCTTTTCGGATCAATTTTGTCCGTACTTAAGTAAAGTGAGTTAATTATTTTAAATAGTTAAAAATTGTGCATACTTTAATTTTTTTCGTTCTTTGATATACTATTGATAATATTCAAGGATTAATATGAATAAGGTTGATAGAAATACTCGGGAAATAGTAGTTGTTGGTATGGATGGTGGACTGGAATCTACTGTGGCCGCATATCTACTAAAGAAACAAGGTTTAAATGTAATTGGTCTTGGAGTCATTTTTCATGAATATGATTACCCTTGTTTTAAAACTTGGAATCCCGCAGATCTTGATAAGGTTAAACTTATTTGTGATCAACTAGAAATTCCTTTTTATGGAACTAATGTATCATCTCTTTTCTATGCCAGAGTTATCGAGCCTGTTGTTTCTACAAAGTTGGCGGGAGAGAGTTTTGAAGCAATTATAGCTTGGAATAAAGTTCTGCTTGAAACCCTTATTTCAAAGGCAAAGCAGTTAAAGGCCACTATGGTTTCTACTGGTCATATGGCCAAAGTATTCAAAAACCAAAAGTCTGGTGTCTATAGTCTCTTAGTTCCAAACGATGTCGCTAATGACGAAACCTATGGACTTAGTAGATTATCTCAAGCTGAACTGTCTATGCTTGTTTTTCCATTGGCCGAAATAAAAAGCACAGAAGTCGAAAAGATTGCAGGCCTTCTTGGTATAAAATTTCTTAAAGATAATAAGGCGAGTAAGGAAATAAGAAAATCATTCTTCTATGATCCTGAGTTTGTCGATATCGTCGAACGTTTCTCTCCGCCTAGTCTGCGAAAAGAAGGAATACTTATCAATTATAACGATGAGACTACTGTAGGAGAGCATGACGGAGTTCATCTCTATCACTTAAACCAATCTGAGTTACATGTCAGGGGGACTAGTCAATTAGATAAGAACCTTCATGTTATAAAGATCTATCCTGGAAAGCAGTTGGTGTACGTGGATTACATAGATCGTCATTATTATACTCATTGTAGATTAATGCGTTTTTCCCACGACCCTTCAATGGATTTATCAAGACCCATGAAGTGTTATGTTCAAACTGAGCCTAACGGTGAGAAGCTGCCTTGTACTTTATATTTTAAAAATAACAGAACTGTAGTTGTGGAATTCGAAAAAGAACGTACTGGACAATGTCCTCGCGGTGGATATCAGGTTTTCTACAATAAAAGAGGTATTGGTGGAAAAGTTATTGGTTCTGGTGTTGTTAGGCATGCCGGCTTCTTCGATGATGGCGAGTTCAGGACATTGCCAAAGAGTAAAATAGAAGAAGAATTAACTGGTGAAAAAGAAGAGAGAAAAGTTGTTGAATTTGAATTGTAGAATCTTATTATTATTTTTATTAATAAATGTGGCCACATCTGCCAGTGGAAACTTTGTTCTAAGAGATTACGACAAGAATATTCAGAGTATGTCCTCTGTTAGAAATATTTTTAGAAAGTATAAGAAGAATTATCTAATTAATCACTTAAGAGATTTTGTAAGGTGCTGTGGTCCAAATAGAATGGTTGGTACGAATTCCCATGCCAAAGTCGCTCCTTGGTTAGTTAACAGAATTAAGAATTTAGACTCCAAGTCTTTGCTCTATGTTGATGAATTTGTACCAGATATAGATCACGGAATCTCTATCTATCGAAAAGACTTTCAAAAAGAAATTGCAGGTAAGTATCCTAAAGACTCTGAGACTTATATTAAGTGGAATAACTTTACCAATTCAATGATTGCTCAACTTGAAAAATTCAGACAAGTAAAGGGTAAGAATATCATTTGGGAGAAAAAGGGAACGATCTCACCTCAAGAAGTAATCATTCTTGGTGCCCATTACGATACCATTGCCTATGATAAGAAAAACCTGTCTATAGACTTTTCGGCCAAACAACCTGGAGCAGATAATAATGCCTCGGGTGTGGCGTCCCTTCTTTCTTTAATTGAAGTTCTATCGGAAGTTAGTACTCCTAAAACGATCAGGATCGTATTCTTTGATTTTCAAGAATTTGGTTTTCTTGGCTCTAGGGCCTTTGTTCAAAAGTATAAGTCTACTCTTAGAAAAGAGAAATTTGCAGGCTTTGTTAACTTATTGATGCTAGGCCATGACTCAAAATCTAGTGATAAGAAAAAGAAGTATAACAACTTTAAGGCCTATATTAGAAAAGAATCTGATGCTTCTCATGGCCTTGATTCTAAACTTATTTCTAGTTTAAAAAGGGCCGGAGATAAGTCATCAAGTGGAATCCGGTTCGATGTTGTTTCTAGCAGCTTCAACTCGGGAGATCATATTAGTTTTTGGGACGAGTCCTTTGCAGCAGTGACTTTTTCACAAAATTGGGAAGATGACTTTAACTCCACTAGACACCATACATCCAATGATTTTGTTGAAACTTTGAATTTCAAGACCTTATACAACGCATTCTCCTATATTGGGGCCAGTACCCTTGCTTGGAGCTATGATATATTTTAGACCATAGCTCTTTATATTACGTCTTTTTCCTGTTACATAAACCTAATGCAAAATATAGTACCTAATCAGATTAAACCTAATGAAGAAACTACTATCATCGTCGGTATGAGCGGTGGAGTGGATAGTTCCGTATGTGCGGCCGTGCTTAAAGAGCAAGGCTACAATGTAATTGGAATGTTCATGAAAAATTGGGAAGAGGAAGATGAAAATGGTGTTTGCATGGCATCTAAAGAATATGATGATGTAATCAAAGTTTGCGAAAAATTAGATATTCCATACTATAGTGTCGAGTTCGTTAAAGAGTATAAAGACAATGTTTTTAAACATTTCTTAGATGAATACGCTGCTGGCTTTACTCCAAATCCAGATATTCTATGTAATAGAGAAATCAAGTTTAAAGTCTTCTTAGACAAAGCACTTGAGTTAGGTGCTGATTATTTAGCAACAGGACACTATTGCCAGAATATTTTAGTCGACGGCAAAAGAAGACTGGTAAAAGGTAATGATCCTGGCAAAGATCAGACATATTTTCTCTATACAATGCAAGAGCAGAAATTAGACAAGGTCGTTTTTCCAATTGGACATCTTCCTAAGTCTGAAGTTAGGTCACTCGCTGAAAAATTTGATCTAGCAACGAAGAACAAAAAAGATTCAACTGGTATATGTTTTATTGGTGAGAGGAATTTTAAAAATTTTCTTTCTCAATATATTCAGCTTACTCCTGGAAATTTTGAAGGCCTTGATGGAACGGTTGTTGGCGAGCACTCAGGTGCAGCGTACTACACAATTGGACAAAGAAAGGGACTAGGTCTTGGTGGACCTGGTGAGCCTTGGTTTGTCGTAGGTAAAGATATTGAACGTAATGTTGTGATCGTTGAAAGAGGTGAGAATCATCCAGCTCTTTTCTGTGATGAGCTGTGGGCCAATGAAATTTCTTGGGTCGCTCCAAATTTTGATTTTGAACTACCTCTAAAATGTAGAGCGAAAGTACGCTATAGACAAAAAGATCAAGAGTGTACCATTGAGAGTATTGATGGAGATTTAATTCACGTTACTTTTAAAGAGTCACAAAGGGCCGTTACTCTTAGGCAGTCTATTGTGTTCTATATAACAATAGACGAACAAAATATTTGTCTTGGAGGCGCTATGATCTCTAAGGCCGGTCAGACTCATTACGAAAAGCAAGCTAATCTCTAAATTCCTTGCTAAGCCCTAGTGCCTTAAATGTTTTTCTTCCAACTTCTGTTGAATGCAATAATCCATCAAATGTATCAGTTAGACTCTTAGGCCCCACTGTAACCATCATTACTGGAGTTGAAGTATGAGTTGCTGTGGCCCAAACTGCATTTTGTTGGTCTGCAAGAACTCTTGCAAAAATATTTTGCCTAATTCTATTCCCGTAAACATAGAAAGCTGAAAAGTCTTCAATGTGAGGAAATTCTTTTTCCGCCAGATATGGATGACTTTCATTATGATACTTATTCTCTGAAGATTTAAGAATTTGAGCAACATCAGCATCACTTAGCTTAAAGTCCATTTGTGACTCGAAGTATTCCTTCATCTTCTGTGGAGTTTGTTCTTTCTTGTCCCACTTAGAAACATTTTGAAGCATTTCTTGAAAAGAGGATTTTTGATTATAGATTTTATCTAAAATTTTATACTCACCGTAATTGAAGTATGATTTATAAATTCCGTCTTTGAAGTGATCTGTTGAAACCTTCTCTTCCTTAAGTACATCATGAGCAGAGTAGCTAAAGCCAAAGCCTCCTGTTTCATGATCGGCCGTAACAACGACTAAAGTATCGTCTCTATCTTTTACCCACTGATAAACTACTCCTAGCATTTCATCTGCACTCAATAGTTCATGCAGCATTAGACCTGCATCATTACCATGACCCGCCCAATCTATTTGTCCGGCCTCTACCATTAAGAAAAATCCTTTATCATTATCTTTTTCTAAATTCTTGAGGGCAAACTCAGTCATCTCAGTAAGAGTTGGTATTGTTCTGTCTTTATTATTCTTATTTTTCGTATACCAAATCCCATTAGGCATTGCAGAATTAGAAAATAGGCCTAGAACTTTCTTAGACTGATTTTTCATTAAATCACTTTTTTGAAAAGCAAGCGAGTATCCCTTTGACTTGGCAAAGGTTAGTAGATTCTCATCGTCTTTTCTTTTAGAGTTATGCTTAAACTCTTTTGGAATGAGGTTCATGGAATCTGGAGTAGGCGAACTTGGTAGAAAGTGTCTAAGTCCACCTGATAACATTAGATCAGGTCCTACTTCTAACATTTGCTTAGCAATTTCATTTTCATTACTTCTCTTTTTATTATGTGAAGCATATGAGGCAGGTGTCGCGTGTGTAATTCGTGTATCAGAGATTAGTCCAGTTCTTAGTCCCGCTTTTTTAGCAACTTCAAGAATTGTCTCACTTGTTCTTCCTTTGTAATCAAGACCGACGACTTCTGGCAGAGAATATTCTCCCGTGGCATACTGAGTGGCCGAACAAGAGGAATCAACAACTAGCTTTCCTCCAGGATTTGTCATTACAGAGCTGGTCTCTCCAATACTCATAAGCTTTTCAAGATTTGTCGGCCCCTTGAACTTAGAAGATGGAGCATGCTTAGCATAGAGCTGAAGTAGCGAGAGCTGTTGTGGGCCCATCCCATCACCGATAATAAAGATAACGTTCTTTATTTTCTTATTTGTTTGATAATAATCTTTCTGTTGTGTACATGAAGATAGAAAGACGATGGTAATGAGTAGAGCTAATTTCACTAAATATCCTAGACGATTGATTAAGTATTTATTTTAACTAATTTTTATGATTTGAGTACAGTGTTAAGTGTTTCGCTGTGAGTCTTTAGAAATGGCGAATGATAACTTTAGGATTAATTGATTTTGAAGTGAAGAGATTTTATAGAATAATGCTTTACAAGAATAGTCTTAACGGGCTTTCTTAAACGGAATGAATTTTCCCGCCTAAATTCTCCTTCGGCGCCGCCTTGAAGTTGTCTCTGCCTAAAAAACAATTTTATGTCGAGGGAGATTTTAATACTTTCTTAGAAGATCTCGCATTTTTACCATATCAGCTTTTCTTGAATGTCTATCAACAAAGATTGACTGATTCTTAGAATTTGTGGCGTACAGCTCATAGTAGCCTTTGTTTTCAAATCCTTTCATCGAAGCATCTTTCCTCATTTTTGCCACATTAGGGCTATCCATGAAGTGATTAATTTCAACAGAATCAGAATCTTTAAGCTCAATGACTTTCTTCCAGATAGGTATCCAAAATACTCTGTGAGTAATAATTAAACTCTCTTTTGATTTTGTGATGAGCTTCTCATAGAAGTATAGCGCGATAAGGGTAAGAGGGAGAATGATTAAAGTCGCTTGAACTGTGTAAGCAAGATAGATATTGATACTATCTCCAGTCTCAATTAGTTTTCTAATTGGACCTTGCACGGCCAGATACATTGCTCCAATAACGGCAAGTATTGCAATGAGGTAACCCCAAAAGACTAGAGGTAGCCCATATGTCTTAAGAACAATACTCTTAGTTGAGCCCGTATTAACAAAATCTATTCTATCCTGCTCATCTTCTGAAACAGGAAACATATACATTAATCCCATGAAAACAATTTATTAGATGACTGCTTTTCTGGCAAGGTCTAATTTTGTCGGTTATTCAAGAAATCTTTACTTATTATTAACTAAATATTTTCTACTTGATCCCGATTATAGAATATATAAGGAGATTTTCATGAGGATTAATATCGGACATAAAATTCTTTTAAATTGTGGTGATACCATTTTTCATGTTTTCAACATTATTTATTTATAGCTCCTATACTAATACGTCTAAGAATTTAATGAATGAGAAGAAGCTCTCTATTCAATTCGTAATTCAAGCGGCCATGGCAGTTGTAAAAGATCATCAAGAAAAGGTAAAAAAAGGTGAGCTAACTTTGGAACAGGCAAAGAAGATGGCGGCGGCATCAATTGGGCGCATTCGCTATGGACAGGCCAAGGATGACTACTTATGGATAAATGATAGTTTTCCTAAAATGGTTGAGCATCCTGTGAAGTCTCTCGTTGGAAATGACCTTAATACATTTAAAGATAAAGTTGGAGATAAGATCTTTGTTAAGATGGTAGATATTGCTAAAGCAAGTGGCGATGGGTTTATTCAATACACATGGGTTGATAAGAAAGATAAGTCTAAGCATGTTCCTAAGTTATCTTATATTGCTTACGATAAAGATTGGGACTGGATTTTAGGGACGGGCATTTATATTGAGGATGTCAAAGCAACAATAAATAAGGCCCTCATCGAAGATATTACAAAAGTTATTATTGCTATGATTATCATCATTTTAGCAATTTCATTTGTAGTTAAGAAGAATATTCGTGGACCTCTTCTTTCAATTGCTGAGAAGCTATTTAAGACATCAGAATACGTTTCTAATGGCGCAAATAAGAGTTTGGATAATTGTAATCTCTTGTCCGCAGCTAGTCAGAATCAAGCTTCAAGTTTGCAGCAAACGGTCTCTTCTGTAGAAGAGATCAATGCCATGATACAGAGAAATTCCGCATCAGCTCAGGCCTCAAAAGATACATCACTAAAAAGTCAAAACTCTGCAAATAAAGGAAAGGGAAGTGTTGATGAAATGCTGGTGACTATTGAAGATATAACTAAGAATAATGAGAAAGTTATCAGTAGAATGAAACTTACAAATAGTGAAGTTTCTGAAATCTTAAATATTATTAAAAATATTAATGAGAAAACAAAAGTTATCAATGATATTGTTTTTCAGACGAAGCTTCTTTCATTCAACGCTTCTGTTGAGGCCGCAAGAGCTGGAGAGTCAGGAAAAGGTTTTGCTGTTGTAGCAGAAGAAATTGGTGCCCTCGCAAATATGTCCGGCTCAGCTAGTGAGGAGATTCGCGAACTCATTGACAGTAGTATGAATAAAGTTGAACAAATTGTTAATTCAACGACAAGTGTAATGGATGAGATGATTGCTGAAGGCACTCAAGCCGTTGATAAAGGAAAAGAAAAGGCCTATGAATGTAAGGTCATTCTCGATGAAATTATAGGCAATGTTGATCTTGTAAATAATCAGGTTAATGAAATTGCAAATGCATCTAAAGAGCAATCTCAAGGTGTTCATGAAATTTCTAAGGCCATGGAGATTTTAGATCAAGTAGGACATGAGAATAACTCTACAGTAATTGAGACGGCCGAAAGCTCTAAGCAACTTCAAAGAGAGGCCCAGGAGTTAATCCATGTTATTGAACAGGTTAAAGAAATGGTAGAAGGTAAGAGTAAGAAAGCTTCCTAGTCTTGTTCTATACAAGACTAAGGCAGATCTCTTCACCCTTGGTCATTTCAGCAATTTCTTCGTAATCATAGTGAGCGATATGAGAGGCAACTTCTAGAAATATACTTTGGTCTTCATAGAAGAATCTTTTATCGCTTTCAATATTTAATTTGAAAATTTCACAAAAACGAATCCAAAACTTTTCTTCAACTGCTGCTAAAGCAATATAGCGCTTATCCTTGGTTTGATACAGATTGTAACAAGGGTAGAGACCATTATGAAGAAACTTCTGTCTGGCCTGGGACTTCTTTGGCCAAAAAGATTCAAATATTTCTTTAGTTGATTCGAATAAGTAGCATTTATGAAAAGTGTGACAACCACTTCTACTAGTCTTTAATAATGCTGCTAAAAGGTCTGTTGCTACTTTATGTCCAAATCCAATCCCTGCAATAGGAAGAAATGGAGGGGCAACAATGGGAGCACTCTGATCTTGTACATGAAGTTTTAAAAGACCAGTTAAGGCCAGTGCATTTAAGTCATGCATGGCCTTTGTATGTTCTTTAGAGGCAAGTAACTCAATGACGGCCAAAGGTTTCGTACATGAAGAAAGATCTTGTTGATTTAGCCCAAGCTTATTTAAGAGCTTTTCTGGTAGACCTAAAATTACAGCATCACAATTTTCAAGTAACTCTTTAATCTTTAGTTTTATATCTGTGGCATTAAAATCTAGACGAATAATTTGCTTATTAGAATTCAGCTCTTCATACCAATGTGGAAAACTATCATCAAACTTCGCAAAAGCTCCATAGATAAATGGGTCTTTGAATTTTATATCTTCAACTTTTAAAACATTCGCACCAAGGCCTGCTAATAATTTTGAAGCAAGAGGCCCTGGTAGACGATGAGAGAAATCTAAAATTGTAAGTCCAGATAATAACTGAGTCATCTTCTATTCTTCATCTTGAGCTGAAGGTCTTAGAGTCTCAATAAACTTCTCTAGACCTTCACCAGTAAGCTCACACTCCGTTAATGTGCAAATTTCCCACTTATCTCCAACTTCAGTAGAGTAGTCCAGGACAAATCTACTTAGAAAATAAGGCATAAAGTTTATAAATTGTGGGTTTTCTAGCCAAGCATGCGGCAGCTTCACAACTCTATAAGCGGCGTCTGGATAAGTTAAACCTCTTAGGGCCTCTCCACAGCTTAGCGGGTTCTTTAGTGACTCATGAGTAAAGTCTTCCATTACATCTTTAATTTGGTCTAGATAATCAGTATCCTTAAATAGGACAGCTGCTCTTCTACATAGAGCTACAAGTGTAGAAGCACTTGATTTGTAAGACTGATCCATAGATGAAATCGACTGATTTGGATATAGTTCAAAATCGTTGGTACTAAGAGCACGAGTTCTAACTTTGTTTCCATCTACAAATTCTTTCAAGATAAAAGTCATTGTATCAGCAAAGTTTTGTTTAAATACTGGATTACCTGTGACTTCATAAACTCTTAACTGACATTCAGCGAAGAATACATAATCTTCTAAGTATGGAAGTGATTGTTCACGAGTCGTTGTATGCTTTATCTTCATACCTTCGTTATCTTTAGCAATAAGAAAGTTATTATAAAGACCTTCAAGGGCCGTATTGAATAATTTAGAGGCCCCCTGTCTAATCACATCAATTTGACAGTATTGCATTACATCTACCAACGCAGAGACAATGAGGAAGTTCCAGCTTGCGACACCTTTATTATCAGTTAGCGGCGGTATTCTTTGCTTTCTTTCATTGAGGAGAGCTTTCTTTACTTTTCTAACTGTGTTCCAGCCTTCTTGAGTAAAGAAGTCAGCTCTTTTTTCATAATCAAGAGAGATAACGTTAAGTCCCTTATCGAAGTTTCCTTCTTTAGTAATTCCAAACCACTCCTTAATAGTATCTATTTGATCAAGAAGTGTTTCTTCTTCACTATCGTAATTTTTAATAGCGTCTTCAAATTCTTCAATAGTGAAAGTATGATAAAGACCTTCAACTCCATCACTATCGGCATCCTGGGCAGTTAAAAAGTGAGCTTTCTCACCTAGCATTTCAGATTCTAAGTACTCTAATGTTTGAATCAGACCATCAAAGATCAATGGAGAAGGGTATATGATAGATGCTTTTGATAGAAGTCGAAGAAGACCTGCTTGGTCATAAATCATTTTTTCAAAATGTGGAACTAACCACTTCTCATCAGTTGAATATCTATGGACTCCACCTTTTGTGTGATCATAAACACCACCCATAAGCATACGCTCGAGTGATTTTATAATGTGCTCACCTTGTTCTTTTTGAATCATTCCCTCTAGCATTTGCTCAATTGCCCACTCGTAGAATGCAAACTGAGGAAACTTTGGCGCTTGTCCGTAGCCACCAAACTCACTATCTTCAAATTGTTTTACCGCATCCATAATTGCTGCCGGTGGTGGGTAATGGCCATGAAACTCCACCTTATCTTTAGGGATCAGGCCTTTTTCAATTGTTTCAGTCACGTTTGCGGCATTGGCCTGCACTTGTTCTTGTTCTTCAGTGAAGGCCCTATTGAGTTCTCGTATAAGTTCACCAAAACTTGTCTGCCCATGGTCAGATGATTTTGGAAAATAAGTTCCTGCAAAGAATGGACGCATGTCTGGTAGAAGAAATGCTGAAAGTGGCCATCCTCCAGATTGAGTAAATAGATGACAGGCCTGTTGGTAGTAGCTATCAATATCTGGAAACTCTTCTTTATCTACTTTTATACAAATATAATTTTCATTTAAATAATCAGCACTTTCTTGATCACTAAATGACTCAGCTGCCATCACATGGCACCAATGGCATGTGGAATATCCAACAGATAGAAAGATTGGTTTGTTCTCGTCTTTTGCTCTTTGTATGGCCTCAGGACCGTAGGCAAACCAATGTACTGGATTGTCTTTATGCTGAAGTAGGTAGGCCGATTTTTCGCTCTTTAATCTATTGTAATTTGCATCTTGTGTCATCTGGACTCCAATTTAATTATTCGAGTAAATATTCTAAATGAAGTTTTAATAGGTTACCAATGAAAATTCTGAAAAATTATAGGCCCACCGCATTTGTTCAATTATAAATAAGGTAAATAATGCTACGCCCCCTAGACAGACTTACTTCTAAAACGATACAAGCCATAAAAATATGAAAAACTTAGTATTAAAAGGCCGTTTGGGTCTTTCCAGTATTCCATCTAGTATGTTGAAACTGCTTCAATCCAGTGAAGCACGTGCGGCCGTACGCTATTTTAATACTATTGCTATTTTCATGGTTGTGGGTCTTATCTTTAGTAATGAGTTATCTTCTAGACCAAAAAGGGAATTATTAAAGGCCCAATCAATAGTTAAGAGCGCTGAGCTTGATTATTACCAGTTCAACAGTGCTGCAAGTACATTTAAGAATATTAACTTAAAAGAAATCCAAAACTACTCTAAAGCTGAATTTAGGGCCGTTTTACTAGCTTCTGTGCCGGGAAAGTTGAAATATCGCTTAGGGCGCTATTTAAAAATGACAATGGAGCTAAGTGAGAAGTATCAGGTAGATCCTTTTTGGGTCATCAGTGTTATGTGGACAGAGAGCCACTTTAATTTTAAGGCCACTAGTTCTGTTTCTGCTACTGGTTTAATGCAGATCATGCCAGCTACTGGAGAGTTCCTAATGAAACTCTTAGAGCATCCGGATGCGCAAGAGCTTGTCTATGAAAAAATCCGTGACCCTAAATTAAATATTGAAATGGGTGTTTTCTATTTAAAGCGTTTATTACGTATCTTTAAAGGAAACCACAAACTTGCAACAGTTGCCTATAATATGGGACCTGGTGGCGTTTTTAGAAGATTGCGCTTAAAGCTTCCAGTTGGTGTAAGAAACCTCTACCTGGACAAAGTAAGAAGACACTATTCATTGATCTCTAAAAACTTCATTAAACTTAATAAACGAATAAATGCAGAGTTAAAGAACACACTTGTTATTAAATTTCCAAATAATGGCTATCTCTATACTCAATATAATGAATTGGATGAAGTCTTTCAATTTCTTGAAACACCACGCTTTGGTGCTCGCTTAGCAAATAACTTTCTGCGTAATTCAAATAAATCACTCTAATACCTCACATAGCGTCTAGGATTGATTCGACAAATTTGGTAAATTATTCACCCATTACGTCATAAATTTTCAATTTCAAGGAAGTATATACAAATGTCTTTATCAAAAGTCATAGCCATTGATGGACCTAGTGGCAGTGGAAAATCAACAATAGCGAAAGAATTGGCCCAATCCCTTGGAGTTCTTTATATAGACACGGGCGCAATGTTTCGTTCATTGGCCTATATGTGTGAGCAAAGAAGTATTGCAATGACCTCTGGCCCTTCCATGGAAAACTTCTTAAAAACTATTAAACTAGAGTATGGAAAATCTAGTGAATGCCTAATATGCGTTGATGGTGAGAACTTAACGACTAAAATTCGTGAGCATAGTGTCTCTAAACTGGCGTCTATCATTTCACAAATACCTGAAGTTCGTAGTTATCTTTTAAACTTTCAAAGGGAGCTGGCCTCTAAAGTTGTTTGCGTAATGGAAGGACGAGATATTGGAACAGTTGTCTTTCCTGATGCTTTTTGTAAATTCTTTGTTACGGCCTCCGTTGAAGTTAGATCTCAAAGACGTTTAGACCAGCTCATTGAGGGAGGAGATAATGAAATGTCTCTTGACCAGGTAATGGCAGATGTTAAAAAGCGTGATGCTAGTGACATGAATCGAGAAGTAGCACCATTGAAAAAAGCAAGCGATGCTATTTTAGTTGATACAAGTGAAATGAATCAGGCCGAAGTTTTAAAAGAGCTGGAAGGTGGTATTCGCAGTAAGGCCAAGGAAATCGGTATTAATCTGTGAAGATTCTCATAAATAGAACTGATGCTATTGGTGATACAATTTTAACAATGCCCATAGCTGCACGCTTAAGAGAGAAGTATCCCGATGCAGATATTCGTTTTATCATCTCTCCCATAAGCGTTCCACTTTTTGAAAATCATCCAATAGTAAATAGAGTCTACTCTTACGATAAAAAGGCGAGTAGATATAAGAAGCTTCGTGCCCTAACTCAAATCTTTACAGATTTTACTCCTGATATTTATATCTTTGCAGGTGGAGATCAGTTTATTTCATTTTTTAGTTGGTTAAAGAGAGTTAAAATCCGCTCAGGACTCAAGTCTAGGTGGCAGAGCTTTCTCTTTTTAAATAAAGCGGTGAGGCAAAAGAGATCTCTCGTAACCATGCATGAAAGTGATTACAACATCAATCTTCTGCGTAGTCTACAGATTGACTATAATGCCCGTAAACGCTCAAGTTACCGACCTCAAATAAATGTTGATACAGACAAGAGGCTTGCTGAGATTGTTGAATTTAAAGATGAGTTATCAAGTAACGGTCTTGACTCTTCAAAAGAAAATATCTTTATTCACCCAGGCATGACAGGACACACTCTGAATTGGTCTTCTCGAAATTATGGTCGCCTCATCGATAAAATGGAAAGAACATATCCTGATAAGTATAATTGGATAATTTCACACACACCAACTGATAGTAGTTTTTTGGTGGGAATTAGAGAGCATATTAAAACCTGTAAACACTTAGATGGAAAAGTTTATTACTTTGACGGATCTATTAAAGGTTTAGGACACTATATGAGAATATTAAGCCTAGCAGCAGCATTTGTTGGGCCTAGTACAGGGACTTTACATATAGCGAATACTCTCAATATTAAGTCTGTTGGAATTTATAGTCCCATCAAAGTTCAAAGTACATTGAGATGGGGACCTTTTGATAGAGATTTATCAAAAACACGACTGGTCATTCCTGATGTTGTGTGTGGTGAGCAATTTAAATGTTCAGGAGCTTCATGCCCATATTATGAATGCATGTCAAAAATCGAAGTTCAGGATATAATGAATGAGCTTATTAGTTTATTAAATTTGGAGAAATAGTGAATTCTATTATTAGTAAAAGTAACTTTGATAAAATAGTCGCAAAATTTGATTCTTTAAATCCCATTCTCGTAATTGGAGACTTGGGACTTGATAAATATACATTCGGTGAAGTTAAAAGAATTTCACCTGAGGCCCCTGTTCCAGTACTCGAAGTTACTAAGGAGTGGACCACTTTAGGACTTGCTGCAAATATCTCTAATAACCTCTCTAGTTTAAATGTAAAGTCTACAATATGTGGAGTGGTTGGAGATGATCAAAATGCGGCTACACTGGAAGCAATTTTAGAGGAAAATAATCTCTCTACATGGGGTGTTGTTCGTTGTAGCGAAAGGCCTACTACTTTCAAAGAAAGAGTCACAACTTCTTCTCAACAAATTTGTCGTGTTGATTATGAAAAGAAAACACCTCTTGCAGCAGACACCCAAGAAAGATTGATTTCTAGAGTTGACGAATTTCTAAAAGATCATACAGCTATTATCCTAGAAGATTACGGTAAGGGGACATTGTCTAAAGAAACCATTTCTAAAATAGTAGAAATAGCTAAAGAGAAGAAGGTTCCAGTGTTGGTTGATCCTTCTAGGAGCACACCTCCTCATTTTTATAAAGGAGTAGATCTCTTAAAGCCAAATAGAGTTGAGGCCGAATTGATGGTAAGCATGTTAGGTCATCAAACCACTGATATTTTTGAGATGGCGAAAATTCTATCTACTGAACTAGAGATTGCACAAATTGTAATTACCCTCGGTGGTGAGGGGATGGCCCTTTTTACTAAAGGTGATAAGGAACTTAAGGTTATTCCTACGGTTGCCAATGAGGTTTTTGACGTATCTGGAGCTGGTGACACAGCAATCTCTTTACTTGCGATTTCTTTACTCGCGGGAGCCTCTCTCGAGGAAGCGTGTTGGATAGGAAATTGTGGCTCTGGTGTTGTTGTCGCTAAAAAAGGAACAGCTACCGTGAATGTGAAGGAGCTCACTGACTTTTACGATCAAATCTCTTTAAAATTTAAATAATATAATAATCACACTCTAGATAAAGTTATTTAGAGTGTTTGATTTATTTACAAATTTATCTCAAATTGCTTAACTTTCATTCATTTTGTTAATATTAAATTTCTTTAGAAAATCTTTAAACCTCTGCATTTCCTAGAATCCCTCGTAAAAACTTTTTACAGGGCCTCACTGGCACGAATAAATTTGTGCGATTTTTCTTTGAAAGGTTTTGATGCGATGCTATATTGGTCTTACGTAAAGATCTTTTCTTAAACCTTTAATGGAGGTTCATTGGGACCATAGTCTTATTAAGAACTACATTCATAATTTTTCAGTTGCTATGGAATTACAATCTTGTGTCATAGATATTTAGGCCACCAGAAATCTGGTAAGAGATATTGTAACTGGTAACTGGCTTCGGCCCTTGTGCCGTCAAAATTCGTTAGTCCAGCGGGAGAGTCAACTCCCGCTTTTTTATTTGCCCACTTCGTCTTGAAAATTTCATCCTCATATGACAAAATGCGACGTTAAAATACGTTAGATCTGTCACTTAAGGAAGTTGTCAAATGATTAATAAATTAGATGCGTTATATACTGAGTTCAAAACAAAGATTGAAACTCTTTCAACACAACCAGATGTCCTCAACTTAAAGTCTGAATACCTAGGAAAGAAGGGACTTGTTTCTGACGTTCTTAAGTCTCTCAAAGACGCAACTGTTGAGCAGAGAAAAGAGATCGGTCCTAAGGCCAATGCTATTAAGGATCAAATGACTAAGGATGTGGTTAGTAAACTAAGTGATCTTGAACTCGCTGAGATCAACGAAAAATTGGCCAATAATCGTATCGATATTACACTTACAGATGATGTTAAAAATACGAATACACACTCTGGTGGATTTCATCCTAGAACGTTAATTCAAAGAGAGATCGAAGATATCTTCCTCTCCATGGGGTTTGATATTTTAGACGGTCCACATATCGAAGATGAGTTTCATAATTTTGAAGCTTTAAATATACCGGGAGACCATCCGGCCCGCGATATGCAAGATACTTTCTGGTTTCATAATCCGCACGAAGAATCTGAGCAAAAAAAGCACCTTCTAAGAACCCACACATCTACAATACAAGTACGTGGTATGCAGTCTCGTAAGCCACCTTTTAAATTTATTGCACCTGGAACTGTTTTTAGATGTGAAAGAACTGATGCTTCTCATGAGATGGTTTTTAATCAGCTTGAGGGGATGATGGTTGGTGAGGATATTTCTGTAAGTCACTTGATCTACTTCATGAAAACAATCTTAAAAGAAATCTTTAAAAAAGAAGTTGAAGTTCGTCTACGTCCTGGATTCTTTCCATTTGTAGAGCCTGGATTTGAGCTAGATATTAAGTGCTTAATTTGTAACGCTAAAGGTTGCTCTGTCTGTAAGCAAGTTGGATGGGTTGAATTACTACCTTGTGGGATGGTTCACCCGAATGTTTTAAAGGCCGGAGGGATTGATCCTGAGAAATATAATGGTTTTGCCTTTGGATTAGGTCTTGATCGCCTCGTTATGATGAAGTACGGAATAGACGATATAAGACACCTACAAAGTGGTGATTTAAGATTTAATACTCAATTTAGAACGTTTTAATTAAAGGAAATATATATATGTTAATCAGTATTGATTGGATTAAAGAATTTGTCGATCTACCAAGTGAGCTTACTCCTAAGGAAATTGGTATTAAGTTTACTCTTGGTACGGCCGAAGTCGAAGATGTTCTTACTGTTGGAGATCATCTTACAAAAATTAGAGTGGCACAGATCACAAGTATAGAAAGTCACCCCGAAGCAGATAAATTAAACCTCGTTACATTTGATTTTGGGGGGAAAGAGAGTAAGCAAGTTGTATGTGGTGCTGGCAATGTTAAAGTAGGTCTTAAAACTGCCTATGCTCCTCTTGGTATTACTCTGCCTAATGGACTAACTTTAGAGCCTAAAAAAATTCGTGGAATTCTTTCTGAAGGAATGCTCTGCTCTGAAGAAGAGCTAGGGTTTGCTCAAGAATCTGCAGGTATTGTCGAGTTACCAAGTGATGCTCCTATTGGGCAGACTATGCTTGAGTACTATAATGAAACGCAAGATATTCTCTTAGACGTTGATAATAAATCCCTTACTCATAGACCTGACCTTTGGGGTCACTATGGTCTTGCTAGAGAATTTGGGGCCGTCTTTGAAAAGGAACTTCGTAATCCGTTTAGCGATGAATGGGCAAGTAATCTAAAAAAGAAATTCACTGATGGGCCTTCTCCTATTAAACCTGTTCTTGAGGGTCCTAGCTCATGCCTTGGATACTTTGGCTTAAGTTTAGATGGTGTGACTGTTGGTGAATCTCCAAAATGGCTTAAAACAAGACTTACTGCAGTTGGACTTAGACCAATTAACAATATTGTGGATATTTCAAACTACGTCATGCTTGAGCTTGGTATTCCTCTTCATATTTTTGATAGAGATTTGATAAGCAATAATAAAATAACAATCAAAGAATTAGGAACAACTGAAAAGTTCACAACTTTAGATGAAATTGAAAGAGATCTTATCGCTAGTGACACTGTTATATGCGATAGTGATAAACCTCTTGTCCTTGCAGGAATAATGGGTGGTCTAAATAGTGGTGTAAATGAAAGTACTAAAAATATTTTCATCGAAGTTGCTAACTGGAAGGCCGCAAGTGTTCGCTCTACTTCCACTAGACTTGGTTTAAGAACTGACTCTTCTCAGCGTTATGAAAAAACACTTGATACGCAGCTTTGTGAAAGAACATTACTAAGAACGCTTGAGCTTGTACTACAACTTTGCCCTGAGGCCAAGGTTATTGGTAAAGCAGAATATGATGGCATTGACTTAAACTCTATAAAGCCACTAGTTCTTAATACTTCTGTTAAGAGAATTACTAGCGTTCTTGGTTTAGATATAAGCGAACAAAGAATACTCTCAATTTTTAAAGCGCTTGATTTTAAAATTAATCAAATGGGAGATAACTTAGAAGTAACGATCCCTAGCTATAGAGCAACTAAGGATATCGACTGTGAAGCCGATCTCTTTGAAGAAGTCGGAAGAATTATTGGTTATGATAATATTTCACCAAGCTCTCCAAAGTTAACAATCGAGCCTGTACGTTTAACAAGTGCTCAGACATTACATAGAAATATAAGAGACTTCATGGTGTATAACGGTAACTCTTTTGAAGTTAACTCGTATCCTCTTATTGGTGAAAAGCTAATGGAGAAGTGTTTGTGGCCTACACGCTCTGAGCTTAATCTTTTAAACTCTATCTCTAAAGACCATGCTGTCATGAGAGACTCTATTGTTCCTAATGCTCTTGCTATAGCTGCTACTAATGCGAAGAATATGGATAATTTCTCTTTCTTCGAACTAGGAAGAAGTTATCATAAAGACTCTAAGAGTTTTGCTAAAGAAAGAAGTGAACTTCTCATTGCTATATATAGTAAAGAAAAGACTCCTTTCATGGACCTCGTTAATACAACTTCAAGGCTACTTAATTCAGTAAATATTCCTTTTGATCTAGCTGAAAAACACCCTAAGTTTAAAAATGCTCTTATTAGCGAAGAGTGGAAAGGTATTCACCCATTTGAATTTTTAAATATTCGAATAATGGGAAAAATGCACGGTGTTCTTACTAGTGTTCATCCGCTAGTACTTAAGCAATATAAGATTAAAGGACACCTTTCTATAGCAGTCGTTGATCTCTCTCAAGTAGAAGGGAGACCTATGAAAGATAAAGTTAAGTATAAACCGCTTGAGAAGTTCCCATCATCAACATTTGACTGCACAGTTATCACTGAAGGGAACACTGCTGTTAAAACAATTCTTGATTCTTTAAAGAAAGTTAAAATTAAAGAGCTTCAAAGTACAAAAATAGTAGATATATTCGAGCCAGAAGCGAATAAAAAGGCCGTAACCCTCAGATCAACCTTTATAGACACTGAAAAAACACTCAGTGGTGAATTTATTACAGAGTGTTCTAATAAAATCGTCGAAACCTTGGAAAATAACGGTTTTCCGCTAAAGTCTTAAAATTACGTAAACCAGAGGCCGCTTTCGCGGCCTTTTTTAATTCAGACTAATATTGTCCATTACCTCCAATTAATAGTTAGTAAGTTGTTGAAAATAAAAATTATTTCAAAGAAAAAAAAAGTGAAAAAAAAAGAAATAAAGTGAAAAAAAGGGTTGACCTTTTTGTAGGGAATGCGTAGTATCCGTCTTGTCCCAAACAAAGCGAATAACCAAACAGCGAAACACTGCTGTACAAGGTTACTTTGACTGTTTTGGAAGCTCTTTAAAATTCGAATAATAGTTAAAGATATGAAGCTTCGGCTGATTATCAAGATGAGAAGATCCCAAAGAAAAGAAGTGTAATCAAGAATTAAAGTCTTGGCGTAACTAAATCTT
>NZ_QOCL01000015.1 GCF_004006665.1 Halobacteriovorax sp. HLS
AGCGCTTGCAGCACTTGAGGGTAGAGACGATGCAATCGGTTCAGAGAAAGTTCTTGAGTTAATGGCAGCAGTTGATGAGTATATCCCAACTCCAGCTAGAGACGTAGATCTTAACTTCTTAATGCCAGTAGAAGACGTATTCTCAATTTCAGGTCGTGGTACAGTTTGTACAGGTAGAATTGAAAGAGGTATCGTTAAGGTAAACGAAGAAGTAGAAATCGTAGGAATTAGAGAAACAGGTAAGACAACAGTAACTGGTGTTGAGATGTTCAGAAAGCTTCTTGACGAAGGTAGAGCAGGTGATAACGTTGGTCTTCTTTTAAGAGGTGTTAAAAGAGAAGATATCGAACGTGGTCAGTGTTTAATTAAGCCAGGAACAGTTAAGCCACACGCGAAATTTAAGTGTGAAGTTTATATTCTTTCTAAAGAAGAGGGTGGTAGACACACTCCAATTTTCAAAGGTTATAGACCACAGTTTTACTTCAGAACAACTGACGTTACAGGAGCTATCGAGTTAGCAGCTGGAACAGAAATGATCATGCCAGGTGACAATACTTCATTCGACGTAGAGCTAATCACTCCAATCGCAATGGAAAAAGGTCTTAAGTTCGCAATCCGTGAGGGTGGTAGAACAATTGGTGCTG
>NZ_QOCL01000016.1 GCF_004006665.1 Halobacteriovorax sp. HLS
GTAAAAAGTTTGTGGCCGTTCTAGAAATGGCCACTATTTTTCTGGTTTGTAGTCGCCACAAGTTAAAACAAACCACTAATATAAAAGAAGAGTTATTTAGTTTTATTAAGTTATTGAATATTGGGCCGAAATTTTTATAAAAAAAGAAATTTAATTATAAAAATGTTTGACAAAGGGCCCAATAACTCATAAAACCCTGACTCTATATGTAAATAAATGAGGATTTTATAGTCATGAAAGAACCAAGACTAAGAATTAAGCTTAGAGCTTACGATCACAAATTATTAGATAATTCAGTGAACGAAATCGTAAACACAGCAAAAGAAACTGGTGCAAGAGTAGCTGGTCCAATTCCTTTACCGACAGAAATTAATAAATTTACTGTTCTTAGAGGACCACACGTAAACAAGAAGGCTAGAGAGCAGTTCGAAATGAGAACTCACAAAAGACTTATTGATATCGTAGACCCAACTCAGCAAACTGTTGATAGCCTAATGAAGTTAGACTTATCAGCTGGTGTTGACGTAGAGATTAAGTATTAGTATATAGACTAGACACAAATTTAGTCTTATTTTTATTAACCATGCACGCATCTCTAAGAATAGAGTGATGCTGTGGAGGATCAATGACAGAAGAAACAAAAGCTGTTGAGACTCAGGCTGCGGATAACTCTGCAACTGCAAACACAATCGATCTGACTGCATTTTACGGAGTAAAAGCAGGAATGACTCGAATTTTCGACGAAAATGGTAATCACGTTCCAGTAACAGTGGTTAAGTTAATCCCTAACATCGTAACTCAAGTAAAGACGAAAGAAAAAGACGGTTATGAAGCTTACCAAGTAGGTTACGGGATTAAGAGAGAGAAGCTTGTTAAGAAGCCTATTAAAGGTCACTTAAAGAAGTCTGACATCGAAGAAAACTTAACTAAGTTTGCCGAAATCAAAAATGAAACTGTATCAACTGAAGATTTAGGAAAGACTCTTTCTGTAAATAATTTTTCAGCAGATAGCTATGTAGACGTAACAGGTACTACTAAAGGTAAAGGTTTCCAGGGTGTTATGAAAAAATATAACTTCTCTGGTGGTCCAGCCGCTCACGGTTCTCACTTCCATAGAACAACAGGTTCAATTGGTAACAGAGCTACACCTGGTCGTGTTTTCAAGTTAAAGAAAATGCCTGGTCACATGGGTGCAGTTAAACAAACTACTCAAAACATTAAAGTTGTTGAAGTTAATGTTGAAAAAGGTTACATGCTCCTTAAAGGTTCAGTTCCTGGTTCAAAAAATGGCTTCGTTAAAATAGCTAAAGCTTTGAAGAAATAGATTAAGGGGTTGTAAAAATGACAGATATAACATTACTTAATGCAAAATTTGAAACTTCAGGAAAGCTAACTACTAACGTAAGCTTAACAGCTGAAGATATCAATGTTCCTGTAGTTCACCAAGTAGTTAAAGCAATACTAGCTGGTAAGAGACAAGGAAATGCATGTACAAAAACAAGAGGTCAAGTAAGCGGTGGTGGTGCTAAGCCATTTAAGCAGAAAGGTACTGGTAGAGCTCGTCAGGGTTCAACAAGATCGTCACTTATGGTTGGCGGTGGTACTGCTTTTGGTCCAAAACCAAGAAGCTACGATCAGAAAGTTAACAAGAAAGTTGCTAACAAAGCAATTCAATCTGTTCTTGCTGACAAGCTACAGGCCGGAAAATTAACAGTAGTTGAGTCTTTAGAGTCAACAGGGAAAACAAAAGAAATGTTCTCTACTTTAAATGGTAAAGGACTTCTTCCAGCATTAGTTGTAACTCAAGATAAGAATTCTAGCGCTCTTAGAGCAGTAAAGAACTTACAATGGGGAACAGGTATGGCCGTTGAAGGTTTCAGTGTTTACGAAGCTGTTAAATATGAAAACTTAGTAATTGAAAAAGCTGCTTTAGAAGCACTTTTAAATAGATTGGGGTAATAAATGGCACACATTGAAAATATTTTAGTAAAACCATTGATTACAGAAAAAAGTGCAACTGCTACTGATAAGTATAATAGATACGGGTTTGTTGTTGAGTTAAAAGCTAACAAGTATCAAATCAAAGAAGCAGTCGAAAGACTTTATGATGTAAAAGTTTTAAGTGTAAAGACTAGCATAACTGCTGGTAAGTTAAAAAGAGCTGGGAAGGCATTAAAAAAATCTTCTAAAGTTAAGAAAGCTTATATTCAGTTAGGTGAAGGTCAAAAAATCGAATTCTTTAAAGGAATCTAAGAATAGATAAGTAGAAGAGGAAATATTATGGGTATTAAAAAATTTAAACCGACTACTCCATCACTAAGACGCATGCAAGTTGTTAACAGTGATGAGTTGACTAAAGGTGTAGCACCCGAAAAAAAGCTACTAGCTCCAAAAAAGAGCACAGCAGGTAGAAATAACTCTGGTCGTATTACGGTAAGACACAGAGGTGGTGGAGTTAAGAGAAGATACAGAGTTATCGACTTTAAACGAAACAAGTTCGAAATCCCTGCAAAAGTTCAAGCGATTAGTTATGATCCAAACAGAACTTGTAACATTGCACTTCTAGCTTACGCGGATGGTGAGAAAGCTTATATTCTTGCTCCAGTAGGATTGAATGTTGGTGATACAGTTGTATCTTCTGCTGAAGCAGATATCACTGTTGGAAACTCTAAGCAGCTTAAGGACATCCCTGTTGGTACGTTAGTTCACAATGTTGAGCTACACCCAGGTGCTGGTGGACAATTTGCAAGATCTGCAGGTGCTTATGTTCAAGTTATGGCGAAAGAGGGAGACTCTGCTCTTTTAAGAATGCCTTCTGGTGAGCTTAGAAAAGTTAAAGCTGTATGTAGAGCTACTATTGGTCAGGTTGGAAATCTTGATCATGAAAAGAGAAACATTGGTAAAGCTGGACGTAAGAGAAAGCTTGGATTTAGACCTACAGTTCGTGGTGTTGTTATGAACCCAGTTGATCACCCACATGGTGGTGGTGAAGGTAGAACTTCAGGTGGTAGACATCCTGTTACTCCTTGGGGTAAACCAACTAAAGGTTTCAAGACAAGAAAGAACAGAAGAACAGATCAATTTATTGTTAAAAGAAGAAAATAGGTAGGATGACATATGGCCCGTTCACTAAAAAAAGGACCTTTTGTTGATTATCACCTTCTTGAGAAAGCTCTCAAGATTATGGATGAGGATAACAAAAGCTCTAAAGTAATTAAAACTTGGTCAAGAAGATCAACAATTGTTCCAGAGTTTATCGGACTAACTTTTGCTGTACATAACGGTAAGAAGTTTATTCCAGTATACGTTACTGACAATATGATTGGACACAAGTTAGGGGAATTTGCATTAACAAGATCATACTTTGGTCACGGTGCAGATAAAAAGAAAAGAAAATAATTGAACTTATAGTAGGAGAGGCTTTATGGCCATTACAGTTAAGAATCGCAAAGTAGGAATTGCTCCTAGAAAAGTAAGACAAGTGTGCGACTTAGTTAGAAATAAGAAAGCATCAGAAGCAATTAAAATCCTTCGTTTTTGCGAAAAGAAAGAAATTGCGCTTATGCTTACAAAACTAATCAATAGTGGTTTAGCTATTGCAGCTGATTCTGATAAGTATGACATTGATAACTTGGTTTTGACTCAAATCTTTACAGATGAAGGTCCAACTCTTAAAAGAATTCAACCACGAGCTCAGGGGCGTGCGTTTAGAGTTAGAAAGAGATCAAGTCACGTTACTTTAGAATTAAAAGAAGCATAGGAAGGATATTATGGGACAAAAAGTACATCCATATGGTTTTAGACTTGGTTACATTAAAGGTTGGCAATCTAACTGGTATGCAAAAGACAATTATGCACAACAGTTAAAAGAAGATCTTGCAATCAGAGCATACGTAGAAAAAAGCATGAAGAATGCAGCCGTAGCTAAAACTGATATTTCAAGAACGTCAGACCAGGTAAAAGTTACTGTTTATACAGCTAAGCCAGGTGTTGCAATTGGAAAAAAAGGTGCAGGGATTGAGAAAATAAGAGGAGACCTTAAGAAATTAACTAAGGGAACTTTAATTTTCAACATCGCTGAAGTAAAAAGACCAGACGCAGACTCTAAGTTAATTGCAGAAAATATTGCTGCACAATTAGAGAAACGTGTTGCTTTTAGAAGAGCTATGAAGAAGGTTATGCAATCTGCATTCAGAGCTGGAGTTAAAGGTATCAGAGTTAGAACTGCTGGTCGTCTTGGTGGAGCTGAAATGGCAAGATCTGAAGGGTATTCTGAAAGAAAAGTACCACTTCATACACTAAGAGCAGATATCGATTACGCAACAGCGGAAGCTCATACGACTTACGGTGTTATCGGTGTTAAAGTTTGGGTATATAAAGGTGAAGTTTATATCTAATCAAATTTTGATTAGATAAATGCTTTTGAATAATGGGAGTACCTCTGGCCTGTAATAATTATCAGGGTATGTGCTAAGTGTTTAAAAACACAATATTTTTGAGGTCAATATGCTAAGTCCTAAAAGAGTAAAGTGGCGTAAGCAACATAAGGGTAGAATGAAGGGAGCAGCCAACCGTGGAAATAGTATCACGTTTGGGGAATTCGCTATACAAGCAACAACATGTGGGTATATAACAAACCGACAAATTGAAGCAGCCCGTATCGCCATGACTAGAAAGATTAAAAGAGGTGGTAATGTTTGGATTAAGATTTTTCCAGATAAGTCTCTTACAAGAAAGCCTGCGGAAGTTAGAATGGGGAAAGGTAAAGGTTCTCCAGATAAGTGGGTAGCTGTAATTAAGCCTGGTCGCGTTTTATTTGAAATTTCGCACGAGGATGTGGAGCTAAGTAAAAGTGCACTGAAGCTAGCAATGTATAAGCTTCCAGTTAAAACTAGAATTATTAAAAGAGAAGTTTAATTCTATAGAGAATTAGAGAGGCGATTATGCAAAAGTTAAATTATAGCGAATTAAGTGGAATGGACAATAAGCAAATTGACGCCAAAGTTAAAGAAATCAGAACTGATCTATTTAACATGAGAATGCAAAAAGCTGCAGCAGGACTTGAAAAACCTCATGCAGTAAGAATTGCTAAGGGAAATATTGCTCGTTTGTTAACAGTAAAAAATTCTAAAGGTAAGTAGAAATGAGTGTTGATCAAAAGAAATTTAAGAGAAAGTTGGAAGGTGTAGTAATTTCTGATAAGAACGAGAAGACTATTACTGTAAATGTAGTACGTCGTTTTAAGCACAAGACTTATAACAAGTTCGTATCTTTTAGTAAGAGATATCACGCTCATGACGAAAGCAATAGTGCAAAAGTTGGAGATAAGGTAATGATTATTGAATCAAGACCTCACTCGAAACTAAAAAAATGGGAACTTTTAAGCGTTCAGAAATAATCTGACTGCGGTAAGTTGTTTAAGCTGATTTAGATGGAGAAAAACCCATGATTCAAATGCAAACAAAGCTTCAGGTAGCAGATAACTCTGGAGCAAAAGAAGTAAAGTGTATCAAAGTTCTTGGCGGTTCAAAAAGAATGTCTGCTGGACTTGGTGACATAATAGTAGTAGCTGTACAGCAAACTCTTCCTGGTGGGAAGATTAAGAAAGGTGACGTTAAAAAAGCGGTTATCGTTCGTACAGCATACCCATTAAGAAGAGAAGATGGATCTTATATCCAATTTGATAATAACAGTGTGGTGATCTTGAACGCAAATAATGAACCTGTAGGTACTCGTATCTTTGGTCCTGTTGCGAGAGAGTTAAGAGGAAAGAACTTTACGAAGATCTGTTCTCTTGCACCTGAAGTCCTTTAACTTGCAAGGAAATAGAGATGCAGAAGATTAAAGTTAGTGATGAAGTAGTAGTAATTGCAGGAAAAGATAAAGGTAAGACGGGGAAAGTTCAAAGACTTAACTCGAAAAAGAGTACTGTATTAGTTGAAGGTATTAACCTTGCTAAGAAAGCTCTTAAGCCTTCACAAGAAAATCCTGCTGGCGGTTTCGCTGAAATGGAAAAACCAATCCACTTGAGTAATATTGCAATAGTTAGCCCAAAAACTAAGAAAGCTACTAGAGTAAAATTTGAAGAAAAAGATGGAAAAACAGTAAGAGTAGCAGTAGCTTGCGGCTCTGTACTTAAATAGGTTGAGGCGAAAATGAGCAGATTACGTGAAACTTACAAAAATGAAATAGTAAAAAAGCTTACAGAAAAGTTTGATTACAAAAATATTCACCAAGTTCCAAAACTTGAAAAAATAGTTGTTAATTGTTGTACTAAAGACGCAGTTACTAACTCTAAAGTAGTAGATTCGATTGTTAAAGATCTTACAGCTATCACAGGTCAAAAGCCTGTTGTAACTAAAGCTAGAAAATCTATCGCATCTTTCAAGTTAAGAGAAGATATGCCACTAGGAGCATCAGTTACTTTAAGAGGTGAGATGATGTATGAATTCCTTGATAGATTGATTACTATCTCTCTACCAAGAGTTCGTGACTTTAGAGGTGTTTCTAATAAAGGTTTTGATGGACGTGGAAACTATACACTAGGTCTTAAAGAGCAGATTATGTTCTCTGAGATTTCTTACGATCAGATCGATAAAGTTAGAGGCCTTGGGCTTTCTATTGTAACAACTGCCAACAATAATGATGAAGGTAGAGAGTTACTTACTTTATTAGGTATGCCTTTTGTAAAATAATTAATCTTGAGGATAAGATAATGGCAAGAAAAGCAAAAATCGTTAACAACGAAATGAAGAAAAGATTGAGTGCTAAGTATTTACCACTTAGAACTGAACTTAAAAAAATTATTAATGACACAAACTCATCTGATGAGGCAGTTGCTGAAGCTACAGTTAGACTACAGAAGCTACCAAGAAACTCTAATCCAATTAGAGTAAGAAATAGATGTGTTTTAACTGGTAGACCAAGAGGAAACTACAGAGCGTTTGGACTTTCTAGAATTAAATTTAGAGAATTAGCGCTTCAAGGTATGATTCCTGGTGTAACTAAATCAAGCTGGTAATAAGGGGCTGAACTATGATGACTGATCCTATAGCAGATATGCTTACAAGAATTAGAAATGCTATAAGAGCTGGACACGACAGAGTTGAGTTTCCAGCATCTAGAGCAAAAGCAAGTATTTGCAAAGTTTTAAAAGATGAAGGTTATATAAGATCTTTTAAAATTATTGCAAAAGCACAGAATGATATTAAATTAAAAGTTCTCTTCAAAGAAGACGCTATAACTGGAATTGAAAGAGTTTCAAAGCCGGGTCTAAGAAGATATACAGGTTATACTGAAATTCCTAGAGTTATCAGTGGGCTTGGAACTGCAATCGTTTCAACTTCTAAGGGTGTAATCTCTGATAGAGAAGCGAAGAAACTAAAAGTTGGCGGAGAAATTCTCTGCAACGTATGGTAGGAGTTTAGGATGTCAAGAATTGGTAAAGTACCAGTAGCTATTCCTGAAAAAGTAGAAGTTAAGATTGATGGTGCATTTGTTTCTGTTAAAGGACCAAAAGGGCAACTTGAATATACTTTTACAGACAAGGTAATCATAGCTCAAGCAGATAAAGAAGTTACTATTAATCCAGCTGACGAAACTAAACTTGCTAGATCTCTTTGGGGAACAACTAGAACTTTAGTTAGTAATATGGTTGTTGGAGTATCTGAAGGGTTTACAAGAACTTTAGAGTTTACTGGTGTTGGATATAAAGCAGCTGTAAGCGGTAACACTATAACTTTAAACCTTGGTTATTCACATCCAATTGACTATGTGTTGCCAACAGGTGTAGAAGCTAAAGTAAATAAAAATGTTATCGATTTAACTGGTTGTGATAAAGAACTAGTTGGATTTGTAGCTGCAAAAATCAGATCATTTAGACCACCTGAGCCTTACAAAGGTAAGGGAGTTAGATACTCTGATGAAACAATTATAAGAAAAGCAGGTAAAGCTGGATCTAAATAAGATCTGGCTTTTGCCATTTTATATTAACATTTGCCTCGAAATAGCAAAGCTTAGGGTGGAGTAAAAATGAGAAAGAATACTGGCAAGATTAAAAATGCCGCAGAAGCTCGTCGATACCGTAGAAAATTATCGATTCGTAAAAAAATTAATGGAACAGCTGATCGTCCTAGATTATGCGTTTACCGTTCAAACAAAAACATAACTATTCAAGTTATTGATGACAATGCTCAACAGACATTATTTTCAGTTCAAACATACGGTAAGAATGCTGTAGGAACTGGAAGCAATAAAGATGGTGCTAAGGTTGTTGGTGCTGCAGTAGCTGAGGGACTTAAAGGAAAGAGTATCTCAACAGCAGTATTTGACAGAAATGGTTATAAGTATCACGGCGTTGTTGCAGCATTTGTTGATGCTGTAAGAGAAAACGGAATTCAGATTTAAGGGGCGTCTCATGACTGAAGAAACTAAAGTAGAAGAAACAAAAGTAGAAGCGAAAGCAGATAATAAAAAAGCTCCAAAGAAGAAGTCACAAGGATCAAGAAAGCCTAAGCCGGCTGCTCCAGTGTCTGAATTTGAGGAAAGAGTTGTTGCGGTAAACCGTGTTGCTAAAGTTGTTAAGGGTGGTAGAAGATTCTCTTTTGCAGCTCTAATGATTGTTGGTGATAAGAAAGGTCGTGTTGGATATGGTTTAGGAAAAGCAAAAGAAGTTCCTGAAGCAATTAGAAAAGCAACACAAGCAGCTCAAAAGAATATGGTACACGTTCCACTTGATAACGGAACTATACCTCACCAAATTCTAGGTGAATATGATGCAGGAAAGATTTTATTTAAGCCTGCTGCACATGGTACAGGGGTTAAAGCTGCTGGTGCATGTCGTTCAATAATGGAATTAGCTGGTGTAACAGATGTATTAACTAAATCTCTAAGAGGAAATAATCCTCATAATATTGTTAAGGCAACGTTTGACGCTCTTAAGCATTTAAGAAGTGTTGATCAGGTAGCTAAACTTAGAGGAAAAGAAGCTCAAGGGCTTCGTATTAAATAGAGGTATAAAATGGCCGGAAAGACTATAACTGTAAAGTTGAAGAAAAGTACGATTGGATCTACAGAAAAGCAAAAAGCTAACGTTCGTGGCCTTGGTCTTAGAAAGACTGGGACTTCAAGAACATTAGAAAATACTCCAGCTGTTCGTGGAATGATTAAAAAAGTTATTCACCTTTTAGACATAAAAGAGAATTAATATAAGTTGAGGATATTATGCTAACGTTAAATAATCTAAGTAGCCCAAAAGGCGCACACAGAAATATAAAGAGACTAGGGCGTGGACAAGGTTCAGGTCAAGGTAAGCAGGCCGGTAAAGGTCATAAAGGTCAAAAGGCTAGAGCTGGTGGTGGAACTAGAACTGGTTTTGAAGGTGGAGCAATGCCTCTATATATGAGACTTCCAAAAAGAGGTTTCACAAATGCACCTTTCAAAACTGAGTACGCTGAAGTAAGCTTATCTGCAGTTGACGCGAAATTTGATAGCGGTGAAGTTACTCGTGAAGCTCTAATTGCAAACGGTCTTTTAAGTGGTTCTGATAAAAGAAAGCCAATTAAAGTTCTTGCAAATGGTGAGCTTTCAAAAGCGTTAACTTTTGTTAACATTGATAAGTTTACAAAATCAGCTGCTGAATTAGTTTCTAAAGCTGGTGGAAAAATAGAAAATAAATAAGGATTTTATTTAATGTCGACTGCTCAAGGAAAGCTAGAAGAGCTTAAGAAGAAAGTATTTTTCACCTTTTTACTATTGGCTGTATACAGAATGGCTGCACAGATACCTGTTCCAGGTGTTAATGCAGCAGCCATTGCTTCGTACTTTGCCGAGTCTGGAGGAGGAATCTTTGATCTGATCAACACTTTTAGTGGTGGTGCCTTCAAAAGATTCTCTGTTTTAGCTCTTGGTATTATGCCATATATTACGACTTCAATTATCTTCTCTCTCTTGGGAGAAGTAATTCCTCAGATTCAAGAAATGCAAGAAGATTCGGAAGGTCATAAGAAGATCCAAAAATGGACTCGATATGCAACTGTTCTTCTTTGTGCTGTTCAGGGATGGGGTATGGCCGTAATGTTTGAAGGATTTAAGAGTACTGGCAATATTCCAGTTATTCCTGAGCCAGGTCTATTATTTAGAATTTCTACTGTTATCACTCTTTGTGCAGGAACTATGTTTCTCCTATGGTTAGGTGAGCGTATTACTGAATACGGGCTTGAAAACGGTGTTTCTTTAATTATCTTTGCAGGTATTGCTGTTGAGCTACCGGCAGAGATGATGCAAAAGTTAACTCTCTATAAAAACGGTGAATTAGGAGCAGGAGCTCTACTTATAACAGTTGGTGTTATATTGGTAGGATTCTTTGTTGTTACATTTATTGAAAGATCTCATAGAAGTGTTCCTGTGCAATATGCAAAGAAAGTTGTTCATAACCGTACTTATGGTGGGACACAAACACTTCCAATTAGAGTAGATACAGGCGGTGTTATGCCACCGATCTTAGCTTCATCATTATTAGCAGCTCCAGCAACAATGGCTAATTTTGTGTCAGCTACGAGTCCGATGAAGCCTTACCTGGATACAATGATTCAATCACTATATCCGGGACAGCTTTTATTTAACTTATTCTTTGCTCTATTAATTGTTTATATGACATATTTTTATGCTCCTATTCAGTTTAAGACTAAAAAAGTTGCAGAAATGCTTCAGAAGAATAATGCGTTTGTTCCAGGTGTAAGGCCAGGTGCTAAGACTAAAGAATATTTAGACTTTATTCTTAATAGATTGACGTTCTTTGGATCACTTTTCTTGGTAACAATATGTATTTTACCAACTGTAGCTTCTGGGGCAAATACTAGATTTGGTGGAACATCACTACTAATTCTTGTGAGTGTATGTATACGTGTAATGATGAATATTCAGGCATTTATGTTTTCTGATAAGTATGAAAGTGCTTATAAGGCTAAAGGAAAATATAACGGTCAAAATAGAAGGTTTTAATGAAGCCACAGCTAATATTACTAGGTGCTCCTGGAACTGGGAAGGGAACACAGGCTAAGAGAATAGTTGATGAATTTGGCTATAGTCATATTTCAACAGGTGATCTTCTTAGGGGTGAGATAGCAAAAGGTTCAGATCTTGGTAAAAAAGTTAAGTCAATTATTGATAAGGGTGACTTAGTTAATGATCAGGTCGTTTTAGAGTTATTAAATGCAAATTGTAGCATTAGTGACTCTGCTTATATCTTTGATGGGTTTCCACGAAATATTGAGCAATCAGAGTTACTAGAAGAGCATGTTTTAAAAGGTGCTGCTTCAAAAGCAATCTATTTTGATATAGATTTAGATATTTTAGTTGAAAGAATTTCTAATAGAAGAATTGCACCAAAAAGTGGTGAAATTTATAATCTACTTTCTAGGCCACCAAAGGTTGAGGGAAAGTGTGATATCTCTGGAGAAGATCTAATTCATCGTAAAGATGATACTGCTGAAACTGTGAGAAATAGATTAGAAGTGTTCAAAAATACAATTGCTCCGATTCTTGATTATTATGAAGGTCGTGGAGTTTTAGTTAGAATAGATGCTTCTACTTCAGCAGAAGAAGTCTTTGCCAAGGTTGGCGAAGCAATTAATAGTTAATAATATTAGTTTATAAGTAAATATATCAATATATGTTGCATAATGGTTCCTCTTTAGATATAAGGCAGGGACTAGTGGAGTTTTATCTCGATGGCGAGCGCAGAAGTTCTAGAAATAGAAGGAGAAGTAGTTGAACTACTTCCAAATACTAAATTTAAAGTTAAGCTACCTAATGGTCATAGTGTAATAGCTCACATTAGTGGAAAAATGAGAATGCATTTTATCAAGATCTTACCTGGTGATAAGGTTCTTGTAGAGATTAGTAAATATGATCTTTCCAAAGGAAGGATCACATATAGAAGTAAGGGCCGGTAGGCTTTTTTACTGGAAGAGGATGTTATGAAAGTTAGAGCGTCAGTAAAAGTTATGTGTAAAGACTGTAAAGTTGTAAAAAGAAAAGGTGTATTAAGGGTTGTTTGTAAAGCAAGTCCTAAACATAAACAAAGACAAGGTTAATACCTTAGGGGAGTGTAGCTATGGCAAGAATACTTGGTGTTGATATTCCTCGTAATAAGGTGATGGGCGTTGCTTTAAGATCAATCTATGGTGTTGGTCCAAAAGTGGCAAGTGAAGTCCTCACTAAAGCGGGAATAGATTTCAACAAAAGCTCAAATGAGCTGACAGAAGAAGAGGCGAACAATATTCGTCTTTTATTAGAAAGTGATTATACTGTAGAGGGTGATCTTAGAAGAGAGATCGGTCTTAACATTAAGAGATTGAAAGATCTTGGATGCTACAGAGGGATTCGTCACAGAAAAGGATTACCAGTTAGAGGTCAAAGAACTAGTACAAATGCTAGAACTAGAAAAGGACCTGCGAAAGCAATTGCTGGAAAGAAATCTGTCAAGTCAATGAAGTAAAGGTTGGAGTTGAAAAATGGTTAAGAAAACAGCAAATAAGAAAAAAGCAAAAAAGAATATTCCACATGGTGTATGCCATATTCAATGTTCTTTTAATAATACAATTGTTACTTTCACTGATCCAAATGGTGGAGCAATTGCTTGGGCGTCAGCTGGGCAACTTGGTTTCCGTGGTTCTAAGAAATCAACTCCATTCGCAGCACAGGTAGCTTCATCTGAAGCAGCTAAGAAAGCTATGGAGCATGGTCTTAGTTCTGTAGACGTAAGAGTTAAGGGTCCTGGAGCAGGAAGAGAAAATGCGATTAGAGCTCTAATCGGATGTGGATTAAGAATTACATCTGTTGCAGATAAGTCACCAATTCCTCATAATGGATGTCGTGCACCTAAAAGAAGAAGAGTTTAATCGTATATATTAAGGAGATTATCCGTGGATAATTTTGTAGCAAAAAATTGGACGAACATGATCAGACCTGTTTCTTTAGAATCAGATGCTGAAAGTCTAAAAGCAAACTATGGAAAGTTTATAGCTAAACCTTTAGAGAGAGGTTACGGGCAAACTCTAGGTAATTCACTTAGAAGAGCTCTTTTATCTTCTCTTCAAGGGGCTGGTATTGTTGCTATTAGAATCGAAGGTGTTGAGCACGAATTCGGTACTATTAACAATGTTAAAGAAGAAGTATCTGAAATTATCCTTAACTTAAAAGAAGTTTTCTTTAAGTTAAAAGGTAAGGAAGATGTTGTTCTTAATCTTGATAAAAGTGGTGAAGGTCCTGTTACTGCAGGAGATATTGCTGAGAGTGCAAGTTTAGAAGTACTAAACCCACAGCACGTTATTTGTAATATTTCTTCAGGTGGTTCAATTAAGGTTGAACTAAAAATTGCTAGAGGTAAAGGTTATGTTACTGCTCTTGAAAACAAAGAGTTGTACGATCTTCCACTAGGATGGATCTATGTTGATACTCTTTTCTCTCCAGTTCACAGAGTTAATTACTCAGTAACTAACTCACGTGTTGGTAAGAGAACAGATTATGATAAACTTACTTTAGAAGTTTGGACGAACGCAGGTATCGATCCTCAAGAAGCTGTTGCATACTCTGCAAAGATTCTAAGAGATCAGTTGGCTGTATTCTTAAACTTTGAAGATGAAGAAGAAGTGGTAAGAACAGAGAAGGCTCCTGCTCAGGCATCTAGCCCAGCAAATAGCGCTCTTTTAAAGCCAGTTTCTGAATTAGAGTTATCAGTACGTTCTGCTAACTGTCTGCAAAATGCTAATATCAAGTATATCTATGAATTGGTATCTAAGACAGAAGGTGAGATGTTAAGAACAAAGAACTTTGGTCGTAAATCGTTAAATGAAATTAAAGAAATTCTCAGTAATATGGGACTAGGGCTTGGAATGAAGGTTGATTCTATAATGAAAGATCTTCAAGACGGCGAGTAATTACTAAGCTGAGGGACTCAGTAGGAGTTGAATTATGAGACATCAAAAACATAAATATAGAATTGGAAATGGTCCTGCTCACAGAGTATCGTTAATGAAAAACCTTGCAATCGAAGTAATCGATCATGGGAAAATCAAAACTACGATTACAAAGTGTAAAGCAATACAGCCATACGTAGAAAAATTAATCACTATTGCAAAAGTTGATACTGTTGCAAATAGAAGATTAGCTTTCCAAAAACTTAACAATAAAGAAGCAGTTCAAAAACTGTTTACTGACGTTGCACCTAAGTATTTAGAAAGAAATGGTGGATACACAAGAATTATGAGAATGGCTGATTCGAGAGTTGGTGACAACGCTCCAATGGCATACATTGCTCTAGTATAATTCTAGTTGTCTAACTAGCTATAACAAATTAAATGTTATATAAAACCTTCGGTCTATGCCGAAGGTTTTTTTGTTTTAACCATGGATTAAAATGTCATTTAGTTCAAAAATTTTAATTATATCTCTTGTTATTGGTCTTACTCTGTCTTATTCAATGTACGAGAAAAAGAAATTTTCATCCATGTTAAACGTGGGTGAGTCGTCGCCAATATTACAGACGATGCCTTCTTTTCAAATTGATTTAGTGTTAAGTGAAGGGAAAGTATCTCAGGAAGATTTCAAGAGCTCTAAAGCTACTTTTGTACACTTTTGGGGTACATGGTGTGCACCATGTGAGCATGAGTTTCCTGACTTTCTAAAATTCGCTAAGAAGTTTGAATCAGACAATGTTAAATTCCTACTGCTTGCGGTTAACGATGATAATAAGAAGATTAAGAAATTTTTGAAACGATTTAAAGATCTACCTAGTAATGTGGTGATTGCACACGATAGTACTGGTGTTTCAATGACGACTTTTGGAACAGTTAAGGTTCCTGAGACATATCTCTTTGATTCATCATTTAGAAACCTTAAGAAGTTTATCGGGCCTCAGTCCTGGGGTATGGAAGCATTTGCTCCGAGGGTTAGAAGGCTAATTTTTGGTCACTAGTATTTTGACACTTTTTTATTTTCCTTTCTGTGTTCTTTAGATTTCAGTAGTTTATAACTAATTTTCTTGTATAAAAAATCTACATTCTTCTAAAGAAATAATCCGTACTGCCGAAAAGTTAGACAGATTAATGCTCAAATATGAGCGGATTTGTCGTCTTACTGACGATTCGGAGATTTAAAAATGATTAACTGGAAAGAAATTAGCGGACTTCATGTCATTTCAAAACTAGAAGAAATTCTTGATAAGTGGTTTGGTGTTGAACAAGTCTATTCGGATGTTCATTATAAAATACGTAGTGGCCATATAGATAAAGGACACGAGTTTAAGAATCACTTCTTTAAGGTTCAGATGCAAATGGGTCATGGGTATAATTACTTAGGCTCTGATGTAGAGAAAATAACTGATAGTCTAGAAGCCTCCGCTGACCAGTCTGATGCGTTTGATACATTCTTTAAACATGTTAAAGGTGTTGGTGCCAAGGTTGAGGTAGATGGTGAGGTTTTAGGGACAGTATTTGCTTACCCGTTCGTATCTAGTTCAATAACAGAAGATGAGTTAGAAGAAATTAAAAAGCATATGGTTTCTGAGGGAGCCAATGAGGCAGATGCGAGTGCAGCTGTTGATGGACTTAGAAAGCTCTATCCTAGGGAAGTTGAGTATCTGCAAGAACTTGTTGAGCTTGTTGCTGATGAAGTAAAAACATTCCACTCTGAGATATCTAAAAGAGAGTCGAGGATCAAAGAACTTAACTCAGAGCTTGGTGATAAGTACAGATATCACATGATGATAGGTAAATCGAAAAAGATGCAGACGATATATAGACTGCTAGAGAAGATATCTTCATCAGAATCTTCAGTTCTTATTCAAGGTAGTAATGGTACTGGTAAAGAGCTTGTAGCAAAGGCCGTACACTTCTATTCACCTAGAAAGGATAATCAATTTGTAGCCGTGAACTGTTCGGCATTTAACGATAACTTACTAGACTCAGAATTATTTGGTCATATTAAAGGGTCCTTTACTGGTGCCGTTAAAGATAAGGCCGGACTCTTTGAGGTTGCAAATGGTGGAACATTATTTCTCGATGAAATTGGTGATACATCTCTAAGTATGCAGGTTAAATTATTAAGAGTTCTACAAGAGGGAACATATCTACCTGTTGGGGCACATGCTCCTAAAAAGACAGATGTAAGAATACTTGCAGCCACAAATAAAGACTTAAAAGCAATGATGGCCAGCGGAGAATTTAGAGAAGATTTATTTTATAGAATAAATGTAATCAACGTAGACCTGCCGGCGCTTAAAGATAGATCTGAGGATATTCCAATCCTTATGGACTTCTTTCTTAAAAAGAGATGCGATGAAGCTGGAATTCCAATGAAACAATTCTCTAAAAAGACAATGGAGAAGTTTTTAGATTATCAGTGGCCTGGTAACGTAAGAGAGTTAGAAAATGAAATTGAAAGATTAGTAGTTCTAGCTGGTGACGATAAAATGATCACTCCAGACTTACTAAGTCCAAGAATTTTAGACTTCGGTGAGAAGCCAATGTCAGCTTCTAGGGGAGTTAATACTAGTGGTTCGTTAAAAGAAGCACTTGAAGAGCTCGAAGCTATGATGATTAAAGAAGGTTTAAAAAGATGTAACTTTAATAAGTCAAAGCTCTCAAAAGAGCTGGGCGTGTCTAGAGCTTCACTTATCATGAAAGTTGAAAAGTACGGACTTGATAAGAGAAAGAAAGCTGCAGGCGAGTAATAATTAAGAAAATTTTTAAAGACAAGGCCTCATTTATTGAGGCCTTTTTTTGTTTCAAACTTATTAACTTTCTTTCATTCTAACTAACAAAATCTTGAGAATAATGAAGCTTTATAACGCAGGGAGAAACCTGTTGTTTTTAGTTAAATAATGACGCGAGTCAATAGCCCTTTGATAGCTTAAATTGTATGATAACTCACCATTTTAGGAGGTTATTATGGATACGGTTTTAGAAGAAAAACGTAGTCTTCTAGTTGAGAAAAGAGAGCAGGCTGCACTTGGTGGCGGAGCTGCAAGAATTGAAAAACAACACTCGCAAGGTAAATACACGGCGAGAGAAAGAATAGAACGAGTTATTGATCCAGGAACATTTCTAGAGTTTGATAGATTTGTTACACACAGATGTACGGAATTTGGTTTAGAAAAAACTAAGTTTCTTGGTGACGGAGTTGTAACTGGAATTGCTCAAATTAACGGTCAAAAAGTGGCCTTGTACTCACAAGACTTTACTTGTTGGGGTGGAGCTCTTGGTGAAAGTCATGCAAAGAAAATTTGTAAGATTATGGACTTTGCAATCGCAAATAGAATTCCAATAATAGGTATTAATGATTCAGGTGGTGCACGAATTCAAGAAGGTGTTGATGCTCTAGGTGGATATGCGGAGATCTTTTATAGAAATGTTAAGGCCTCAGGTGTAGTTCCTCAGATTTCACTTATTATGGGACCATGTGCAGGTGGAGCAGTTTATTCTCCAGCGATAACAGATTTTATTTTTATGGTCGACAAAACTTCTTATATGTTTGTTACTGGGCCTGATGTAATTAAAACAGTTACTCATGAAGAAGTTACTAAAGAGGAACTTGGCGGGGCTACAACTCATAATGAAACATCAGGTGTCGCTCAGTTTATGACAAGTGATGAAGATGAGTGCTTCGAAAGAGTTAGGGAACTCTTGGCATATTTACCATCAGCGTGTTTCACAAAACCAATCCCTAAATATACTGCAGACCCAGTTAATAGAGATAATAAAAAACTCGCTGAAGTAGTACCTTCAAATCCTAAGAAACCTTATGATATGAATGAAATCATCTTAGATATTGTCGATGATTCACACTTTTTAGAAGTTCATAAAGGTTGGGCGAAAAATATAATTGTAGGTTTTGCTTCAATAGGTGGAATTAAAATTGGTATCGTTGCTAATCAACCACAAATTTTGGCAGGAGTTTTAGATATCGACTCTTCTTGTAAGGCGGCGAGATTTATTAGATTCTGTGACTCATTTGATATTCCAATTCTTACTCTAGTTGATGTTCCTGGGTTCTTACCTGGAACTGTTCAGGAGTACGGAGGAATTATTAAGCATGGGTCTAAACTTCTATATGCTTACTCTGAAGCTACGGTTCCAATGATTACTCTAATTACTCGTAAAGCATATGGTGGGGCTTATGATGTTATGGCATCAAAGCATATTAGATCAGATGTAAATCTCGCTTACCCAACTGGGGAGATTGCGGTGATGGGTGCAGAGGGTGCTGTTAATATAATCTTTAGAAATGAATTAAATGGTCTTGAAGGTGAGGCATTCGATAAGAAAAAAGCTGAACTTGTAAAGAATTATGAAGATCGTTTTGCTAATCCATATAGGGCAGCAGAAAGAGGATATCTTGATGCAGTAATTCTTCCTGAGGAAACTCGTCAGAGACTATATGAGTATCTTGTGGCCCTTAAGAATAAGAATGTTGATAGACCTTCAAGAAAACATGGGAATATTCAGCTATGATAAGACAAAGAGAAAATACTAGTAGAAGAATATTAATTACAAATCGTGGGGAAATTGCCTCTCGTATTGCTAAAGCTTGTCGAGAGCTTGGGCATGTGGCAATTGGTATTTGGACGGATAATGAAGTTCACGCAACTCATCTTCAATTTTGTGACGAGTGGGTACACCTCAAAGGAAGTACCAATGCTGAAACTTATCTAAATATTGAAAACCTAGTTTCGGTAATTAAAGAGAATAATGTTGATGCTGTTCATCCTGGATATGGTTTCTTATCTGAAAATGCTGAATTTGCTCAAAGAATGAAAGACGAAGGAATTATTTTTATCGGTCCAAATGTGGAATGTATAAAAGTAATGGGTGATAAAGCAACTTCTAAGCAACTTGCAAATGAAGTTGGAGTCCCTACTGTTCCTGGAACAGATAAGGCCGTAAAGTCAGTTGATGAAGCTGTCCAAATTTCTGGTGATATTGGATACCCTGTTTTACTTAAAGCCGTTGCTGGTGGTGGTGGACGTGGAATGAGAGCATGTGCGAATGAGGAAGAAGTTCGTGCAAACTTTGAAGCAGTTGGAAGAGAATCTTTAGCAGCTTTTAATAATGGTGATCTTCTTGTCGAAAAGCTTATTGTTAATCCAAGACATATTGAAGTCCAAATTCTTGCTGATAAGAAAGGAAATGTTTATCACTTTTTTGAAAGAGAATGCTCTATTCAAAGAAGACATCAGAAAGTCGTTGAGGAGGCACCTTCTCCTTTTATTGGTGAAGATGAAGAATTGAGACAAAGGGTTTGTGAGACAGCTGTTAAGTTAGCTAAGGCAGTAAATTACGACTCGGCAGGAACTGTTGAGTTTATTATGGCCGAAGATAAGAGTTTCTACTTTCTAGAAATGAATACTCGTATACAAGTTGAGCATCCGATAACTGAAGAAATCACAGGGATTGATCTTCTTGTTTGTATGATTCAGTCAGCTCTTGGTGATGACTTAGGGTTTCCTAGTCAAGACTTCATTAAGAGATCAGGTCATGCGATAGAGTGTAGAATATGTGCAGAAGACCCAATCACAATGTTGCCAGCTCCTGGGCTTGTAACAGGCTTTGAAACGAACTTCCCTCAAGGAACTCGTTTTGATCACTGTCTTTTTAAGGGACTTAACGTAACTCCTGATTTTGATCCAATGGTTGGAAAGCTTGTGTGTAAAGGGATTATTAGAGATGTTGCAATTAGAAAGATGAGAGCGGCATTGGATGGACTTTTTATTGAAGGACTAAAAACAAATAGACCTCTTTTAAAAGTTATCATGAATAATGAGAATTTTATTAATGGTAACTATTCGACTGATTTTATCAAAGTAGAGAATCCTCAAGCATTAGTTCAAACAGATCTCAACCACATGAGGTTTTATAAGATGCTTGCAGGTGTTGAAGCAAGAAGAATGGGGATGTAGTCATGAGAACTTATTTAATAGATGACGACAAGAATGAAGTTATCGTTGATTTAACTAGAACAAAAGTACACTCTAGTGAGCTAGTTGAGTTTGACTACTCAACGATCGAAGATAATAAATTGATTGATAAGAAAACTATTTTTGTACGTCAATTGTGTGGTCAATACTTTGTTTCTGAAAATAATAAGAAGTGGTCGAAGATTTCTAGACAAGATCTTCCGTCTAGAATGCTTAATGTTGACCGAGTTTTCAAAGTTTACAGAGGGTATAAGCCTTCAGGATTAAGCGGCGGAAATGAAGGTGAGTTACTTACTCAAATGCCTGGTAAGATTGTAAAAATTAATACTCAGGTTGGAGATACTGTTGAGCCAGGTCAAACTTTAATTATTCTTGAAGCGATGAAAATGGAAAATGAAATTAAGTGCGGAGTAGCAGGAACTGTGAAGGCCGTACATGTAAAAGAAGGGGATGCCTTAGATCAAGGTGTTCTAATGATAGAAATTGAATCTAATTAAGGAGATCAATAGTGAGTTTTAATGGAAAAAATCCAAATGACTTTGTAAATGATATTGATCGAATGAAAAATGATCTAAGAAATGGCCTCAAGTTTTTGGGGCCTTTTTTAATTATTTTTCTTTTGATCATAGGTGGCTTCACATCTTTTTACACAGTGGAACCTGATGAAGAAGCAGTAGTGATAAGGTTTGGAAAGTACTTAACTACCAATCCTCCTGGATTACATTTTAAAATACCTCTAGGTGTTGATAATGTTATTAAGGTTAAGACTAAGAGAGTTCTACAGGCAGAGTTTGGTTTTAGAACTGAAAATACTAGAACTAGAAGAACTACTTACTCTAGTAATAACTTTAAAAATGAATCACTCATGCTTACAGGGGATTTAAATGTTGCTGATGTTGAGTGGGCCGTTCAATTTCAAATTGCTGATCCATTCAAGTATTTATTTCAGACTTCTGCTCCAGAAGTGACGATTAGAGATGTCTCTGAGTCTATAATGAGAAGGGTTGTTGGTGATCGCTCTGTTACAGATGTGCTGACAACTGGAAAGATGGAGATTGAAACAAGGGCCTATGAACTTATGCAAGAAGTTTTAAATAAGTACGATATGGGTGTTCGTATTGTAACTGTAAAACTTCAGGACGTGAATCCACCAGAAGTAGTTAAGCCTTCATTTAATGAGGTTAACGAAGCAAAACAAGAGCAAGAAAAGGCAATTAACGAGGCCGAGGGCGAATACAATAGAGTAATTCCTGAAGCAAGAGGTAAGGCCGAGAAATTGATTAGTGAAGCAGAAGGTTATGCTACGGCACAACTTAACCAGGCCTTAGGGGATGCGAATAAGTTTGAAGCAATTCTTGTTGAGTATAAGAGGTCTCCACGTGTGACAAGAAAGAGAATCTATCTTGAAACAATGTCTTCCATCTTTAAGAAATTTGAAAATATAACAGTTGTTGATCCTGAGGTGAAAGGATTACTTCCTGTATTTAATAAGTCATTAGGAGTAAGTAATGGGAAATAAATTAGCTCCTTTAGTAGTTGTTGTAGGACTTCTACTAGTACTAGGAAAAAGTACAATTTTTATTGTCAATGAAGGTAATCAGGCAATTATAACGGAATTTGGTAAACCTGTAGGCAAGCCAATCACAAATGCTGGACTACATTTTAAGAAACCTTTTGTTCAAGAAGTTCGTTATGTTGATAAGAGAATTCTTTCATGGGATGGGATGCCAAATCAGATTCCAACAAAGGATAAAAAGTTCATCAAGGTAGATACAACGGCTAGATATAGAGTTGTTGATGCACTTAAATTTATTCAAACCGTAAGAAATACAAGTGGAGCTAAGGCGAGGCTTGATACGATTTTAGACTCTGCTACAAGAAATATAATTTCTGGTCATAACTTAGTTGAAGCAGTAAGAAATTCAAATGCTATTATAGACAATTCTGCTAAAGAAAAAGCTGATATTGAGAAGAAGAAAGCTGCTGGAGAGAATTACGTTGAAGAAGGTGTGTCAGGGGAAATAGAAAAAATTTCTACTGGACGTGAGCAATTAAGTCAGTTGATTGTGGAAAAAGCAGACTCTGAATTAGCAGGTTTTGGAATTAAGTTAATTGATGTTCAGTTAAGAAGAATCTCGTATGAAGAATCTGTTGAAAGAAAAGTTTATGACAGAATGATTTCAGAGAGGCAAAGGATTGCGCAGAAAATTCGCTCTATAGGTTCTGGAGAAAAAGCAAAAATCGAAGGTCGTCTGACTAGAGATTTAAGAAAGATCCAATCGCAAGCCTATAGAAAAGCACAAGCGCTAAGAGGGGCTGGGGAAGCTAAAGCTGCTTCAGTTTATGCTAAGGCATTAAACAAGGGCCCTGAGTTTTACGAATTTGTTAAGTCGATGGAAGTTTATCAATCTTCATTAGGGGGAAAGACAAACTTCATTATTTCATCTGACTCAGAGTTTTTAAAGCATCTTAAAGGAAAGTAATGATTGAGTATGTGATTGCTGAAAGTCCAGATGATCGAGTATTAAAAAAGGCCTCTGACATTTTAAAGTCAGGTGGCCTTGTCTGTTATCCTACAGATACAAACTGGTTAATCGTCTGCGACCCTTTTAATAAGAAAGGTCTTGAAAAGCTTTATAGAGTAAAGAACGAAGGACCTCTTAAGCACTATAGTTTAATTGCGGACACAATTTCTAGGGCGCAAGAAGTTGCACATATTCATGATAGTGCTTTTAAAATGATTAGAAAGAAAGTTCCAGGGCACTATACATTCATTTTCGAGGCGAGAAAGAAAATTACAAGAGCAGTTCAGGCCAATAAGTCTGATAAAGAAGTTGGGGTAAGGTTTTGTCCGGATCTTATTTCTCAAAATCTGATTGCTGTTCATGAAGACGTTCTTCTTTCTACTCATGTGACGAATGAACTTGTAAAGGTTAGTGAAGGTGAAGAGATATATAGTTATCAGATTGAAGAGGCACTTAGGGGACAGTTAGATATGATTATAGACCCAGGAGAATATAATTTTGTTGGTGTCTCTACTATAGTTAACCTTACACAAGAGGGGGTCGTGGAGGTCTTAAGGGAAGGATCTGGAGATTGGCCTTGAAAAAACCTATAAACAAAGTGAGAGTCGGCTTTAAATTGGTACTTCTCGCTATGGTTCTATACTTTTGGTATGAGCTCTATGTGGCTTTTACGACCAGCTAATTTTTTCACTTCCAAATAATAAAGTTCTTTATAAGACATGGGATATACCAAAATCTCTTGGATTTAGCTCCCATAAAACCTTTAAACTGCATCCATGCTTCATCACTAAAGTAGTTTAAATATTCATGAGAAATTTTCTTTTGTGCAGAACGAATTCCCCAAAATAGTCGAACGGCATGAGGCTCAAGGATAGTGCCAATACTAGGCACTACGACAACATAGTTTTTTGATACTCTATTGATTTCAGATATTACACTGCATAGATTCTCAATAGGCTGAACATGTTCTAGAACTCCAATAGAGACAGTGAGATCAAAGTAATTATCTTCAAAAGGGAGTGTGACCCCATCAGTTTTATGAAAAGTTACATTTCTACCTTCGTAACTGTAGTCTTCTATATCAACGCCATGAAGGTCAAAATTCTTCTTATGTTCAAAGTGAATTAAGAAGTCCATTCCATTGTTACAACCCATATCTAAAATTCTTTTAGGTTCATTAGAATCTAAGACACCGTTGGAATGCTTAATAATATATTGCATTCTTCTTTGCTTAATTGGTTTGGCAAACTTGGTTTTCCAAATAGGATATACGCTTTGATAAATTTTCGTAATTATTGAATTCATGAAAGAATTTTATCATGAAATAGTTACACTAGGTCATGGGAAATCATGACCTAGTAATCACAAAACTCTATAGAGGATTAAGTGTACATTCGGCTTCAATCTTTAACGATGAGAAGTCTTCGCTGAAGTCTAGAATGACAGTATATCTTCCTTTTGCCTGAATATCGTTATCTATAAATGTTGTACTGTAGAACCACCTCGTTTCATTTAAGTCATCATATGATGAGCTTTCAGGTATAAATATGTCAGCGACATCTTGCTCATTCGACGTATTTGTTAATGATAGTTTTCCATTTTCATAAACAAAGTCGTATTTACCTCTTTCAAGGCCACTTCCACATTCAACTTCTTCATCATTGATTGTTCCAATGATAACTGAGTCATAAAAACTTTCATCTACAATGAAATGGTCTTCCTCTAGATTCATCTCAACATTACCGGAACTAATTGATTTTCCAGACATTGAAGTTTTAAGTGTTTCAAGCTTACTGCAACTCACTGGTCGATCATTTAAGGTACACGACTGAGTCCTCTTTATATCTTCTTCTGAGCAAGACATTAAAGTTGTGATTCCAAGTAGCATAATAAGTAGTTTAAAAGTTTTCATAATTTCCCCCATTGTTAGTAACTACTGGGTATAAAGCAATGGGCATGCCAAAAAAGTGTTTCGTTTTTGGAACATGTCACTAAGCTGTAAATATTGTTAACACCCCCTGAAATAAGTTCTCGACCCATATAATAATTTCCCAAATATACGTAAAATTAGGCATTAATACTTTAAAAGGTGAGTCTATGTTACTGGAATTATTAAGAAAGGTGTTCTTCTCATTCTTTCTATTTATTAGCTTCTTTTTCTTTATTGTCTCTGGACAAGCTAGTGAGAGCATAAAGCACTCTGTTGGAGTCTATGTTTCACAAAGTGGATTGAAGTACTTTAAGAACAACTTGATGAGTTTAGTTGAAAACAACGGTTTTCAGATAGATAGGTTTAACTACCCAGGTACTCAAATCACAATGGATGAAACAACAATTGAGGACTTAGTAGATGATGAAGAAGTAAAGGCTACAATTACAGATATAAAATCTCAAATCCAACGATATTTTTCTGGTTTAGGTCTTGATAAGCATCAGTTTCAGATAGATATCAAAAATGTAGGATTTTCAGCGAAATGGGATAAGCTTTCGCTTCTTTTTTATAAGCCTGAATTGGTAGAAGACGAGAAACCTTATGATGTACTGGTTTATGCTTGGGTTGAGGCCTCGAATATAAAGATTGAGGTTGACGAGATTACAGCAAGAGATCTTATGCACAAGTATATTGGTGATGTCGGAATTGATGGACTTAAAATAGAACAGGTAAATACAAGTGAAAAGCTAAGAATTGGGTTTCCTTTAAAAATTGGGAAGGCCGAAGACGGAAGTTTTGAGCTTATTGCTAGTAAACCAGTAAGTAATATGAATGATGTAAAGTTCTCCGCTGACTTCGATAGTCCTCTTCGTCTACCAGAGATCAAGATCTCTATTAATGGACATGAAGTAACGATGAATTTAGATGAAGTAGAAGGGTTAGTAAGAGAAAAAGAGCCTCTTATGTTAGAGAAAATACAAAGTTCAATTCAGGACTTTCTTGAAAATCAAGCTCCTAAAATGATTACTGAGTCAGCAGGATCTGCTATTAAAAACGGTATTGGAGAAATTTCTCAAATGGATCCTCCGGGCGCTCCTGAGGATAGAGTCGTACCAAAGCTTTTCTGGTCACTCAATTTAGAAGAACTTGATTTTGTAGGAGATAATCTTCACTTAGGTCTTGGAGCTGTCGTTGATGATCCAGCAAGTGTGAGAGAGGTAAATCTTCCTGCTGCATACACATCTTTGAAGCATCCAAATATTGAGTCTTCGGATATTGAAAACTACGATATTTCCCTGGCAATTAATCAAGGACTTGTTAATAGAATCATTCAGCTCTCTGCTGTCAGAGGATACTTTAAGTCTATGGAAATAGGTGATGGAGAGTTTATTCAAATTGTAGGACAGCCAGTACTAAATATGAAAGGAAAGGGGAACGGTAAGGCCGCAACTCTTTCTCTAGAGATTGCATATAAGGTTGAAGGTATTCAGGCCGTAGCGGTAAAGAATCCAATTCATATAAACTTTGACCTTAAGTTAGATTTTCCTATCGATCCTGTAACGAAAAAGATAAGAATGATTGCAACTGGTGTTGATATGGATAGCGTCTTCGTTGACGATAAATATATTAGATTCTTTAAAAAGAAAGTTAGAAAGGCCGTTAGAGAGCAACTAAAGGAAATGGAGCCAAGCGTGAAAGGTATGGAAATCGCTGACGAGATTCCTGTTCCGACTGACTTAGGTGGTCTTATCCTTGATAAGCAAAAAACGGAAATTAATGAAGCTGGTTACTTAATGATATATACTAATTACTCTAAATTGATGGAGATGAAATAATGAAAAAAATTATTCTACTACTAACACTACTATTTAACCTTAATTCTTTTGCTGATGAAGTTGGAGCTTTTACTATAGTAAATGCGAGAGGAACAAATGCTTCAGTCTTCTTAGTTGCAGGTGGACAAGGCATTTCTAGCTATGAAGTTCAGCGTGTTTACAGAAAGATTGGAACATTTGCGATAAATGATGGTGAGGCCGAAGTTCCTGCGTCTAGCTTTGAGAGATACGGATGGAGAGGACCTAGTCATGTAATTGTAGTAACTCACAATCAAGATGATCTTGCTTTAAGTAAATTTAGAAGTGACGAACTAGCAAGATTTGAAGATCCGACATACTCAATTCAGTCTGATAGAGTTGCACCAACTGCCGAAAACTTAAAGTATGTTGATAGAAAAGCAATTCTTTTAAAAAGAGTCAGAAGTAGTTCTAAATTTCAATTCTAAAGTTATTGGGCACGAAAGTGCCCTTTTCAATTCATACGATTATTTCAGATCTTTTTTAAAAGTTTCGATTATTAATTTAGATGCGTTATAGGCAGTCGTTTTTCCATTGGTAAGATCAGCTTCTAATGTCTGAATTAATTTATTTGTCTTTGGTGACAGTTTTAACATTAACTTTAGCTCTTCCATTACTAACTTTTCTAACCAATCTTTATTCTGAGAAGCTCTCTTAGACTTTAGTTCATTGTTTTCAATAGATTGTTCCTTGTATCTCGTTACCATCTCCCACACGCCATCAATATTCTTATTTTCTAGAGCAGATATCAATTGAACCTCTGGCTTCCAAAACGAGGTTGGATGAATAATTCCTAATGCGCTTTGATAATGTGATTTGGTTTGAGTTGCCAGGTTTATAGAGTCTCCATCGACTTTGTTTATGACAATAGCGTCTGCTAGTTCGAGAATACCTTTTTTAATTCCTTGAAGTTCATCTCCTGCATTAGGAAGCATTAGGACCATAAAGAAATCAACCATAGAAGCGACTTCAAATTCAGACTGACCAACACCTACTGTTTCAATTAATATGATATCAAAACCAGCTGCTTCACAAAGAAGAATACTCTCTCTTGTTTTTTGTGCTACACCGCCAAGTGAACCTGAAGTTGGAGAAGGACGTATAAATGCCCCTTCATTATTTGAAAGTTTCTCCATGCGTGTCTTATCACCCATGATACTTCCACCATTAATAGGCGAGCTAGGATCAACTGCTAAAACAGCAACTTTATGACCTTTTGAAATTAAGTAAGTTCCAAAAGTTTCAATGAAAGTAGATTTACCTACACCAGGTGTTCCCGAAATACCTAGACGAATACTATTTCCAGTATGCGCAAGAAGTTCTTCAAGAAGTTTACCTGCTTCAAGTCTATGGCCATCTAGCTTACTTTCAATAAGCGTAATCGCCTTAGCTAGTGCTCTTCTATTTCCTTGTAATATCTCTTTTGCGTTCATGCTTTCTTAGCTTCAGTTATTAGATCAACAACATCTTTCGCTGCTGCTGGAATTGCTGTTCCCGGCCCATAGATTCCTTTTACGCCTGCTTTATAGAGAAAATCGTAGTCTTGCTTTGGAATAACTCCTCCAGCTACAACAACAATATCTTCAGCACCAAGTTTTTTAAGTTCTTCTATTAGCTCTGGGATTAGAGTTTTATGTCCTGCTGCAAGGGAAGAAACTCCGATTACATGAACATCGTTTTCTACGGCCTGTTTTGCAACTTCTTTTGGAGTAGAAAATAATGGTGCTAAATCGATATCAAAACCAACATCTGCATAAGCAGTAGCAATTACTTTTGCTCCTCTGTCATGACCATCTTGACCCATTTTGGCGACAAGCATTCTTGGGCGTCTACCATGAGTTTTTTCAAATTCTTCGATTTGTTTTGTAATCATATTCCAACTCTCATCTGTTTCGTAAAGGCTACCATATACACCTGATACTGTTTTAGAATTCGCGGAGTATCTTCCCCAATGAACTTCTAAAGCATCTGATATTTCTCCAACTGTACATCTCAATCTTGCTGCATTAACGGCAAGTTCTAAACCATTTCCTTGACCAGTTCTTGCATACTCTGTAAGTGCTTCTAGAGCTTGCTTTACTTTATCATTATCTCTTTGTTCTTTAAGTTGTTTTAGCCTTTTAATTTGAGAATCTCTAACAGATGTATTATCAATTTCAAGAATTTCAATTTCTTCTTCTTTATCTAGCTTGTATTTGTTAACACCAACTATTGTATATTCACCCTTATCGATTTGTGCTTGCTTTAGGGCCGCAGCTTCTTCAATCTTTAGTTTAGGAATACCGGCTTCAATTGCTTTTGCCATTCCGCCAAGTTCTTCAACTTCTTTCATTAACTCTCTTGCTCTATCAGCAATCTGATTTGTGAGAGTTTCCATCATGTAAGAACCTCCCCAAGGATCAACGACATTAGTTATACCTGTTTCTTCTTGCAGAATGATTTGAGTATTTCTAGCGATTCTAGCAGAGAATTCTGTTGGAAGAGCTACGGCCTCGTCGAGTGCATTAGTGTGAAGAGATTGAGTTCCTCCAAATACTGCGGCCATGGCCTCTACTGTTGTTCTGATGACATTGTTATAAGGATCTTGCTCTGTTAGAGACCAGCCAGAAGTCTGGCAATGGGTTCTTAACATTGTAGATTTAACATCTTTGGGTTCATATTCACTAACAATTTCTGACCATAACAATCTTGCTGCTCTAAGCTTTGCTATCTCCATATAGAAATTCATTCCAATTCCAAAAAAGAAAGAAAGTCTTGGCGCAAACTCATCAATATTCATTCCACTAGCAATTGCTGTCTCAATATACTCTCTTCCATCTGCTAGTGTATATGCAAGTTCAAGTGCATTGTCCGCACCTGCTTCTTGAATATGATAGCCTGAGATAGAAATAGAATTAAATTTCGGCATTTTCTGTGCGGTATATTCGAATATATCTGCAATAGCTTTCATGGAAGGAGCTGGGGGATAGATATAAGTATTTCTAACCATAAACTCTTTTAGAATATCATTTTGAATCGTTCCTGAAAGTTTTTCTTGAGGGACGCCTTGCTCTTCAGCAGCGATAATATAATTTGCTAGAATTGGAAGAACGGCTCCATTCATTGTCATCGAAACTGAAACCTTATCAAGTGGAATTGAATCAAAGAGAATTTTCATATCTTCAACACTATCAATAGCAACTCCAGCTTTTCCAACATCTCCAGATACTCTTGGATGATCAGAGTCATATCCTCTATGAGTTGCAAGATCGAACGCTACCGACACACCTTGTCCTCCGGCAGCTAGAGCTTTTTTGTAAAAAGCATTAGACTCTTGTGCCGTTGAGAAGCCCGCGTATTGTCTAATTGTCCACGGACGTCCAGTATACATTGTTGCCCTTGGACCTCTTATAAATGGAGCAAAGCCCGGCATTGTATTAGTATTTTCTAAATGATCTGTATCTTCTTTAGTGTATAGCGGTTTAATATCTATACCTTCAGCAGATTTTTTAATTAGAGCTTCTGGTCCTTTGCCTCTTGTCTCTTTTGTGGCCAATTCATTCCAATCATTGATTGTTTTCATATATCTCCAAATTCATTTAGTTAATTAGTCAGAAACTATCAAAAAATGGGCAGATTTGCACACATCTTGGCCTGCTAAGTTAAGGAAAAAATTACGTAATTTTCCACAAGGGAGCGTTGTGTTAAAATAAGGGTATGTTTTTAGGTGATAATCCAAAAGGATTGCTAACCTATTGAAACCTCACATCTGGAGAGGCCATGTCAGCTAATGAAGCTAAAGACCTAATACTAGAAACAAGCCTTCAGTGCTATTTCTTTGATTTGTTACACGAATTAAACCAGAAAAATTCACGCCCATTACCTAGAGAGGCGATCTTTTACTCTAGTCTTGTAATGGATAAATTTGGTAGTGCTGGGGAGTTCTTCGAAAAAAGAGAAGGAAGGGTTAGTGAAAAAATCTTAGGAATAAAGCTGATGGAGTCAACCCATATGCCAAAGAACTTAAGAAAGCGTGAGCTTAAAGATATTGGTGATACTGCTCTTTTTATATGTGGTTTTTTTTCGGACTCATTAAATAAAAAACTAGTAGATGTGAAATATTATCAAGAAATAGGCCAAGCAGCTTACTCGAAACTGAATAACCTGGTTCCTTCTTTTTACGACGTAGACTCATTTTATTATGATTTCTCTAAGAAGTTCTCTAATGTAACCCTTTTGATGGACCTGCTTGCAAAAGATATATCTGCAAATAGAAAAGATGAAAGAATTCTCTGGATAGCCTAGTTTTCCTCTTTTTATGGAACTTGTAATTCGTAGATAACCTATTAAAATAATAGTATTAAGTAATTACATAAAGGCTTTATGAATAAATCAAAAATCATTCTCATTGGTAATAATAAGAATCTGCTAGATCTGATTTGTTTTTCATTGCAAACTAATTTTAGATTCGAAGTCATTAAGTTTACAAATATTGTCGACCTAATTGAGTATATGGGAGAAAATGATGACTTTTGTTTGATCATTTCTGACTACGCTCTCGGTGAAAAACAATTTTCTAATACTTTAAAAACCTTTGTAGATAAGAAAGCTAAGGTTCCTTTCTTTGCCTTGGGCGTACCAAAAAAGTTTAAAGAAAAAAATGAAAATAGAGATAGTATTTCTGAATTCATTGGAAAGACTAACTTGTTAGAAGACTTAAATATAGCAGTCAAAAAATATTTTCAAGTAGATGAAAATGAAACACCTAAGGATTTTTGTGAAGTTTCCTTCAGCGTTTTGACAGCGTTTGACGGATTAGAAACAGATCTATTTATAGAACTACCGACCGGAAGATATTTGAAAATATATCGGACAGAAGATGAGATTACAGAGGAAGATGTTACAAAGTATCAAAACAAAGGTGTTGAAGACTTATTTCTACATAAGAAAGTAAGCTCATGGCTTTTAAAAACAATTAATAAAGATATCGAGAATATTGTAACTAAGATTGAATCTAACCAAGAAGTAAAGCTTGAGGTTGAACCTCCTATGCCTAATATTAAGGATCTCAAAAATGTAGATGAGGCAAAGAGTGAAGAAGAGGTTATAGAAAAAATAGAAGAAGCTAAAGAAGAAGAAAAGAAATTTGAAGAAATAAATCAAAAAGTTGATCAGTTATTTAAGTTTGATAAAAAAATGGAAAAAGAGGTTTCAGATAAAGTTTCTAAGACACTAAAAGCAGTAAAGAAAGTACCATCTCTGGCCAAGCTACTAAAGAAGCTTAATGTAAGTAGAAACCCTGATGACTATTGTAAGCAACACGTGAACTTACTATGTAAGATTTGTACGGCGATTTGTCATGTCATGGAATGGAGACAGGAAGCGACAATTGAAAAACTAGTATTTGTTTCGTACTTGCATGATATAACTCTTTCTGATCATCCGCACCTAGCTCGCTTACAAACAAAAGAAGATTTTGAAAAAGTGAAGGATTCTCTTTCTGCTAAGGAGCAGGCTTTGTTTTTAAATCATCCTGAGCAAATAAAAGAGTTGGTTGATAAGATGCAGGAAACTCCCGCTGATGCTAGTACAATAATTCTACAGCATCATGAAAATTGTGCAGGTACTGGTTTTCCTTACGGACATAGTTCGAATAGATTATTGCCACTAACTGCAGTATTTATTATTGCTCACGATTTGGTTAATTATATTATCAATGAACCAAATTGGAATATTAAAGACTTTACTCTCATTGCATCTGAACGATATTCAGGATCTAATTTTAATAAGGTGATTAGAAAGTTAAAAGACTTAAAAATATAGGTCCCTTAGGACCTATTTTACATATCAGTTCTTCCTACTATTATTGTATTCCATTTTTTTGAAAAAGCTTTCTTAACTTCTTTTTGAAATTCTTCATAGGTAATATCATTTATTTGTGCATTACCTTTGTAGTACCAATCTAAACCTAATCCTTGCAATGTTGGAACACTATAGATATTAGCGTAATCCTCATTTGTTTGAACATTTAATAGAGATTGACCATCAATCATTTTCTTTATTCTGTTAAAGTCCTTTTTGCTTAAGCCTTTGGTCTTTAGTCTTTCAATTATATCTTTAATGGCCTTCACTGCAGGTGTAACTTTGTCGTGTCCTGAAGCCATGTAGATACCCCAGTACCCTGCCTCAAGTGCCGTAAAGTGAATTGGTTGTGCGGAATAACAAAGACCTTGTCTATCTCTAACTTCAACAAAGAGCTCACTAGATTGACCCGAAAGGTGAGTTGCAATCATCTTAAGAACAATATTTTCTTTCGACCCAAGTTTGGCACTTGGAATAAAGTGAAAAATTTGTGTTTGCTCTCTATCAAATTCGATAAAGTGATTCTTTCCGACAATTGGTTTGACAGGTTTTTTAATAAGTTTACTTTTCTTTCTTGGTCCAAGATCTTGAGTATTCTGTTGAACTAAAGAAATAACCTCTTCATGTGAGAGGTCTCCACAATAACTGATCAGAATTTCTTTTTGTTCAAGATTACTTCTATGTAAATCAAGAACATTCTTTCTCTTGATCTGGGAAAGATTTTTTTCATTACCTAAAATATTAAAACTATATGGATGATTGTTAAAGGCCATCTCATTTACTTTTCCGAAACAGTGACGAACAGGGTCTTCTTTTTGATTTTCTAAATGCCTAAGAGTTAGCTCTTTTTCGTGATCTAGAAATCGTTCTTCAAATGAAGGGTTTGTTAAAGTTTTAAAGAAGTCTGAAAATAGCTCACTACAATGCTCGGTTTGTCCGTGTAGTGTAATTCCATAGGCATTCTTACCTGTGAAACCTGAAATATGGGCAGATTTATTTTCAAGGTCATTTTTCAAGTCTTCATAGCTCTTGCTTTCATGACCTTTGGATATGGTCGCACTTAAAAGGTGATAGATCCCATTATTCTTTGTCGTTTCCTCAGTTAGTCCTCCTTTTATATATGTATGAAGAACAAAAGTAGGATTAAGTGGATTATGTCTATATAATAGAGAAATACCTTTTTTAATTTCAATTACTTTTACTTGTGGATCGAACTTAGAGAGAGTTTCTTTAAATTTTGATTTCTGTTTGTTCGCAATATTTTTTAATTTTGAAATCTTTTCATGAAACTTCTCTAACTCTAGTTTTGAGCTGTCTTCTTTAGCATCTCTTGGTAGTTGAAGAGATATGTGAATAGGTCTTGAAAATATTTCTTTAAAAGTTGCATTTACTTCAGCAACGGAAGTTTTTCTTATTTTATTTATAAATTCATCTTCACAATTTATATCACCAGTCTGTGCGTAACCATGGCCTAATGAAAATGCGTATGATTCTAGAGATTCTTTTTCATATACTTTTGAAGCCACATATTGATTCTTTATTCGATTAATTTCATCTTTATTTAAACCTTCTTTCACGAGGTCTTTAAAAATAGTTTCAAGTCTTTTTAGAACTTTTTTGAGATTCTTTTGCGGAAAACTTACTCTTAAAAAATGAACTCCGCCCTTTGCCATAAACATCGTTGAACTAGATGCGCCATTAGATAAAGTTCCATCAAGTACAAGACTTTTGTGAAGCCTCGAAGTTTCTCCGTGACCTAAAGTACTCAGTGCAAGATCCTCAGCAGCAGCATTCTTATCAGAGTGGGATGGGCCTTGAATTGTTAAAGTTAACTGGCTCATTCTTACATCTTTAGTATGTAAATCTATATTAGAAGTCGACTTAAGTTTAAAGTTAGGGAAGTTTGAACTCTCTCCTTTAGGGAGTTTATACTTTTCTACTGTCTTTAGTATCTTATCTTTGTTCTTAAGGTCTCCCGAAATTACTAACATAGCATTTTCTAGATTATAGTACTTCTTTCTAAAGCTCTGAAGCTGGGACTTATTGAATTTTAATATTGTTTTCTCAGTCCCTAGAATTGGATGTGCATATCCACCTGTGAAGCTACCTTTTTGTATTTTTTGAAATGAGTATTGATTAGAGTTGTCTTGTGATCTTCTATACTCTTCAAAGACAACTCCAATTTCAGGTTTGAAATCATCTTCTTTAAACATTGGGTTTGCAACCATATCCATAAGGATATCAGCGGTTTGATTTATTTTAGAACTTGGGGAGTTAATGTAATAGCAAGTGTAGTCAAATGATGTGAAAGCATTTACTTCTCCTCCAAATGATTCTACTTCATGAGCGATGGCAGCTCCTGGCCTAGTCGGTGTTCCTTTGAAAAACATATGTTCTAAAAAGTGAGCAATACCTTCATCCTTTTTAGTTTCAAGGGCAGAGCCGGCTTTAAACCATATTTGTACACTCGATGATGTAGAGCCTGGAAAGTCTACGAGAAGTGTTTTAAGTCCATTTTTCAAAGTTACTTGTTCATGTTGCATATATATCCTAAATCAATTAATTTATACTCATTCTATTATAGGATATGAACACGAATAATTAAGGCCTTTATTTGAATATTCGAGATATTAGATCACTTTATATTCATTTCCCTTTTTGCCGTCATCTTTGTAATTACTGCGATTTCTACAAAAATATACCTAAAGACAAGATGAAAGAGTATTCCAGCTTTGAAGCCTCTCTAATAAAGGGGTACGACCATTTCTTTAAAACCTTTAAAGACTCTAATTATCAAGTAAGAAGTTTAAATACTCTATATTTAGGAGGTGGAACACCTTCACTTTGGGATAAGCGAGGAGCTGAGTTCTTGCAGAATTTTCTTCTTGATAGAAACATAGAATTGAGTACTGATTGTGAGTTTACCCTCGAAGTTAATCCTGGTGGATGGACAGAAGAAGGTATCGAAAAATTTAGAGAAATTGGAGCGAATCGGTTTTCATTAGGCATACAGTCCTTAAATCCTAACTTTATTAAAATAATAGATAGGATTCACAATATTGACGACGTTTACAATACTTTGAAGTTCTTTAATGAAAAAGAACTTTCATTTTCTGTGGATTTTATGATTGGACTTCCTTTTTCAAAAGATTATGGAAGAGATATCGTAGCTGAACTTGAAGAGATCTTGTCGTTTAACCCTGAACATATAAGCTTATACATTCTGACAACCAAGGCCGGCTATATTCATCGCAACCACCTTCCTGATGAAGACTTTATTGAAAGAGAATATCTTAAAGTCAGTGAATTTCTAAGATCAAGAGGTTTTGATCATTATGAAGTTTCAAATTTCTCAAAACCGACTAAAGAGTCTCGTCACAACCTTAAGTACTGGAGAAGTGAGTCTGTTATGGCGCTTGGAGCGTCTGCAACAGGTTTTTTAAAAGAGATTGGAACAAGATACAAATGGAAAGTCTCTGATAGTGCTTTCTCTGTTGAGAAATTAACTCATTCAGAACAAGCTTTAGAGCAGATTTATATGGCCTTAAGAATTAATAAGCCATTTTGTCTAAGAGATCATGTTAATAATGAGAGCAAGCTTCTTGAAGTTATCGATTTGTGGAAAAGTCGCAAATATATAGATTTCTATGATGGAGAAAGGATCTCTCTAAACTCAAGAGGCTTTCTTATGTTAGACAGCTTATTAGATGATCTTTTTAAGTATAACCTTCTTGATTAAATTTTCTTAAATCATTGACAACTATTTTTATTTTTCGTACTCAAGCTAATAAATAATTAAGGAGTCTTTTTATGAAACAACTTGTTTTAGCTTTAAGCTTTGTTCTAGTTTCTTTTTCTACATTCGCTGAACTTCCAGCTTATTCTATAACTCAAGAGATTGATCACTCTGTTGAAACGCTTTCTGTAAGTCAAATGGATGCTTTAAAGTCTCAGAAAAACGCAGGCTGCTATGCTTATACTAGATGTTGGAATGGAAGAATGATTCAATGTCAGACTTATGGAAATGGATGTACTTTCTATTCTCAACCAGGTCAATATGTTCAGTGTACAGGTTATAATTCTTGGGGACAGTGGGTTAATACATACGCGACTTGTTACTAGTACGAAACTTTTCTAAGGCTCTCTAGTAGGGCCTTAAAATGTGCAACTCTGTCATAGCTCCATCTTTCAGAATATCTTAAAGTTGGAGCAAAGCTAATTTTTTTAACTCCTCTGCAATCAGTGACACTTAATAAGTGATCGACACCAGCTTCGGTTATTTTGTAAGCATCTTCTAGAAATGCACTTGTAAGTGGAACAACTCCATCATTCTTTCCTATTTTCTTCTCAGAGATATCTCTAAAAAGTTCTAAAGGAGTATCCCATCCAAAGGTGTCTTCCTTAAATGATCCAAAGTTTATAACAGGAACCGTTGAAGTAATGAATTTATAAGATTGTTCATTAGCATTCATTCTTTCTTTAGATTGCTTCATTGTAAGGCTTTTAATACCTTCTTCAGAGCCTCCTAATAGGTTAAAAAGCCACTTTCCTAGTGTGTTAAATAGGCGATTAGAGCTTAAGTTTTCAGCTATGACAGATCCATAGAAAGGTGTTTGAACTGTAATAATTCCTGTGACTTTTTTTAATAACTCAGGCTTTTTGTTAAGAGCAGCGAAAGTATCAATGCCACCTTTACTATGAGTGAAGAGAATGACATCTCCTTGTATTTCTTCAATAACTTCATTTAGAAAGTCGGCATTTTCATTCGGAGAGGCTTCAGACTCTAGAAGAACTACTTCGTAATTGAGACCATTTTCTATTAGCCAATTTTCATGATCTCCAAAAATTTCACCCATCAGAAGATTTACTTTTATTTTTTGATTCGAGTCCTCTCTAAAAGATTCCGACAGTACTCCAGGTACTAATATTATTGTTTGAGACTTTAGAAAACTAAGTAATAAAGATTCGTCTAGAGCTTGATTTTGGGCCTTTGCCTTGGCCAAGAGATATTCTTTAGAGATATCTAGACGAGCTCCATAAGTTTGAAACGAGATGGAGAGCATAATTAATAAAATTGTCAAAATTTTCGACATGAGTCATATTCCTTACATTAAAAATATGTAATATTAATAACTTATAAAGTTAGTTATTATACATATTCTTTATTATACAAATGCGATGCCAGTTGCTATAACACCCTATAATTATAGGATTATGATAAAGCGTAAAAGTTTTTTTCCCCCTTTAACATTGACACTTTTGTAAATGCTCACATCTTGGGTGGGACGAAAAATTAAGTTTGGGAGTTATTTAAAAATGAGTACAGAGAATACAGATAACAATGAAGTAGAAACTGAAAATGTTAGAGCACATGCTGAAGAGTCGGTAGATCAAGAACAAGATAATGTTGAAGTTCTTGAGGCAGCTAAAGAGGAAAAGGAAGAAAAAGAAGAAGAGGACTTTAAAGCTAAGTTCTATTACCTTGCCGCAGAAATGGAAAACTTAAGAAAGCGTAATGAGAGAGAAACTCAAAACCTTTTAAAGTATGGTAATGAAAAAATTCTATCTTCACTGTTAGACGTAGTCGATAACTTAGATCGAACTTTACAAGCAATTGTAAATGATGAGGATGAAAAAATTAAAAATATTGCGGTTGGGATAAATATGGTTTCAACGCAGATGACTGACGTTTTAAAGAATAATGGACTTGAAGAAATTGAGTCGGTTGGAAAGACGTTTGATCCAAAGTTTCACGAAGCTTTGGCACAACAGCCAGCTGAGGGCGTTAAGGATGATGAGATCATTTCTGAATATCAAAAAGGTTATATTTTAAACGGTCGTTTGTTAAGGGCCGCAAAAGTAGTAATAGCAAAGAACTAAGAAAAATATTTTAAGGAGTATATCATGGGTAAAATTATTGGAATCGATTTAGGAACAACGAACTCTTGTGTGTCTGTTCTTGAGAATGGAAAGTATAAAATTATTGCAAACGAAGAGGGACACAACACAACTCCTTCAGTGATTGGTTTTGCAAATAATGGTGAAACTTTAGTAGGGCAAGTTGCAAAAAGACAAGCAGTTACTAACCCTGGGAAAACACTTTACGGTATTAAAAGACTAATTGGTCGTAAAGCAAGTACTCCTGAAGCTGAAAAATTCCAAAAGGTTGCTCCTTTTGAAATCTTCGCAAATAAAAACGGAGATGCTTGGGTAAAAGTTGACGGTAAGGAAATGTCACCACAAGAGATTTCTGCAATCGTTTTACAAAAACTAAAAAAAGCAGCTGAGTCTTATCTTGGTGAAACTGTATCTGAAGCAGTTATTACTGTACCAGCTTACTTCAATGATGCTCAAAGACATGCGACTAAAGACGCGGGTAAGATTGCAGGTCTTGATGTAAAAAGAATTATTAACGAGCCAACAGCCGCAGCACTTGCTTATGGTTTAGATACTAAAGTAGATAAGAATATCGCAGTATTTGATCTTGGTGGTGGTACATTTGATATCTCTATTCTTGAAATTACTACTGATGGTGTTTTTGAAGTTAAAGCAACTAACGGTGATACTTTCTTAGGTGGTGAAAATTTTGATGAAGATATCATTAACTATCTTGCTGAAGAATTCCAAAAAACTGAAGGAATTGACCTAAGAAAAGATCAAATGGCACTTCAGAGATTAAAAGAAGCTGCTGAAAAAGCTAAGCATGAATTATCAAATGTTAACTCTACAGACGTTAACCTGCCATTCATTACAGCTGATCAGTCTGGACCAAAGCACTTAAATATTAACCTATCTCGTGCTAAGTTTGAGTCATTAATTGCAGCCGACTTAGAAGCTCTTGCAAAGCCATGTTTAACTTGTCTTGACGATTCAGGACTTGATAAAAATGAAATTCATGAAGTAATCCTAGTTGGTGGTTCAACAAGAATTCCTGCTGTTCAAGAAAGAGTAAAGGCCATCTTTGGTAAAGAGGCTTCAAAAGGTGTTAATCCTGACGAAGTAGTTGCTGCAGGTGCTGCGATTCAAGGTGGTGTTCTTGCTGGTGACGTTAAAGACGTTTTACTTCTTGACGTAACTCCTCTATCTCTAGGAATTGAAACTCTTGGTGGTGTTACAACTAAGATCATTGAGAAAAATACTACGATTCCTGTAAAGAAGTCACAGGTATTCTCAACAGCTCAAGATAATCAGCCAGCTGTTTCTATTCACGTACTACAAGGTGAAAGAGAATTCTCTAATGATAATAAGACTCTAGGTAAATTTGATCTATCTGGAATTGCTCCGGCTCCAAGAGGTGTTCCTCAGATTGAAGTTATCTTTGATATCGATGCAAACGGAATTGTTAATGTGTCGGCCGTTGATAAAGCAACAGGTAATAAGCAAGAAGTGAAGATCACTGCAGGTTCTGGACTTTCTGAAGAAGAAATCGAAAGAATGGTTAACGAAGCAGAAGCTAACAAAGAATCAGATACTAAGAGAAGAGAAGTTGTAGACACTAGAAATAACTTAGATGCACTAATTCTTTCTTCTGAAAAAATGATTAAAGATGGTGGAGATAAAATTCAAGAAGCTGACAAGAAAGAACTTGAAGCAGCAATTGAAGCAGCTAAAGGAAAACTACAATCAGAAGTTCTTGATGAACTTAAAGGTGAAGTTGAAAGATTACAAAACGCATCTCACAAGATTGCAACTCAAATGTACCAACAACCAGGAGCTGAAGGAGCGCCAGGTGCAGGTCCAGATATGGGGCAAGAGCAAGCAGGAGCTCAGGCAAATGCAAAGAAAGAAGATGACGATGTAGTAGACGCTGACTTTAAAGAAGTTTAATACAGATTAAAATTACTAGAGCGGGAGAGATTCATATTTGAGTTTCTCCCGTTTTCTAATAAAGAGAGAAAAATGAGCAAAAGAGACTATTACGAAGTTTTAGGCGTTGATAAGGGCGCTGGAAAGGATGAAATTAAGAAAGCATATCGTAAAATGGCGATGAAGTTTCACCCTGATAGAAACCCTGATAATGCTGAAGCCGAAGCTAAATTTAAAGAAGCGTCTGAAGCAGCCGAAGTACTATTGGACGAGAACAAAAAGTCTCGTTACGACCAATTTGGCCATGCCGGAGTTGATGGACAGGCCGGCGGTTTCGGTGGTGGGTTCGGCGGCGGATTCGGCGGTGGAGATTTCGGTGATCTTGGCGATATCTTTGGAGAAATTTTTGGTGGAGGTAGAAGAGGTGGTGGACGTAGACGTTCTTCAGCTCGTGCCGGAAATGATTTACAGATGGCACTGGAAGTTGACTTCTCTGAGGCCGCTTTTGGTTGCGAAAAAACAATCTCAATTAATAGACTAGCAGAGTGTGGAACTTGTCATGGTTCAGGTGGTAAGGATGGTTCTAAGCCAGTTGATTGCGACATGTGTGGTGGTATGGGTGAAGTGAGAAGGCAACAAGGCTTCTTCACTGTTTCTCAAACTTGTCCGAAGTGTCAGGGCTCAGGACAGAAAATAGATAATCCATGTGGAAAATGTAATGGAGATGGACGATCTAGAAAGAAGACGGAGCTCTCTGTTAAAGTTCCTGCTGGAATTGATCATGGTCAAAGACTAAAGCTTTCAGGTGAAGGCGATGCTGGATCTAAAGGTGGACCTGCCGGAGATCTATACGTTGTAATTGATTTAAAAGAACATGACTTATTTGAAAGAGATGGGTTTGATGTTCACTGTACTATCCCTGTATCTTTCTCTCAGGCCGCACTTGGGGCGGATATTGAAGTGCCTACTCTAGATGGAAAGGTTTCTGTTAAAGTTCCTAGTGGTACTCAGTCTGGAAAGAAGATGAGACTTAAAGGGAAAGGAATTCAGAGATTAGGTGGTTATGGTCAGGGTGATCAAATAATGCATATTCATGTAGAAACTCCTCAGACTCTTACTAAGGAACAGGAAGAATTGTTCATGAAGCTTGCTGAAATGGATAGTGATAATTCTCATCCAATGAGTAGGGGATTCTTTGATAAAGTAAAAGACTTATTTCAATAACTTAAGGCCTCTGTTAGAGGCCTTTTTTGTATACTCTTTTTACAAGAATATAGTTTTTTCACCTAGCGAAAATATATTCTTAAAAGTAGGTATTATTCTAGAATGAGATGCTTACTTTTATTAATTCTTTTTACTTATTCGTCACTATCTTTTGCCATCGATGCTGACAATGTAGATATTCCTGAAGTCTATCAAAGAGAGTATATTCATACTGACTATAAGAAGCATAAGTTCGTTCAAACATATGGTGTGTTTACTTGTGTCGCTGTCATTATTTATTCTGATAGTAAAAGAGCTGTTCTTGCTCACTTTGATGCATCAACAAAAATTGATAGATCGATAGACCAGCTTCTAAGCAATTTTTCAGCACAAGAGTCTTTAACCATTACTCTTGCAGGTGGGCAAACACCATTTAAATTGGAAGAACAACTTAGAGCTAATCTAAGAGAAAAAGGATATAAAGTTAGTAAGACTATTCGTAATAAAAAGAATGATGCTTTATCAATAATGCTAAATCTAGATAATGGTGAAGTATTTGAATATAGCGAGAGGGTTTCTTCTACTGATTGGAAGGTTTCACGTGCCAAGATAGATCGATTAAAGTTTGAGAAAAGACTTTATCGTCATGAGTTATCAATTGGAGGTGGAGATTATATAGAAATTTTAGAGCAACCTAATGAAGGACAATTTAATTTTCTAAATTTCTAGGGTACCAGCATATAGGCCTAGGTCTCTGAAATAAACCATCAACCATAGTATCTAGCCTACATTGAGCATCTGGATAAAAGGTATCAGATTCATCTAAATAAGGAGCTATAACTTGGCTTCTTTGATCGAAAGAAACATTATCTCCTAAGTAATTAAAAAAATGAATTGAGCTTTCTAAGGCATCGAGAGTTCTATTACAAAACTGTTGATTCTCATTGGTCATACAAGAGGGATAGTTTTGTGAAGGAGTAGACTGTTTTAGGTATTTTGAAAGAATAGGAAAGCAATACTTTGTAGCATAATAGTCAGACTGACCTTCTTGACTACTTCCATTGCTCTTTAGAGGTTCTCCGCCGATGCCGTGTCCAATCTCGTGGCATGCCGTAATTGCTAAACCATCAAGGGTCATACCTTCTAATCGTGCATAACCGCCAAAAATAAAAATATGATGAAGAATCTCATCTTCTACAGTTGATTGTGAATATGAAGCTCTAACAACTTCAAGATTCCACCAATAGTTTTCAAAATTTCCAACTTTTAAATTAATAACAAGCTGATCTTTAGAAGAAGGTCTAAGTTCTGGCCAGGCTTGATTTAAAGCGACCTTTAGTTGTTGAAATTCATCAAAAGTTACCGTAGCAGTACTAATTGAAATTAATAGGTGGAAAATTAATAATATCATTATAGTACTTCTATAAAATTTATTATTATAAAGATATAGTTGTGAAATTTATCTAGTATGACTTGGGGAGTTACCATAAAGAAAGTAGCACTTTTTCATGCTCTCTAGTACAATTAAACTCAAAATTAACCAAGAAAGAGAAGATAAGTAATGAGAAATATTTTAAATATACTAATTTTAGTTAGCTTTGTTTCATGTTCAGGAATATCAATGCTCTCAGGTGTTGATCCAAAAGATTTATATACTGAGAAATTTATGACTTTTATTACTTCTGTAAAAGAAGAATATAAAAAAGGTCAGTCCGAAAGTGCACTAAAGAAGTTACAAGCTTACAACACTGAAAACCTTCTACCTTCAGAACAAGCTCTTAGACGTAATTTGATTGGTGTTATTAATTTTTCTGAGAAGAATTACGAACAGGCCATTTATAATTTTGAATTGGCCGTAGGGAAGTCTCGACTAGATAAGGCCCTGACAGCTCAGATACAGCTAAACCTTTCTAGCTCATTTTATAAGTTAGGTTACCTTGATAAAGCCTATGCCACTTTAGCGATTTGTGAATTTAAGAATTTACAGAAAGCTGAGGCGAAGAAGTTTCATAAACTTTATTATTCAATAGCAACTGAGCTTGATAAGCCATCACAGGCAATGAAATCAATAATATGGTACTTGTCTGATATTGATAACCTCAGTGGACTAAAATCGCAGCCAATGTATCAAAAACTAATGAATTCATTCTTTCAACTGACTTCTAATGAGAAAAGAAGAATCTTGCAAGAGTTTGAAGATGAACCATTCTTAGTTGTTGGATATCTCGGTTATCTTGAGTCTGAAAAATTATACTACGGTGGTTCAAGGGATGATGCAAAGGACCTCTTAAGCTGGGTCGATTCGAAGTATGCAAACTTTGCGGAAATTGAACTTTTGATTGCTAACTTTAAATTTAGATTGGAAAGCTTTACAAAAATGAATCCGTTTTCCATTGGTGTAATCTTACCTAGCTCAGGTGAGAAGCTTGAGTTTGGTAAGCGAGCTCTTGTTGGAATTGACAATGGTATTAGAGAGCTTAATAAAAATATTGAAAATGGCCCTAAGTACGAAGTTTTTCTTAAAGATAGTGAAGGTAGTGGTGTCGTAGGAGCTTATAGGGTTAAGGAGCTTGTTGAAAAACATTACGTTTCAGTAATCATAGGTGGGCTTTTCTCATCTGAAGCAACGAAAGAATATCTAGAAGCAAAGAGACATGGAGTTCTATTTATTAGTCTTTCTCAAATCTATCTTCCTAAAGAAGAGAAGAACCATTTATTACTCGAAATCCCGGGTTCGGTTGAGTCACTTGTAAACAACTTGTTTTCTGAAGATATGTTAAACCATTTTGGTAAAAGAGCTGCAGTTATTTATCCTGATTCAGAAAGAGGTCAAGCTTATGTCGATGAATTTTGGAGAAAAGCTAAAATTCACGATGTAAAAGTAACAGAAGTTAAGTCTTACGATAAGAATAAAACTGACCACAGGGAAACGATTCAAAAGCTTTTGGGTCTTAAGTATAAAAGAGAGAGACAAGAAGAGCTTGATATAATGGAAGATATTCATTCTCTCGAAAAAAGTAGCTCGACAAGAAGAATTCAGACATTGAAGCCAATCGTTGATTTTGATTGGGCCTTCGTTCCGGCATTTCCAAATGAGGCTTTACAGATAATTCCATCATTTACATACTTTGATGCTTTTAACTTAAACCTCATAGGTGGGCCTTCGTGGAGATCGAAAGCATTAAGTAGAGAGAGTCACAAATTAGGCTCGCTTTACTTCATAGGTGATGACTTTAAAATTGATAATTCAACTTTTGTTAATAACTTTATTGATAGATATAAAGTACAGCCACGGCTAATTGAAATGCGTGCTTACGATGCATTCAATGTTCTAAATACTATCTTGGCAGAGAGTTCTATTACTACTAGAGACGAGCTAGAAATGCTTGTGAGAAGTAGAGAAGAAATTGTAGGTCTTACCGGGACTTGGACTCTTCAGGATAATGTTTGGCTTAAGCAAATGGTACCTCTGAAATTGAGAAGAGGAAAAATAGAGCCAGTACAATTTGTTAAAAAAGAAGACGAAAAAAAATCTCTTTAATAAGAGATCAATTTTAAGCAAAAAAAAAGTAAGGTTAAACCTTACTTTTTAGCTGCTTGAATTTTCTTAAGAATTCTAGCTTTTTTCTTAGCTTGACCTTTTCTTCTTTTCATTTTGATTTCAGTCTTCTTTCTACCTGCACCCATCATATATCCTTTTGCTACGTGTTATGATCAATTAATCTCATCATACTAAGAAAAATGGCCCATTATGACAAGGAAAATCTAGTATATTCATGTAAAAACTATTGCAGAGCGTGAAAATGGTAAACAATCGTTTTTATCAGCATTTAGGTAACATAAGGGTTGTCAATAAAAAGAGCTAAGTGGTACATTTTACAGAGTGTTTTTTTAACATAAAAGGAATTATCGACTATGGCCGTCAAAGGAAAGACTGCGAAAAAGAAGGTATCTTCTTCAAAGAAGAAAGCTACCAAAAAAGCAGCAAAAAAAACTACAACTAAGAAAGCTCCAGCAGCTAAAAAGGTTGCTAAGAAAAAAGTGACTAAAAAAGCTCCTGTAACTAAAAAAGTTGCACGTAAAAAAGTTACAAAAAAAGCAAAGTCGACCTTGAAGGTTCTTGCATCTCCAAGTAGTGCGATAGCACCAAGTGCTGATCCTTATTCTCTTGTTAGAATGACAACAAAGAAAAGTGTAAACTCTGTAGAAGAGAAGAAGGCAAGTCTTCGCGCGAGAAGAATTCATTGGAATGAAGATAAAAAGAAAATCGCTGTAGATATGCTTGAGCGATACACTGGTCATAATATTGAAGACTTTCAACAGCAAATTATTTTAACTAATTTTCATTATTACGTAGAGAGATTTAACTCATTACTAGATGATGCAAACTACACTAAAGGTTCTGCCTTTAAAGCTTCTTCTTCAAAAAAAGCAAAAGTAACAATTGTAGAATTTGGTGTTGGCTCAGCTATGGCCGCTCTTATTGGTGAGCTTGTTTCTGTAGTATCGCCTAAGGCAGTTCTCTTTTTAGGACTTGCTGGTTCTGTGCATCCATCTTTGAAAGTTGGAGACTTTGTTCTACCTATAGCATCTGTTAGAGCAGAAGGTGTTTCTGATCACTTTCTACCTCCACAAGTTCCGGCCCTGCCAACGTTTAAAGTTCAAAAATTTGTATCACAAATTTTAGTTGAGCATGGACATGACTATAGAACTGGAACAATTCATAGTACTGATTTCCGTTTCTGGGAATTTGATGATCGTTTCAAGCAAAACCTAATTGAAGAAAGAGTTCTAGCTGTTGAAATGGAAACTGCTGCATTATTTACAGCGTGCTTTGTTTCTAAGGTTAATATTGGAGCATTACTTCTAATATCTGACTGTCCTTTGAAGAAGGGTGGAATTAAGACGAAGAGTTCTGCAAAAGAAGTATTTAGAAAATATACAGATATTCATATCGAACTAGGGATTGAGGCAATGGCCGATATCGCAGAACGTGGTGAAAAAGTTAGACATTATAATTGGTAAATAAAAAATCATATAAAGGATTTAGTGATGTTCAAGAAATTTTTAGACTGGTTTTCAAACGATTTAGCAATCGACCTGGGTACTGCAAACTGTTTAGTTTATGCAAAAGATCGAGGAATAATTGTTAACGAACCTTCTGTTGTTGCTGTTCACCAAGGAATGAAGGGTGTGAACAAAGTTCTTGCAGTTGGGAAAGAAGCAAAAGAAATGCTAGGGAGAACTCCTGGTAGCATAAAGGCCATCCGACCAATGAGAGATGGAGTTATTTCAGACTTTGAAGTAACACAGGCCATGCTTAAATACTTTATTCAAAAATCACTAACTGGATCTAAGCTGATTAAGCCTAGAATTATAATTTGTATTCCTTTTGGGATTACTCAAGTTGAAAAACGTGCAGTTAAAGAATCGGCTGAGCAGGCTGGAGCAAGAGAAGTTTACCTTATTGAAGAGCCAATGGCTGCTGCAATAGGTGCTGGTCTTCCGATCACTGAGCCATCTGGGAATATGATTGTAGATATCGGTGGTGGAACAACTGAGGTTGCTGTTATCTCTCTGGGTGGGATCGTATACTCTCAATCAGTAAGAGTTGCTGGCGATAAATTTGATGAAGCGATTACTTCATATATTAAAAAGAAGTATTCTCTTTTAATTGGAGAAAGAACTGCTGAAGCGATTAAGATATCTATTGGTAACGCGTATCCATTTGATGAAGAAGTAAAAACTTTTGAAGTGAAAGGTAGAGATTTAATTGCAGGTGCGCCTAAGATTATTGAGGTAACTTCGGATGAGATTAGAGATGCGCTTTCAGACCCAATTTCTGAAGTTGTTGAAGCAATAAAAGTTTCTCTAGAAAAGACTCCACCAGAACTGGCAGCAGATATCGTTGATAATGGTATTATACTTGCTGGAGGTGGTTCATTGCTAGCAAACTTGGACGTACTAATTAAAGAGAAGACAGGGTTACCAGTTTCATTAGCTGAAGATCCTTTAACTTGTGTGGTAAGGGGCTGTGGTAAAGCACTAGAGTCAATTCACTTACTAAGACAAGTTGCTACATTATCTTAACCTTTTAACAAAGGGGTGGCTTTCATGGTAGAAAGCTCAAAAGAAAAGTTCACAGGATTGAACTTAGATGAAATATCTTCAAAAATATCTAGTTTCACTAATAGTGAAAAGACTATTCGAATATGGAGCAGGGATGAAGAACCTTCCCTTGCTTTTGTTCGTGGTTATAGTAGGCCATCGTTAACTCTTGATGCATCCAGATCACTTAACGAAATTGAAGTTTCTAAGAAGATCTTTATAAATTTTTCTTTCAATGGAGTTGATTATTTTGCTAAAGGTGTTGTCGAGAGCTCTAATAATGGAATTGTTGAATTAAAACTAGATGAAACAGTTTTTAAAAGTGAGAAAAGGTTAAGTGAAAGACTGCTGACATTTCCACATCACCAAGTATACTCATATTTCAAGGTGTTCTCTGAAAAAGAGCAAAGTAATATAATCTCGCTTAATAAAGTTAAAAATGAAAAAGAAGAAGTTTTAGAGAGTTTTGCAACTCAGAGAATGAAAGAAATTCTTAATGACGATGCAGTGTCTGATCTAATGGGCTTTAGGATCATGGATCTATCTAGCACTGGATTATCTTTTTTAGCAAACAACAGAGAAACTAGTTACTTTGCTAGCTTTAGCGAAAATAGCTCTATCGAATTTACTTTAATGTTTAATGGTGTTGCCTACACTTTAAATTGTGCAGAGATTATCTATATTGTCGATTTTGTAAATTCAAGAGCGTCACGAGTTCCTATGAAGAAAATAGGAATTCAGTTCAATGAAAATGAAAATCTTAAAGAACAAATAATGGGCCTTATCAACGAGAAAGGCGCTTTAAGAGAAGTTGATAAGAGTTTTGAAACATTTTTAGCGGAGTAAGCATGTCAAACCTCCTCTTTTTTTCTTTTTTTATTCTATTGAGCTCATGTGCATATATCAAACAGATGAGCGGTGGTTCAGTATTTTCTAATACTCCTCAAGGATCTAATACAGCTAAAGTTGTGAAGAAGTTTCAATTAAATGATAAAGCGGGGAAGTTCTTTGTCGTTCGAGAAAAAGGTTTCAATAAGAGCAAAAATCAGTTCATTGTAAAAAAATCTGTTCAAAATCCAGATTCAGGAAAAGAGTTAGAGAAACTCATTGTTATTTCTAAACTTGGAAATATAAAGAAAAAGCTGTCTATTTTAAAGCCTGATATCTCAGAGTATAGTGTTTGGTTTGATGGCAAAAGATATACTTCGACGATGAAGGTGAATTCAAAGACAAGATCTATGGAAGTAAGTTTGAATTCTCCTGAAAAACAATGGCAAGGAAAGAGAAATATTCCGTTCCCGTCAGGTAAAGGCGTTTATTGTTACTTTTCTCAAATCACTGAGTGCGCAAGGGCAACAGGGTTCATCGAAAAGGCCATTAATAATGATGGTGGCTCTATGAAAGTTGTTATTATTTGGGAAGGTTATCCGTATTTTCAAGAGCAGTACTTAAATGTTCCAAATAGTGTTTTTTCTCTTGGTACTTTTGAATACGATGGAAGAAATGCAAATGGAGAAAGAAGATTTACTTTAAGAACTAATAATCAATCGATTTTTTATTTCATAGATAATAATTTTGAATTAGAAAAGAAATTCTGGGTCTCGCAAGGCTTCTCAATGGTGGAATCAAAATAAATGAACGAATCAATAAGAAAATTTAGTTATTCACTCTTTACTATGTTCCTAGCTGTCACTGCAATTTTTATAGTTCTACGAGCGACACCAGGTGATCCAGTTGAAAAGATTTTAGGTCCAGAAGCTAAGGTAGAAGAAATTGCCAAGATGAGATCTGACCTAGGTCTTGATAAGCCTCTAGTTATTCAATTTAAATCCTACCTTGTAGGAATTGTTAATGGTGATATTGGATCATCACTATTTAAAAATGTTCCTGTTACAACACTAATTAAAAAGCACATGCAACCTACTGCTGTTTTGGCATTTGTCTCTGTAACTTTGGCAATGATTATAGGGACAATGTTGGGGATATGGGCAGGGTTCAAGAAATCCGGATATTTTGATAATGTGTCACGTATTATTTCTTTAATTTTTTTATCGTTTCCTATATTTTCACTAGCTCCAATTTTAGTTTATATATTTGCAATAAAATTAAGAGTTCTTCCTGTAAGTGAGTGGGGAACAATTTCTCAAAGTATTTTACCACTAGTAACCTTAGTCATTCCTTTGAGTGCTGTTCTTATGCGTGTTTCGAGAAACAAACTATTGGAAGAGTCCAGTTCACCTTGGGTGCAAGTTTTAAAATCAAAAGGAATGGCAGATAAGGATATTTTAATAAGACTTACTAAGGTTTGTATGCCGACGATATTAAATGTCGTGGCCATTCAATTGTCCGTTGTTCTTGCCGGAACGATGATTACTGAAACGATATTTGATATTCCAGGGATGGGGCTTTTACTATTTGAAGGTATTCAAAATAGAGATTATCCGGTCGTTCAAGGAGTTATTCTATATTCAACAGTAATATATATGGGGATTTATTTTATTGTAGATTTTATAAATGCGAAAATTGATCCAAGGATTGTTTCTTAATGAAGAAGAATAATATAAATAAAGAAATGAAAATAGGTTCTATACTTATAGCTGCATATCTCTTTTGGGCCTTAGGTTGGATTATTTATAGTAATTTCATTATGGGCTCGATCTCATCGCCTTATTTTCCTAAAGCAGATATGACTTTAGAGCTGCTAAATCCAGGAACAAAAGGTTTTTTCCTTGGTACAGATATTTACGGTAGATCAATTATTGAAATTTTATCTGCTGGACTTAGTTACAGCTTAGGAATTTCATTACTTGTGAGTATTACTTCAGCAACGATAGGGATTTGTATCGGATACCTATCCATTACTGGTAATAAGACAATAAAGGTATTAAGTGACCTCGTTATCAATTTAATTTTTATTTTTCCAAGTATTCTTATTGCAATAATGGTTATGTCAGTTATTGGTCAATCATTTTGGGGACTCGTTTTTGCTTTGATCATTACTGGATGGCCAGGTTATGCGAGGATCGCTCGCGGTGAGACAATGAGGGTAATGGGATTAACATATGTGGAAAGTGCCCGTGCTATCGGTATTACAGAATTGAGATTATTTTTAAAGGTTATAGTTCCGTCAATACTACCTTTGATGATGGTTCACATTGTATTAGGTGTTAGTGGCGTTATCATAAGTGAAGCAGCATTAGGCTTTTTAGGTTTAGGTGGATCTGAATACTCATGGGGAGCAATGTTATCAATTGCTAAAACAGTACTTCTCGAAGCACCATATATTGTAATTATATTATCAATTGTTATGGCCGGTTTAATAATTGGATTAAACTTACTTGGTGATGGATTAAGAGATTATCTTGATCCGAGGAAATCATTTTCGAGTTAAGTAATTTATAACCAGTATATAATATAGAGATTTTAGATTATTATGTACTGAGGAGAGAATATGAGTAATTTAGGACAATTAATTATTACAGGTATTTCAGGTACATCTTTAACTGACGAAGAAAGAGATTTTCTTGAAAAAGAAAATATTGGTGGTGTAATACTGTTTTCCAATAATTATGAATCGCCTGCTCAGCTTGCAGAGCTAGTAAATCAAATTCAAACAACAAGAAGAGAATATCCATTATTCGTATGTGTTGATAACGAAGGTGGGAGAGTTTTTAGATTTAAGACTGGATTTACGACTTTTCCTCCAATGCTAGATATTGGTCTTCTAGATTCTCCTAAGACCGTTTTTGAGTGTGCTCAAATTATGGCAAAAGAACTAAAAAGTTGTGGAGTTAATGTAAACCTAGCTCCAGTTTGTGATATTTATAATAACGAATTAAATAAAGTTATTGGAGATCGTGCTTTTGGAAAAGATGCAGAAACGGTATCAAAGTATATATCTTCAATAATTCGAGGATTGCAAACGAGCGATATATTATCTTGCGCCAAGCATTTTCCAGGTCATGGAAATACAACTAAAGACTCTCACTTTGATCTGCCAATTGTAAAAAAAACGATTGAAGATCTACGTGCAGAAGAATTTATCCCTTTCGTTAAGGCCGTAAAAGCTAGAGTAGAGTTTGTTATGATGGCACACTTAATAGTTGATTCAATTGATGAGGAACTTCCAACATCCCTTAGCCCAAAGGCCTACCAATTGTTAAGAGAAGAACTCAGGTACAATAAGCTTATTATTACCGACGATATGCAGATGAAAGCTATTGATGATCGATATTCTGTAGAAGATGCCGCAGTTATGGCAATAAATGCAGGAGCTGACATCGTTGAATATAAAGATATGTCTTACGCTAGACGTGCATTAGATGGACTTAAAAAGGCGCAATTAAATCAAACGTTAAAAGTTGAAGTTATAACAGATAGATATAGTAGAGTAATGGACTGTAAAGAGAGACTTTTAAAAGACTACACCCCTGTCTATATTCCAGATATCGGAAAGAACATCGCAACGATAAATAGTCAGAACTATATGGATGAAGTAAGAAAGAAGATAGAAGAATTGTAGACCATATTTATCTAGTAATTTTTAAGCCAAGATATTTTTGCCCTTTCTAAGTGAAGTCAATTCCTTTTGATATTCTATACTTAGATGAAAAAATCAACATACTCTATTATTTATAATTTGTTTCTACTTTTCTTTATGGCGTTTTCTTTTGATGTTGGCGCACAAGGTAAAAGGTATGAAGACTTAAGCACAAGAGAGCTTACGGCCTTTTTAAATGAGGCATGTGATAAAGGTCAGATGGCAAACTGTTATGAAGTTGGTCAAATGTATCTTTCATCTTCTCAAGAAGTAAATAAAGTAAAAGGTAGAAAGAAGATCATCATGGCATGTAAAGGTGGTCATCAAAATGCATGTGACTATTTAGATGGTGGATTATCTAAGGATACTGGTTCTCCAATTCTATACTACTCTTCAATTATTCTTATAGGACTTGCGATCTTTCTTGTAACTATAATGATGTTTCAAGATGAAGAGGAGTTCAAGGCCGCAGAAAAGCTTGATGATGGTGCTAAGAAAGATGCACCAACTGAAAACTACGGAATAGTTCTTCGCTACTCTAAACCATTTTTTAAGAGATATGTGACGCCGATTGTTTCTTCGATGAAGTCCAAGAAACATATTAAAGAGAAATATAGACGTAAATTGGCATCAGCTGGTTTAACAAATGTGCTTTCACCTGAAGACTTCTTTTCTTTTAAAATATTTCTAATCGTTGGATTTCCAATAGTATTTATAGCTGTCCGTGTTTTTCTAGAAGAGACATGGCCATTGTCGATCATTCCAGTGATTGGAGCCGTTGGATTTGTTTATCCAGATATATGGATAAAGGGACGGATTCAAATGAGACAAAAAGAGGTCATCATGGCGATGCCTTTTTGTGTTGATATGCTTGCCTTATCAGTAGAAGCGGGTTTGGACTTTGTTGCTGCAATGACAAAGGTTGTAGAAAAGGCGAAAAGAACACCTTTGTCTGAAGAGTTTGAAACCATGATTAAAGAGATACGAATTGGAGCAAGTAGAGCAGAAGCTTTAAGAAACTTGGCATGGAGAATTGACCTTATTCAAATTTCTTCATTCTGTGCAACTCTAATTGCTGCAGATTCTGTAGGGGCATCGATTGGTCCTATATTAAAAGCACTATCGGTAGAAATTAGGCAAAAGAAATCATCTGAGGTTGAAAAAGCAGGAGCCACTGCTGCAACGAAAATTCTATTTCCTATGCTTTTTCTAATAGTTCCTGCGGTTTTTATAGTCGTTGCGGCTCCAATAGTACTTGAATTAGTAGTGCAGAAAAAATAATGAAGAGATATTTAATAGAATGTAATGATTTAAAAATTTGTAATAACGCTAAAGTAGCAAAAAGCTTTAGCTCAAGACTGATTGGTCTAATGTTTAAAGAAAGTATGAAGGACTTTGATGGATTATTAATAACACAGTGTAATTCGATCCATACTTTTTTTATGAAATATGATTTAGATCTAATTTTCTTAAATAAGGATTATGAAGTAATTAAAGTAATTGAAAACATGAAACCTTGGAGAATGTCATTGATGTATTTTTCGGCGACTCAAGTTTTAGAAGTCGTCGCAGGAACATTACAGGGGCGGATTGTTAAAGGTAATAAACTGGATATTAAATGTATAAACTAGTCGTTGTTGGCGGAAAATTAAGAGGTGAGGAATTCGTTTTAGAAAACGGAGAAAATACACTCGGTCGAAGTGAAGAATGTAGTATTCCGTTTGCTGTTAATGGTGTATCTAAAAAACATATGGCCGTCACAGTAACAGGGGATGCTGCTTATTTGCAAGATCTTGGAAGTTCTAATGGTACTTTTTTAAATGGTAAAATAGTTAAAAGAGCGACTATTAAGAATGGCGATAAAATAGCATTACCAGATTCAATTTTACAGGTTGTGTATGTCGCAGAGAAAAAGGTCGTAATCAAAAAAAGAGCTACCAGTGAAGAAGATGAAGATGATGTAGATTTCATTACAGATATCCCTCCTGTGCCGGAGTCATTACCTGCTAAGATTATTTGGGCATTTAAGTATAAAGTGATGCCTGTCTTTCATGGAATAAATGAAGAATATGAATGGAGAGTTCTGTTTGGAATTCTTTTGGCACTTTTAAGTGTCGTAACTATTACTTTAACTATTTTTCCGGTAATTCAAACAAGTCGTAGAACTCTTTTACTTGAAACAGCTGAGCGTGGTGCGCACTATGCAGAAGAGATTGCAAGAACTAACGCAAAAGCTCTTGAAACAAAGAATTTAGATCAGTTGAATACTGCATTCATGAATAATATTAAAGACGTAAAAAGTTACGATCTGTTTGACCTTGAAGGTCGAATTGTAAGACCGCTTGTGCGTATGAATAGTTATATTGATGATACTCACTCTATTAAAGTGAAGGAATGGGCTGAAAAGACTAAGAATGATGAACTGTCCGTTTATAAGAAAAGGCTACCTGATGATGAAATCGGAATCGGTAGAAAAATTGTTTCATACAATTTTAAGACAGGAGTTATGGAACCGGTAGGTGTTATCGCCATTAGGTTTAGCCCAAAGTCACTCGCTGTAGAGGCACAAGAAAGTACAAAGTCTTATCTAGAAGCACTTATGACTTCTTTCTTAGTGGCCATCATATTCTTTGCAATTGTTTATTACTTAACAATACGTCCACTTGAAGAGATGAAATATCAAATTGAAGAGTCCCTTCGTGGAAAGAGAAGAAATGTGGAGAGTCGATTTCTATTCAGTGAAATGAATGGCCTTAGATCATCGGTAAATTCAATTTTACAACGAATTCGTGAACTTCAAAGTGAAGAAGCAGATAGCGAATTTGCTGAAATGGAGTCTGATGAAGGTTATGTAAATAGCTTGAAAGAATTTATGAGAGGCGCGGGCGTAGGTGTTATAGTTCTTAATTCCGAAAAATCCGTTGAAGCTGTAAATAATGAAGCTGAAGATATAACAGGAATAAGAGAATCAAGTTCTCAAGGAATGAATATATCTGATGTATCTAGAGAGAAAGGGTTTGCTGGCACAGTTATTGAGCTATGTGATAACTCTGCTAATAATGGTGGTACTAATCAAGAGGGAGAATATGAGTTACAAGGGAATCCGTATGCGATCCACGTAACAGCACTTTTAGGCAGAGATAACTTTGCTAAAGCTTTTTATATAACATTTGTTAAAGCATGAAGTCACAGAACGTAAGAATAACAAGAGATTTAACTAGACCAGAAGCTGAAGGCGTTCACTTTCGTCTTTTGTGTATGACTGGGAAAAATAAAGGTCTTGTATATTACCTTAAAGGTAAGCGGGTTGTTCTAGGACGTTCTGATAAAATTGATGTTCAAGTGTTAGACACTAAGAGCTCGAGAGAGCATGCCGAGTTAACAAGATTTGGGAATACATATATCGCAACAGATCTTGGTTCTCAAAATGGTATTATCATTAATGATCTTAAAGTTAGTCAACACCAATTGACTGATGGAGATAAGATCATCATAGGTCAAACTGTGTTTAAGTTTAATATCATAGTTGTGAAAAATGAACTCATCGAAGTAGATGAAGAAGATGAAGACGAAGAAGATGATGACGAGGAATACGAAGAAGAGGTAACAAAAAAATCAAAGAAGAAGGCCGCTTCTCCTGCTGATAAGAAAAAAAAGTTAATATACGCCGCTGTCGCTGTTCTTCTTGTCGTTATGTTCTTGCCAAGTGAACCGCCGAAAAAAACAACAAAAAAACCTGTCGTTGCGAAAGAGGATAAATCATTGGCGGAAGTTTTACGCAATCGCAATAAAGACTATGATCAAGAAACTGAAGAAAAGATAGATGTTATACTACATAGAGGTTATAGGGAATTGAGAGAAAATAACTATATGCGAGCAATTGAAGAATTTAATATGGCCTTAATCTTAAGTCCAAATCATGGGAGGGCAAGTGCTTCTCTTGAAAAGTCTAAAATGTTGCTAGATGAACAAGTTAAAAGTCAGTTTAATAAAGCAAAAAGAGAGATTGACTCTCTGAAATATCAGAAAGCCGTAAGGATTTATTGTTCAATCCTTAGGTATTTGCAAGAAAAGCCTGAAGATGAAAGATATAAAAGGGCAGATAAAGAAATTAAAGCAATAATCGATGAACAAGGTTTGAGGGCGGATGAAGTTAAGTGTTTCTAAAAATAATATTCCGTATGAAGACTTTGACTTAACTAGCGAATTAACAATTGCTGGTCAGGGACTAAGCTTCTTGATTGGACGCTCTTCTGAGTGTCATGTTCACCTTGATGATAAAATGGTCTCTAGAGAACATGCTGTTCTTGAGTTTAATCAGAATAAGTGGAAAATTAGACAGGTATCAGAGTATAGTCCACTTAATATAAATGGAAAAACTGTTACAGAATCAGAGATTAATTCTGGTGATATGATAATGATAGGACCTTTTGCTCTAACCTGTTTTGTTACGAATTTATCCATACCAGCGAAAGAAGAAGCTAACGAAGAAATAGTAGAAGAAAATATAGCAGAAGAAGCTGTGGAGGGAGAAGATGTCTTCACTGAAACTATTGCTGTTTCATCTGAAGAAGCGATACAGGAAGATCCTCTAGATCTAGATAACGAAAATGAGGATGTAGATGATTTAGATCCTGTTACTAATGCTGGAGGAAGCTCTCAAATTGGTGAAGCAACATCGTTTTTTTCAGGTCAAAATGATGAAGTCGAGTTTCCTGAAGACAATGATGGAACTGAAAGCTTCGGAGAACAAATTGATGGTGAAGCAGATCAATATTCTGATGAGTATGCTGATGATGGTTATGAAGATGACTATGGACTAGATGATGATTATGAGGAAGATGATAAGACCCAAGTCTTGCAGTCTTTTGCATCATTTGCGTTAGAGCTTTTTGGAGAGTTTGCACCTTATGACAAATATAATATTGAAGAGACTGAAGTCATCATAGGACGTGACCCTGCAAAATGTCACATTGTTCTTAACGACCCCGAAGTTTCTTCGACGCATGCAAAATTAAAGAAGAATAATATAACTTGTATATTGGAAGATCTTCAATCAGGGAATGGAACCATTCTCAATGGTGAGAGAATTAATCAAACAGTATTAACCAATTCGGATGAATTTATCATCGGTTCAACTACTTTTACTTTCCATGTTGGCTCAGACTTCTTAGATAAAGAAAAAGATCGTTTGATGCCCGTAGAGGAAAATCAGAGTGTTGAAGTTGAAGAAGTAGTAGAAGTCTCTGAAGATTATGAAGGAGACGTGGAAGACTTCGAATTTACGGAAGGTGGAACTTTTGGAGAAACTGAGTCCGTTGGACCTGTTCCTCTATTTTCTAAAGCCGCACTAAAAGATCCTGTTCAAAGAAAGAAATTAATTTATGGTGTCGTAGGAATATTATTAGCGATTGTCTTTCTTGCTCCTGATCCTGCAACTGAAGTAAGTAAAAAAAATAAAGAAAAGAACGCAAAGATTGAAGCTGGTCCAAAAAAGGCCCTTTCAACTCCGGAAATCAAGCTTAAACCTGAGCAATTAGAATTTGTAGATGCTCAGTATCAACTTGCAAAAGAATTAATTGAAACTGGAAAGTATGAACAGGCAATTTTTGAAATTGATAAGCTTAAGCAAGTCATTCCTGAATATAAGAACTCTAATCAGTTATATAATGTCGCTAAGACTAATTTGGCCCGAATTGAAGAACTAGAAAGAAAGCGAAGAGAAGAAATTAGAAAGAAAGTTCTACTCGCAAAGGTTGCTAAGTTAGTTGTCAAAGCTAAAGAAGCAACTAAGGAGAGACAAGAAGCTCTAGCAAGATCTCTATTTCAAGAGATCTTAAGCCTTGACCCTGAAAACTTTGATGTTCCACAGCTAAAACTAGAGTTGGATGAGTGGAAAAAAGAAATAGATCGTATTGCTGTTGAAAAAGCTGCAAGGGAAGCGGAAAGAAAGCGACAAATTAAAGAACTCGAGCCTGGGAAAACTTATTACACAAAAGGTGATTGGCATAGAGCGACGCTCAAACTGGAAACTTTTTTGAGACTTCAGGGCATGGATGCTGATCTAGTAAAAGAAGCAACAAAAATGCTTAAAGAATCAAAAGAGAATTTGAATAATGTTATTCAGCCTCTTCTTGGAAAGGCACGCTCTTTAAGTGAAGGCCAAGATCTCAAGGGCTCGTATGAGACGTATAATAAAATATTGAGTTTTGACCCAACTCATAGAGAGGCATTAAATGAAATGGATGCAATTAGAACAACTCTATATACCAGATCACGTAAGGTTTTCAGAGAGGCCATTATTGCAGAATCGTTAAGTCTTTTTAATGAAGCAAAAGAGAAATTTCAAGAAGTTCAACAAATATCTCCATCTGATAGTGAATATTATCAAAAAGCTACAGATAAACTCAAAAACTATTTGGAGTGAAAGTGGTAAAATTAAAAAGTTACAGTGTTCATACTAATCAGGGTCCGTATTTACAAATTAATGAAGATGACGCAGTTGTTGATTTAAAAAATAAGCTCTATTTAATTTTTGATGGCTTCGGTGGTTCAAATATTGGTGACAAGGCCGTAGCTCAATTAAAGGAATCAATTTTAAAGTTTTATACTAAAATTGGAGGGGACCCTGATTCAACATTTCCTTTCTACTATAGTCATAAATATTTAATTGAGGGAAATGCTCTAGTAAATTCGATGCATCTAGCGCATGCAAATCTAAAAAAAGAAAATCAACAAAAAGACCTTTCTTCAAGAGGAGGAGCATCGTGTATAGCTGCTAGTCTAGCAGACTCTATTCTAACCTTTGCTTCTACTGGTAATTGTTGCGGCTATATCTTTCGTAGGGGTGTTTTAAAGAGAATTGTTCACCCAGACTCTTTAGAAGCCCTTAGTGAAGACTCTTACGAAATACAATTTAGAACAACTCCTATGAGCGGGTTTGGTCTATTTGACGATCTTCATCTTAATGTTTTAGAGCACAAAGTAATTCCTGGTGATCTATTTGTTCTCATGACTGATGGTGCATATTCAAGACTAAGCAATGATGAGATTAAACATATAATTGAAGTAGCAGACACAAATGATGGAACAAAAATTGATAAAATTAACGAACTGGCCAATCAGCGAGGAAACTTAGATAATCAGTCGACTATTTTTCTCCAGTTTTAATAGAATAATCAGTTGCTTACCGGCCCATTATAGGTGACAATATTTTTATGGCAGAAAAAATATTAGTCGCAGATGACAGTCTTACAATTCAAAAAGTTATAGCAATCACTTTAGCAAATACTGACTATGAATTAGTCGAGTGTTTGTCACATAAAGAGCTTGTTTCTCAATTAGAATCAGATACATTTAAATTAGTTCTATTAGATTTTAATTTATCTGACTCAAAATCAGGTTACGAACTTGGACAAGAAATTAAAAAATTAAGTTCAGATGTTTCTGTACTAGCAATGCTCGGTACATTTGATACTGTTGATGATCAACAACTTTCAGATTCGGGTATTGAAGATAAAATTGTAAAACCTTTTGAAAGTGAAAAATTCATTCAAAAGTGTAGAGCTCTTATTGAAAATAGTGATGCTACTTTAGAAGATGATTTCGCTGAAGTGGAAATCCAACAAGACTTTGGTAATGATGAGATCGAAGAAGAGCAAGAAATTGGTTCTGATTGGGTTGTAGACTCACCAAAGCCTGATGATATTTCTAGCTCAAGTCTTGAAGAAGTTGATCAAAAACCGACAAGTGCTGAATTTGATACTGATACTGCCAAAAATGCCCTATCTGAAGAAATGAATAGTTGGGGAATCGAAGTTCCAGATGTAATTGGTGAAGAAAAGAAATTTGGAATTTTTCCTCCTAAGATTGAATCTGATAATGTCGAACAATCTCTTGAGGAGAATCTTCCTGATGAGAGTGATTTAGTTTATCCAGAGTTTGGAACTAGCGAGTTTGAAGAACTTGACCTTGATGATGATGAAGATCTAGATGCTACAGATCCTTCTTTTCAAATGCCAACTGACTTTAATGAAAGTACTGAAAATGTGCTATCAATTGAAGAAGAGATTGATGGAGATGAATTCTGGGCCGTAGATGAAGACGGTGAGAGTGATTCTTCTAATGTTGTTTCAATCGAAGATGTAACACAACTAAGTCCGAGTGAGAATATTTCTGATATTGATGATTTAGATGATCTAGAAGAAGAGGAAGTAGATCAAATCTTTTCTGATCTCGAAAATGAAATCGATTCTGAAAAAGAAAGCTATCATGTAGCTGAAACAAAGAATATCCCTATTGAAAAGCTTGATTTTGATTCGGATGAAATTGTTGCACAAGTAAAAGAATCACTCACACCAATTTTAGAAGAGCTTGTTAAAAAATTCTGTAAAGATAAGATTGAGCAGGTTGCATGGGAAGTAATTCCTGATCTTGCTGAGAATTTAATAAAAAAAGAAATTAAAGATATTTCTGATAGCTTAGAAAGCTAGATTAGATAAATTGAACCTGAGTATGCTTTTTGAATAAGCCCTTTGTCTTCTATAAGGGCTTCTCCACTGCTTCCAATACCTTTAAAAACTCCTTCCAAATGAAATGTATCATCTTTTATAAGCACATTTTTATTCATGTGAGCACATTTATCATTCCATTTCTTAATAACTTCAATAGAAGAGATTCTATTACTTAAAATATATTCATATAGTTCTAGAGATATGTTTTTAATTTCCTCATTGCTTAGAGATTTATTTGTTATTGAAGAACGTCCAAATTTAAATTCTTCACACTTTTCTATTTTTTCTGATTGACCAAGATTTAGACCAAGTCCTGCAACAATTTTCTCTGAATATGTTTGACATAGAATACCTCCACATTTGAATAAATCATGAGTGAGGATGTCATTAGGCCACTTGAGTTGAAGCTTATACAGACTTAAGAAGTCACAAATTAATACGCCTAGTTCTAATGAAGTTAAAGTTAGAACTTCATTAGGCTTAACTGTAAAACTTAGCGCTAGAGAATTGGAAGCGCTTTGCCATGTATTTCCTTGCCTGCCTCGACCAAGTGTTTGAAAAGAAGAAGAGAAAAGCAGTGGTTTTGTTGTGGAATTTGCTCTTAGGTACTCTAGTATTTGAGTTTGTGTTGAGTCACATTGAGGGCTATGAAAATGGATAACTTCAAGAGACATTAATATTTTCCATAGCTTTTCAAAGCTTCGTTAAAAAGTTAAATTATTTTATACAAAATTAATATAAAGGGGCCAACAACATGTCAATTATTGAAAGAACACAACCTAGAGAGATTAAGTTTACACCAGGAATTAATCCTTACGCGGCGGGTAGTGTCATTGCTGAATTTGGTAATACAAAAGTACATATCACTGCTTCTGTAGAAGAGAGTGTGCCAAGATTTTTGCTAAATAAAGGTCAAGGTTGGGTTACTGCTGAATATTCAATGCTTCCGTCTTCAACTCATACTCGTAATAGACGAGAAAGAGATAAGGTGAGCGGTAGAACTCAGGAGATTCAACGTCTCATTGGGAGAAGTCTTAGAGCTGTCATTGATATGGAAAAACTTGGCGAAAGATCAATACAGATTGATTGTGATGTTCTAGTAGCTGATGGTGGAACAAGAACGACTTCCATTTCTGGAGCGTACGTAGCACTTGAAATGGCCATAAAGAAATTAATGAAGGATGGGCTTCTGGATACTAATCCAATTAAAGAACCCCTGGCAGCTTTGAGCGTTGGTATTAACTCGCAAGGAAAAGTTATTGCTGATTTAAATTACGAAGAAGATTCAACTTGCGAAACAGATATGAATATTGTCATGACAAAATCTGGTAAATTTATAGAAGTTCAGGGAACTGCGGAGGGTGAGGCTTTTTCACGTGAACAGTTAAATGCAATTATCGACTGCGCGACTGAGTCGCTTAAAGTTGTTTTCACTGAGCAAGAAAAAGTTCTAGGTTAATATGAAATTTATTCTAGCATCTGGAAATACTCATAAGGCCCAAGAATTTTCTGAACTCTTAGATCCTAATATTCTTGAAGTTAGTGCGGCCAGCGAAAAGCTTGAAGTTGAAGAAAATGGTGTTTCTTATAATGAAAATGCATTTCTTAAGGCCAAAGCCTATTATGATAGATTTCAGCTTCCAGTGCTGTCTGATGATTCAGGTTTAAATGTTGCGGCTATTCCAAATGAGTTAGGTATTCACTCTGCGCGTTTTGGAGGAGATGGACTAACTGATAAAGATAGAGCATTGCTTTTACTAGAAAAAATGAAAAATATTGATAATAGAGATGCAAATTTTACATGTGTTCTTTGCTTTTACTTGAACCCTCAAGAAATTTTCTTTTTTGAGGGGAGGCTCCAAGGAAAGATTGGGCGAGAGTATCTTGGAGAGCACGGCTTTGGTTATGACCCTATATTTCACGGATTAGGGCCTTTTGAGGACCAGACAGTGGCCCAGGTGCCTGAATGGAAGCATGAGAACTCTCATCGATCAAAGGCCTGTAAAAGTGCACTGAAATTTTTCAAAGAAAGAAATTGCCAAATTGATTCATAGGCCTTATAAAATTTGAACCTAATTGTTTATGTCGGAGTGTAGCGCAGGGGTAGCGCACCTGCTTTGGGAGCAGGGGGTCGTAGGTTCAAATCCTATCACTCCGACCATTTTCTAATACTATCAACAACTTATACTATTTTTTTCTAAAGTCATTAATTAAAGTCTCTTCGAAGATTTCTTTTTCGAATTCAAGATCACAGCTGGGGTTTACTTCTGACACTGGTGTTGGACCTTTCCAGAGTTTAAAATAGATACTCCAAAAGCTTGGATTGGCGTCACTACTTCTAGTAAGTCTTGGTAAGTAAAGCCAAGAGATATTTGGATCACGATGATGGTTGAGATGGTAGTGGTAGTTGAGCCAGATCATATGAACGGGCAATGAGACTTTTAGATTCCACGCTCCGTTTCGAACATCTCTTTTGCTCCAAGCGTGGTCGGTATACTGCAAGCTGGACCATATGACAGCAAAGCTCCAGTAGCAAATAATCCAAGTCTTAAATGATAATGAAAGAGTGTAAATGAGAGCCGCCTGGATACTTATAGAAAAGAGTATTTCTAGACGCATAAGATTTTGTGGAGCACTCTTTCTGTCCAATCCACTTAGCATGTCATCAAAACCAGCTTTCTTCATTAAATCATTTTTTCTAAAGAAATCATTGTTAAATAACCAAGGACATAGAAGGAAGATAATATTTGCAAGTGGCGAGCTAGGCCAATAGAAGCCTGTCAAAAGTGTATAGATAATAAATTTCTTCATGAATTTACTATCTTTAGGGTAGTACTGATCAAATAGCTCAGCATCTGTTCGATTTCTCTTGTGATGCCCTAGATGAAAAATTTGTTGAAGAGTAAATGACGTTGGAAAGAAAGCAGCACTAACTCTTCCGAAAGTATTATTGATAAATTTATTTTTACAAAATGTTCCATGAACTGATTCATGTAGCAATGAGAATATTGTATTACCCGTGAGGGCAAAGCATAATGCCCAGGGTAGTATGAGTATAGAATTTTGATTAATATTTGCCATATATAGAAATGTTGTGGCCAAGCTATAGCTCACTACTGCAATTGCAATATTTCTTTTCATGGGAAATAGATTTCTAAATTCTTTTGCTTTATTGATGCTCATAATAATGTAAAATTATAGCATGACCAAAGCTACATATTTATTTTTTATCCTATTATTTATCATGATTTCTTGTTCAAAAGAAACTGACCCTGCTGCTGAAGAAAAATTCAATACTAGTCATGAGAAATTTCTTAATGATATATCGAAGAGATCAAAGAAGGTTCTAAGCGAAGATTTTTCTTTTTCTGGAGTTGAGCTTATTTATGTTCAATCTGGAAGTATATATTATCAATGGTTTGGTCATGTTTTTATTCGCTTTGTAGGTTCTGGTAAAACGTCTGATGAAGATTTAGGAGTAAGTTTTATTGCTGATTTTAATGAGTATGCGCTGGATAATCTCAAGGCCTATTATGGAGGCTATACTGTTTTACCTGTTGTTGATAAATGGGAAAACTATGTCAGAGATTACACTAAAGTCGAAAAGAGATATATTGATCGCTATATATTCCCAACAACTTTAGAGCAAAGAAATGATTTAAAGAAAGCACTAAAGAGCTGGATAAAGGATCCGAGTATTCCTGGGAGTTACTCATTTAGAAGAAATGGCTGTACTGCATTACTGTTAAAACTTATTGCTACCTTCTCTAAAGATATTGATTCCTCTAAAGTTCTATTTCCTATTGAAGTAGTGCACTACTTACAGCAAAAGAAGAAACTATCTTTTAGATATGAAAGAATTCTTCCTGAAAATTATAATAACTTAAAGAATGTGATTAATTTAGATAAAGATTACCAACTGTGATTAAAGTACCAGATAAAGCCACCTTTATAAGCTATTGTCTTTGGCAGTCTTTGGCCATGACTACTTTTGTTATAGTTTATGGTTTATGCAATCACTACGCATCACTACAGCAAAACCATTATAAGCTTTATTTTGATTGGGAATTGTCGATTCCTCATATCCCATTAATGATGTTGGCCTATAGAAGTTTGGATATTCTACTATGTAGTGTTTTGTTTCTTCTCTCAAAAGAAACGATGAAACAATATGCAAAGGCGATGATCTTTTCAGTTGTTGTCGCTGCTCCAATTTTTATTATCTTTCCGGCAAAACTTGGGTTTCCTAGACCTGAAGTACATGAATACTTTCAAGTTCTTTACGATATTCTTTATAAGATAGACAAACCTCATAACCTGTTACCATCAATGCATGTTGTGTATGCCTCAATTGGACTGTTTGCTATTAATTTCGAAAATGCATTTAGTAAGGGAGTTGTTCTTTTTACTTCAGTATGGTTAATGTTGATTTGCGCTTCGGTCGTGCTCGTTCATCAGCATCATATTCTTGATATACCAACAGGGCTTGGACTTGGTTATCTTTCTTATAGAATATTTATCAAAAAAAATTTAGTTAAAGAGTGAGTTTTGAAATTCCTTATCTCTTGGTAATTTATCCCAATACTGCCAAAACTTAATTACACTACTGTCGTGTTTGGCATAAAGTCCCCTATACTTAGGTTGCATGCCTTCAATGATTTCAATATCAGGTTTTAAAAATTCAATACCTAAAAAAGTCGTTAACTCTAATCTGAGCTTTTGAAATAGCTTCTTGTGAAGCCTTTTTTCAGGATTAGAGATACTTGTTAGAAAAATACGAGAGTTGTTCTGATCTATAGGGAGCGAAGTTATAAGAATATTGTCCCGTGTGTCCTTAAGTGTTATTGATAGAAAGTTTCCTCCATAACAATCAAGGCGAACAACATTTTCCTTTGTATTGATAAGACGAATGAATTTATCATATAAACTATTAGGAAGAACTTTCATTGCGTAGTCAGCACTTAAGTGGAATGAATTATTAGAATCGATTATTACATCCTCGCTTATCGTTCTACTGTGAATACAATCAAGGTGGTGGGTATCAAATCCATTGAATAGTAAAGCTTGATAGGGGGTTTTAAGTTCATAATTGGCCACACTTGAAGAGGTGTAAAGATTTTGATCCTCTAGTCTTGAAAAGATTGGAAAGTCAAATTTCACCTTACTACCAAGATATCCAAAAATAATGCCAACTTCTTCTTTTATACTTAACGAGATCGTATGTGCATTTGTTGGAATTTCATCACTTCCAAAAATGGTAGTGCATTTCCCATGATTATTAAATTGTCTAAAGTGAAAAGGACATAGAGGCCCATCTTCTATTATCTTTGCTCTATTAAGGTCAGTACCCATGTGAGGACAGAACCTTTTTATGGCACCAACTTTATTCGTCTTTGATCTGAAGACAAGTAGAGTATTATCGAAAGCTTTGATTAGCTTAGATTGCCCCTTTTTGAGTTCACTTGACAGACACAGTGGATACCAAGATTCTGGATAAAATTTAAATAATTCATCTCTATTCATAATAATTTACACTCTAAAATACTCATGAATTAAATGCCCAAACATTGAAGATTTAATAAATTTCTTATCTATATTACTCTTAATTTTCCTATCGTGAAATTTTTTTAACAAGCTCCAGTGAATGTTTGGATTGTAATGATGAGCCGTGTGATAGCCACCGTTTAAGAAAATCAAATTCTCAAATGGATTTATATAATTATTACTTAGAGTATAACGATTGCTAGGGTCTGTGTTTTTATGAAATATAAGATTAGTTAGAACCAAAAACATATTTCCGAAGTACCAAGGAATTAGAACGTAAAATATAAACTTTTGCCAGTCTAAAAAAAGTGCAAGAAGTATAATTACAACTAAGAGAAAATTCTCAACTCGTCGTTGGAAATTAAATTTCTCTCCCATTGATGTATATAGAGATTTTGCACCTATTCTAAATCTCGATATTGTTTTTCTTATGTAAACAAAAGGACGAAGGGGAATAGGTCCATATCCTTCGTTACTCGGTGAAAACCAATCATCTTCTGAACCTTCGTACTTATGATGATTTATATTGTGAATAACTTTGATAAATATTGCGGAAGCGCCTCTGTTTATTGTTAACCAAAAATCAAAGAATATATTCAAACTTTTAGGACCAAAGGTTGCGACGTGGGCATGATTATGATTAATAAGGTTGCAAATGAAGTTTACAATACAGCTAAGTAGAATCCAAGGAATAGACTCGGCAAGAGACAGTTCGACAAAGAATGGTGTATAAAGAAGAAATGTACACAAACTCATACATAAGAGAGTGTACAAATCAGCCTTATATGGAAGCAGTTTTAGGGCCATCGTATTCAAAGGTTTGGTCAATATTATCTTCAGTAGTAAAATTGTGATTTTTGAAGATTGGGGTTAATTCATTTATATTATTAAGATCAGGATTTAAAAGAAGATCTTGATTCTTATGTATAATTTCATTCTCTTTTCTGTGATTAAAAAGACCAAAGTACATATCCTGTTTATTAAAATTCTCGCTACTATAAACAGGGTTATACTTCCAATAAATAAGAGACTTTACTGGATTTCTCATGTGTGTTTTTAAGTCAAAATATCGCTTAAATATTGAAGACCAAGAATTCCATCTTTCTTTACATTTAAAAGAAATTTCTGTGAGTTGGTCAGGTGTCATTTGCTTAGGCTTAAATGAGCAGTGATTAAAGCGGTATTCTGGGTGCAGCCACCATTTTCCATCGTAAAGAAGTCTATTTTCTTCCTGAAGCTTTTTGTACATAGGTGTTCCCGGGTAGGGGACAAGAATATTGAAAGCAGCAAAACAAAACTTCTTATCAATGGCATAGTCAACAGTGTCCATTATAGATTCAAGAGTGTCATGGTCGTATCCAAGGGTAAATGCAGCCCATGTCTGTAGACCAAAATTTCTAATTATTTCAACTTCTTTATCGTACTTGTTAAAGTCTTTTCTAAATGAATTAGGCGCTTTTCTTAGTTGTTTGGCGTTGTTTGGATTTATCGTTTCAAATCCAATAACATTTCCCATACATCCACTTTTAACTAGTAATTCCATTAATTCAGGATCTTTACTCATGTCCATTGAGCCTTGAGATACCCACCTTATTTTTAGAGGAATTAGTTTTCGACATAGCTCTTTTAACGCTTCAAAATCTGCACAAATATTATCATCAACAAAGAAAATTATATGTTGTTTCATAGTTTTTAATTCATCGAGAACTTTATCAAGATCTCTGGTGAATTGTTGTTTTTTAAAGTAAGAAGAGATAGCACAGAAGCTGCAAGCAAATTTGCACCCTCGACCAAACTGAATTAGTCCTACATTTAAATATTTTTTTGAGTCGTAAACAGATCTGTCTGGAGCGAATTCATTCGCTTGTGGGGCTCCCACAATAGATTTATAATGCTTTCTTAATTTTTTATATTCTTTAAAGTCTTCTAAGACCTTGGCCCATATCCAACCAGCATCTCCAGTTACTATCGAGTCACAGTATTGACTAGCTTCTTCAGGTAATAAGGTCACATGCATGCCACCCATTACAACAGGAATACCTCTTTTTCTATATTCAGTTGCTATTTCATAGGCCCTACGTGCTGTATAGGTTTCAACTGTAATTCCTACAAGGTCCGTTTTTAGATCATAATCAATTTCTTCAAATCTATCATCAAAGACTGTAACTTCATGTTCATCAGGTGTCATTCCTGCTAGCACGGCAAGCTGAAGAGGCTCCATTCTACCTTCATCAATATAGAATGAGTCTTCTTGTCTTCCAATTCTTGGCTTAATAAAAGTTATTTTCACAATTCGCCCATTGTCTGTGAGTTAATGATTAATGGACTATTCCTATCACTAAGATAGCTTCCATGTTTTTTTCTAATCTCATGTCTTGTAACAATATTTGCAGCAAGAAATGTTCCCGCATGATAAATGCTAGAAAAATTACTTTTAATATCAACTGCTCTTTTAAATATATTACTATATTTATTAAATTCTGTACGGGCCCAATAACAGCCATCTGTGAGTTCTTTAGCTGTATAATTCTTTGGGTGAAAATGTGCGTGACCGTATTGATATTCAGGATCTAACCACCAAGGGTCATTTATAAGTCGACCTTCATTCTTTAATCTATTGTAGAGAGCTGCTCCTGGGGTTGGAGTGAGTGGGTTGAAATTCGCTAAGAAAAACTTATTTTCAATTGAAAATTCGAGGTTGGTTTTGAATGTGTCTAAAGTGTCAGTATCATAACCATGAACAAAAGTTCCGTAAATCATAATCCCATGATCTCGAAATGTTTTGATGGCCTTTTCGTAACCACCATATCTGAGATTCCAACCTTTTCTCATTTTATTTAAGCTTTGAATATCTAATGATTCAAAACCTACCACTACAGACATACAACCACTGTCGCGCATAAGTTTCATTAATTCTGGATCATTTGTAACATCAATACTTACTTGCCCAGACCATCGAATATTTAAAGGTATAAGTGCCTTGAAGAATTCGATGGCCTGTTTCTTGTAACTAAAAATATTATCATCAACTATGAAAAGTTGCTTATATTTTAATTTTTCAATCTCTGCGATTACGTCGTGAACAGGTCTTTGTCCTAGATAGTCTTTATAAAATGTTTTTATAGAGCAAAAGTCGCAATTATACCGACACCCCCGTCCATATTGAACCATGTGAATTGGGCCATACTTTTTTCCTTTAAAGATAGTTCTATCGGGCCTAATTCCGCAAAGTGGTTTTGTGTTTGTAGTAATATAGCGCTCTTTGAGTCTTCCATTCTTTGCATCACTTATTAGTTGAGGCCATGTTTCTTCTGCATCTCCAATAACCACACTGTCACAATACTGTAATGCTTCGTCGGGAAGAAAAGTAACGTGATATCCTCCCATAACAATCGGCACCCCTCTTTTTTTGTATTCAAGAGCAATTTGATACGCTCTTCTTGCTGTATATGTTTCAACCGTTATTGCAACAAGGTCTGTTGGAGTGTCGTAGGGTATTGGTTCAATACGGTTATCGTAAAAGGAATGCTCTGTTCCTTCAGGACTGTATGAAGCTAACATAGCTATTGCTAGAGGTTCTAATGCATCTTTTGCATTATGATCTGTCATTGAGGGTCTGATAAAAGTTACATGCATCTAATTTCTCTTCCTTGAGACGACTAAGCTTAATTATACTTTGAGCTAAACTCTTTATTTTTAAAGAATTTTGAGAGTAGTGGAACTTTCAAAAAGTATTTAGGAATATGCTTTGCAAAGTCAGAGTAGCAAATTTCTGTTACGCAAGCCAGCTCATCCCCTAAATGGAAATTAGGATTTCTCTTTATGAAGAATTGTATGTCTTCATTTAATAAGTCATGCCTGTTAGGGCTGCATACCTCTGCCTTTGCAGCTCCTTTGGAATCGTTGAATTGAATCAGTCCTGACTTAGGTTTAAATGCATCTTTATATTTATCACTATAAAAGTCTTGAAGAATGATTTGAATGTTTTTTGGAGTTTGTTTTGCATGTTGAGGGTAAGAAAATTCAAAATTTCTTCTCATCATGAGATAGGTTTTAAAGCCTTTACTTTGCAGAAACCAGTAAAGAGGTTTTTTCCCAGATAGTACTTTCGATTGAACTATAAAAAAGAAGAATGCTTTTTGTAGAGCTTTCGTTCCCCAGTAATCTTCCCTTATAACTGTATCGCCAGAAAAAAGAGCGGTGTACTGATTTTTATTATCTTTTGAAATACTTTTTCTGAAAATAGTTGAAAAACCAATAATTTCATCTTCAAGATTGTAGAGCATGAAAATATGAGTCTTTTCTTGAAGATCTTGTTTGAACATTTCAAAATTTACATCATTATAGTAACGTTCAAATAAGCTATACATCTCTTCTTGTTGAGAGTTTTGTAGCTCTGAGATTTTAAGAATTTTGTAGACTACAGGTTTGTTCACTAATGCTCCATTTCCCTACAAATTCTATCAATTGAATGTTTCGATTACAAATGAAATGTAAAATCATCAGTGCCTATGTAGCTGTAAATACTATATGAGAGCTATTTCTATAAAGAGAGATTCAGCAATATCAGTTAATTTATTCCTATGTAGGCTTCTATCTGTCACTTCGTAGAGGGTTGCATGAGTTCTTTGATAATAACAAAACCGATAGGCTTTTTGGAAATTTACTTGTCTCGATTCTGTAAGTGTTAAAAAGTGATAATCTTTAAAGACTTCACTTTTTAGACTAAAATTGATCAGTGCTTTCAGGGCCAGGGTTTTGTCTTTATCTTGTAATTTTGGATGAAAGCTCAATGTTGTTAAGTAGAGTGGCCTTAATGAAGAATTAAGCTCTGGGCAGGAGCTAGGAAATTTAGAAAATTTATAAAATAAACTTATTAATTTTGAAAAACTAGATACTTTAATCTTCTTCGCATAATATGGAGACCATAATGCAGACGCAGCAATGATTTCTCGATCCCTGTTGCGAACAACAATGACATTGTCTCTAAATCCCTTCCAGTTGTCTTTTCTGTACTTAATTTCTTCCTTTGTTATTCCTAAGAAATTTGACCTTTGTGAATAATCCATGAACTCTATGACTTCTGTAGAGAGTTCTTCCCTTGCAGCTACATATGTACTGTTAAAGAGAATGGAAGGGGCAAGTATATTGATCATAGAGTATCTAGATAAAGACGAGTATTGGTACGAATTTTTATTATTAATAAGAGTTTTTTTGGCAATGGTATTTTGATCTAAAATTGCGGTGTAGTTTATCTTACAGTTTTCGAACTCTTTAATTTGCGAGAATTTTCGTATCAGGTCTGAATAAAATTTTCTCCAGTATACTGTCATCTTTAGTGTAGAGACTCTTAAATCTCCCAAATAACAAACCTGAGCAGGTTTTCCATCTATATAGGACTCTTTAACGATAAGAGTTCCAACACCTTTAATTGATCCATTTTTATCTTTTAGTAGTAGGACATAGTATAGAGGTGACACGAGTCGTAGGAATTCAAAGAAATCCGGGGAGCGGTCATACGATATATTACTCTTTTGTTGATTCATTTCAAGTGAATGAAAAAAACTAAGAATATCTTCGTTGTCTTGTGCGACTGCAATAGATATAGAATCATAATCCTGCAGAAATTCTCTAAAGTAAGTCAAATCCAAAACTCTTTTTTCTTTTGATACGATTGTTCGAAAACTTTTTTCTGGTCATTTACGCCAAGTTTTCTTAAGCGTTCTATTGCAATATGTACTTCATCAGCATCAGTGGAGCGGAAAGTGTGATCATTGAAGTGTTTTAGATTAGGTCCTTGATTTGCCATGATTTCAACATCCTGTTCAATTACTTTTCTAGTATAGAAATTAATAAAAGGCTTAAGAATATGACCTCCAAAAACAATCTTATAAGCGATATAGGTATACACTCTTGATTGATAATCACTTACAGGTGTAATTTGGCTATTGATTATGAAGCCATGGTCATTGCCATACATATAGTCGACTCTTGTGATATTTGGGTAAATAAATTCATCAGTGTGGTGCATTGGCTTTTTGTATGGATTTAGTATCATTTTCGTAAGAACACCAATTTCATCTTTTTCCTGTTCGTATGTTACAAGTACTCTTGCGTCTTTTACATCAACGGTGAAAGGAACTTTTGTAAAAGATTTATTTCGAAACCAATTTTTATGAACATAAACGGTGTGTGGAACATCCATAAAGTTTTCAGCTAGATGTGTGACATTGTTTTCGAAGTCAGTGACCATGAAATAGTTAATCCAGCCATTTTCAGAAGTTTTAGGAAATCTCCAAGGTGGTGAAGTCGTTGGCGCTTCCTTTCCCATCCATATCCATATGGCTCCATCTTGTTCTATGCAGCTGTAGGTTTGATTCTTGTGTATGACTTTATTATCTCTATGTGGGCCCTCTGAAGGAATATCAATAACATTTCCATCTTTATCATAAGTCCAACCATGATAAGGGCAACGAATACAATTGTCTTTAATTTGGCCATCAGATAAATTTGTGTACCTATGAAGACATCTATCTGGTTGTGCACTTACGCCTTTATCAGTTCTGAAAAGTACTATTAGCTCATCATAAATTTTAACTTTAAAAGGCTTTTTTTTGAGCTCTTTTGATAGACAAGCTATATACCAATTTTCTTTAAGCTGACCATCTTCATGTTTTAGTTTCGACATAGGTTTTCCAGATATTCTATTTGATCTATATTTTCTAATAACTTCAAAGGTTCAATTTTAATATTTCCTTTAATTGAGGATTTACTATCGCATATCTTGTAGTAGATATCTAAAGGATCTGTGCTATGGAGGAGTTGTACTTTTCCAATCTGATTTAGATCACGTGCTAGGTTGTAGTGATAATACGTTCTAAGAGTACTTTCTACATCTTCTTGTTTCGTAGAGTGATTATCTGTTAATAATATGTAATACGGCTTTTTTGAGTTCTTAATTGCAAGAAGAGTTGAGGCATTAAATTTTTTGCATATAATTAAAGCTGACTCTGAATCAATTTTTTCTCCAACCATATCGATAGTATTTTTTCTTCCTATAAATTTAAAACATGGAACAGACTCAAGATACCCACTAACCACTAAAATATCTTCGATTTTGTATCGATAAATGCCATTTCCAGTCGTGATAACTGGAGAGACTTTCATTCCTTCTTTAAGTCCCCAACTAGGAATTATTTCATTGGTTTTAATACATTCAAATTCATAGAAATGACTTCTGTAAGCAAGAGGGTACTTTCCATTTATGGGAATGGTTATGACTGCTTCTGTTGCCCAAATTCCCTTTCCTTGAATTGAGCAGTGTTTAAAATACTCTTGTAGTTTATCGGCCCAAATTTTAGAAGTTGAAGTATCCCAGCAACTGATCAAGGTAAGATTTGGCCAAATTTCTTTCGTGATATTAGCAATATTACCTTCATTAAGATTTAGCAAAAAAGTCATATTTCTTTTGGATTCTGGAAACTTTAGCCATTCTAGATCAGTTCTATATGGTTGCCATGACTTATTTTGAAAACACTTGTAAATGGTTTCTTTGTATTCAATTAACATATTAATTAGATTGATAGCAAAGGTCGGTGACCAAACTGATATGAGACTTAGTTCTTGCGTCGCGATTAATTCTACTAGAGTTGTAAAGAAACAGTCTTGGCTTGTTTTGCAGTTTACAACCTTTGGGTTTGGTACCATTACTTTGGACATAAGATGCTTTTTCCAAAATGGTAGTAACTCCTTATCGTCAGATGTAGTACTTTCTTTTAAATTATCAGGAACCCAAGAAAGGGACCAATAGTGTTTTCCTTTTAAAATTCCTGGGTATAAGTTACCTAGATTATAAATCCAGGCTGAAGATGCCTGATCAAATTCATTTAGAATTTTGGAATTATATGGAATCCATTTAATCGATTCTGTTGAGCCACTAGTTCCTTGAAACCTTTTTATATCTTCGCATAAAGTAGATGGATTCTTATCTCTCTCTAGCTCAACTAGTTCTTTCCAATCACTATAATTTGTAGGCGGAAATTCTTTTTTGAATTCTTCATAGCTATCGTTTGTTAGTTTCTTTTTGCGTGAATTAAGAGTACTTCTGTTTGACTCTAAGATATCCTTCAAGACACGCCTTTGCGTTTCTTCAAGTTGATTAGATTCCCTTTCGAATTGAATATAGAGGCTTCTATTTAGAAGCCATATTATTCTTTGTAGCAAGTGTTATCCATTATAGTTTTGCAATAGAAATTTTTCCATTTTGAATTATCTTGTAGTACTTGTTGAGTTGCGTTACTGCAAATGTCTCTGATTCACCGTTACACCATTTGACAGCGACTGAAATAGGAGAGGTTGTATCTCCAAGTCCAAAGTGTAGTCTTCTGTCAGATTGTGAAGAGAATCCATTCACAGAAAATACTTCGCGCATCAGGACCTTGTCACCACTTGAAACTGTCACTCTTGTGTTTATAGCGTCTCTATTACAAGTTGTTCCGTTACCTTGGAGTTTAAAAGAAATCCAATTCTTTTTCTGAAGTGGTTGGTTACGATATATTGTTGGTCCTTGAAATTGGTGAGTGATAACTAAGTCCATTGATCCATCATTATTCAAGTCTGTTGCAGATACCCCTCTTGAATTTGTTTCTTTATCCATACCAATGAGACCTGCTACATCTACAAAGCGAGTTCCCTTCTTTGTACCTTTGTTAATATAGAGTCTATTTTTTTCTTTTCCAAAAATACAATACCCTCTAATATCTCCCCATTTGTTGGCCATAGTGTGAATATGTGGAGCAGACCTGGCAATTTTTTCATTAACATACCAATAATCTGGACAGCTTTCTTTTATTTTATCAACAGTATCATCTACCATTCCATTTGCTTGTGCCATATCTAGTAGTCCGTCGTTGTTGAAGTCTGCGGCACTTGCACCCCAACCAAATCTGTTCTCGTTGAGGATTCCAAGCTCAGTTGCTCTGTCTTTAAATTTAGGTGTACCGAATTCATCATTTCCCATATTCATCCAAAGCATCGAACCTTCAGCTTGCATTGCGTGATGTACATTAGAAATATGAATATCTTGCTTAAGATTTCCGTCAAAATCTCCTAAAGTAACATTCATTCCTTTATATGTATCAAGACCAATTTCTCCAAATATTTTTCCCTTTATGGATTTAAAATATTTTCCGCTCTGGTTTAAGTAAAATTCATCAGGTCCAAAATCATTTGCTATGTATAAATCCGTAAAACCGTCATTGTTGAAATCACTGGCACCTAAGGCTAGGGACCAGTACGTACCATTAAGGCCCCATTTCTTAGAGTCTTGTTTTATGAACTTCTTGTTTTTTTGAAGGTAAATGTCATTTAAACCACCATTGTCAGATTGATGCCAACTGGAGTGCATAAAGTTAAACATTCTCTCATCTTTTGGAAACTCTTTCTCTGGAAGCTTAAAGAGATTAAGTTGTGTTGGTTGATCATAGTTAGGTAGATTCTTTGGCCAAACATTTCCAATGATTAAATCAAGCTGCCCATCATTGTTAATGTCGAAAAAGATAGCACTAATAGAGTTCGTGTAATTTCCAAGACCACTTTTATTTGTAATATCATTAAACTCTACCTTTCCTTTTTCTACTAATTGATTTTCCAATAATAGTGGAGTTCCAAAAGCATACGTAATAAAGAGGTCTTGATCTCCATCGTTATCAAAGTCAATGAAAATAGCATTGGAAGGAAGGCCATACTTTTCAATTTCAATAGTTCTTTGCTCTAAGGCAGGTATTATAACTCTTCTAAACTTAAAGTTTCCTTCGTTAATAAATAATGAGTTTCTGTCGTGATCCGACTTGAGTGGAGCAGTGAAAAAGAGGTCTACCAGTCCATCATTATTTATATCACCTGAGCCAACTGCGTCCCCAACACTCAACACCCACTTAGCAATATGATGAATTCTCTCATCGACGCGAGTTAAAGTATCTCCCATTTGAGGATTAATGCCAGAGTAGTCTTTCGATATTTCTGTCATCTTGAAGGTTATATTCTTTATAACAACTCGCTCAAATATAATATTCTTATAAATCAAGGCTGCAATGATCCAGATAATCGCTAGAAGTAAAGGTCTGTAATAATACTTAGATTCAATAAAGAATTTAGTGAAATACTTTTTTAGGCCATAGTCTTTTGAACTTTTATAATGAACTTTTATTAATTTGTAAGTCTGCAGAGTGAAAGCGGCGTAGAAGAATGTATAGTAACTTTGTCCGATGTGAAAAATTAAATCTAGTATTGCAATCGTTGCCCCGACCTTTATTTGTCCCTTCTTATCAGCTGGACTTGTTGCGGGATCTGTAATCATGAAAAACGTAAATAAAAGAAATGCCGGTGAGGTAAGTGTTCCTAAAAAAAGAGTTTCAAAAGGAAGATGATGTTTCATTATCATGCCTCTTAAAAAAGTTTGAGCAGTAAATACAGTTAGAAATGAAAGAACGAGAGGAGTTCTTTTTACTCCAGGTAGTATAATAAAAACACCTAACATCCCCATAAATATGGACATGGATGCTATACCATTCCATTGATAGGCAGGTGAAGAGGTTATAACGTCACCAAAGAATAAGAGTGATAATGTCACTGCAATTTGTGCCGGATTATATATATGCTTAGAATTAAATGTGAAAATATATTTTGAACCAATTGCAAAAAAAACAGGGATTAATAAAATATAATAATCGTGAGAGTAATTTAATAGAAGGCTTAGTGAACAGCTTGTAATTATTCCGGCCAAAGGGAAGAAGAATTTCTTTTTAAAGACATAGCCTAGAAATACTTCAATTATTGCGCATGAAAGTGTTGTGATTAAGATTTGCATTGGGGATCTGTTAAAGCCCAATACAGTTACACCAAGTACAAGGTAAGTGATCAGAATAAAAAGAATGATCAGCTTAATCTTATTGCCTCGTGAGTTTAACCATTTAGTAAAGCTTTCTGATAGAGTTGCCTGTTGAATAGGCTCATTAGCTCTTAATTCCATATATTCCTTCCTAACCGTTGCGTTATCAACTATTCTACTATCTATTAAATTGATTATCCAATAGGAACTTTACTATTATAGAGTAAGGAGAAACTTAATGAATTTAGCAATATTTACAATAATTCCAATTCTGTTGGTTTTTTTGGCAATTTATTTTAAAAAAAGACAAAATAGTAAGAACACAGTGGGTGGTGAGATTTCCTTACCTAAGAGTTTGTGGCTCTCTTATACTATTGGAACCTGGTTTTTTCTTCCTATTTCATTTTTAATTTGGCCTGTAGATTCTGGAATGAAATATGTATATATGTTTCACCTCGTAAGCTTCTGGATCAGAGGTGTTCTAGAATTAGTAATGATCTATAAGTGGTTTAACTGGTCTCCAAGATATGGAATTGCTCATGATATATTTCATTTTCTGGGGCTAATAATATTATTTAAAATGTTTTGGCCAATTGAAATATCGAGACCAACTTTAATGTCCATGGTGTTTATGTATTCACTTATTATTTCTGTTGGGTTTGAAATAATTTTCGCATGCTGGTTCTTGAAAATAAGAGGGGAGCAAAAGCATAAGATTTATTTTGCTTCAAATGAGCCAGAGTGGAAGTATGTAAACCTACTCACTTACATAGCTGTAATAATTTGCTATGGCCTTCATATTGTTAACGCTTGGTTTGTCCTTGATCTAGCGCTTTAGCTCTTAAACGGGTCACTATCTATTAGTGACTCAAAACTCTTGTCTATAGGGTTAGGGGACTGTTCTTTGATCTTTACAAGTCCTCTCCACATTTTTAGATAGATGGACCAGAATGTTGGTCTTTCTTTGTCAAAATCAACAAATTTTGCAAGATGTTTCCATGGAACATGAGGATGTTGATGGTGAGCTAGGTGATGATGGTAGTTGAGATAAAACCATTGAGTAATTTTAGAGACTCTAAGGTTCCATGCTCCGTTTCTAATATCTCTTGGAGAGTAAGCATGATCTGCGTACTGTAGTGCCGACCATTGCGTCGCAAACCCTAGGTAGCAAATTATCCAACCAACAATTGTTAGATCTAGTAGATAAAAAATTGAAACCTGAAAAATGATTGAAAATAGTACTTCTACTCTCATTTTTCTAATATCACTAGGCGATTGTTCTTTTAAGTGGCGTAGCATTCCTGCACCACCCATTCTTCCTCTTTGATAATTGTCTTTACCGCTCCATCCACTGTTGAATAAGCTTTTGGGGTTTATCATAAGCCAAATTGCTCCTACAGGAGGGCTTATCCAGTAAACACCAGTTAGAATAAAATAGAGCATTACAGTTTTTAGAAAGTAGCTGTCTTTTTCGTGATATGCTTCGAACATTTCATAGTCCGTTCTGTTTTGTCTATGATGGTTTAGGTGGCAACTCTTTTGAAAAGAAAATCCGGTCGGAAATAGTGCCGCAAATATATTTCCGAAAACATAGTTTACAGTTTTATTCGTATTAAAACTTGAATGAACACTTTCATGTAGGAGTCCAAAAACAGTGTTACCGATAAAACCGAATGCGATAAAGCATATTATCTTAATATACCAGTGTGTAGTATGAGTGGCTCCCCATAGAAGAGTGAGCACGACGGCAATAGAGATAAGAGCAATAACTATATTTAGCTTGTTCGGTATTGATATATCTTTTCCAAGATAAGTAGATTTATAACTCATGTAGTTTCCTGTTAAGCATATTTCTTTTCATAGTTTCTTTGCTCAATGTTTGAAATATTTTTATTACTTTGTTGAATATACTTTGGACTGTTTGATTTGTACCAATGGTAAAGTTTTTTTAAATGATGTATTCCTACATTGGGATGTAAGTGATGCATGCAATGATATCCAATACCATGAGGACCAAAGAGGATTCTGTCCAAAAAGCTTAAGTGATGATCAAAGCTACATTCAATAATTGTGTAAACACTTCTATCGTCAACAATATCATACTCATGCTCAATAAGAAGTCTATATATACAAAGAACTCCTGCGACAGGTAGGGCGATTAGAAATGAGTATATAATAATAGTAAATTGAGAAGCAAAAAAGATTAAACCAATTAAAAATAATAATAAATAGCGATCCTCTTTACAACATTTGATAACTTCTTCATTTGTATTTAAGTCTTTCATAGATACATCTTGTAAAAAGATTCTGGCATAGCTTGTCCTCATCGTAGGAATATAGTACGCCATAGTACCAATTAAACTTCTTACATACCAAAAAGGAACAAAGAGAGGTCCTTTTTTAAAAGTTAGGATAAATTGCTCGAAACCGCTGCATTTCTTATTATAATTAAAGTAAGGGTCGTTCTCCATTAGGGTATTTCTATGATGGCGCAAGTGATGATAGGCCATAGCATTTATTGTCGTACCTATAGGGTACCCTGTGAGAAGTTCAAGTCCCCTTAAAGCAAAGGACTTTTTTTGAAAATTAATATGTGTAAGATCGTGTACAATGACTCCAAGACCGTGAATTCTTCCTGCAATAATAAGAATCCATAAAGGATAGAAAAAGTATGACGTTTGGAGCATTAGCCAAGAGCAACTAAAAATAACTGCCCAATCAAAGAGAGCTAATAGATAAAGAACTTTCATATCAGGTCTTTTTAATAGTTCTGCAGGAACATCACTACGTTTTTGGGAAATAAGTTCTCTGTTAATATGAAGCTCCAAGAAGAATCTGTCTCGAATAATAATACCATTTAAACTTAGTTCGTTTAAAGAGGGTAGAAAGAACTTTTTTTTTGCAGCTTAATTCTATGCTAGTATTTTAAATAACTAATTTTAGAGAGAAAAGTGGACAAGATTTTTTCAATACCAGATACTAAAAGACTCAAGTATATTGCTATCTATGGAATAGTTGCAACAGTCGCATTTACTGTTATTTATGGGTTTTGTAATAGTATGGCAACAACGGCCGTAACTAGGTACTCATTATACACTGACTGGGAACTAGATATTCCTCTTATTCCGTGGATGATCTACCCTTATTTATCACTCAACTTATTATTTTTAATCTCGGCTTTTGTCATTAAAGACGTTAGCGCTATTAAGGGATACTGTTTAGGAATTGTTGCTGGAGCACTCGCTGCGGGAGTTATATTCTACTTCTTTCCTGGGAATTTAGGCTTTGTCCGTCAAGAAGTTCCAGGATATGAGTCGATATATAGGGCCATGTTTGAAATTGATCAACCTCATAATTTATTTCCAAGCTTGCATATAACTTATTCGTCGATTTCCATATGGACAATGATTGAGCAAACCAGAAATAAAGTTTTTCATTTTATCTTGTGGCTCTGGTTAATCCTAATATCAATGTCTGTAGTTTTTGTTCATCAACATCATCTCTTTGACATTGTTTCAGGATACATATTGGCAATCATTGTCTTCAAGCTTGTAGTCACTAGATACCACCCGACAGTGTTTAAGCCTCACTCTTTTTTTTCAAAAAACCTTTAGCTAAACAAATATCTCCAAACAATGAAAAGAGAAATCCCACGCAAAGAATAGGACCGAATTGTCTCGGTGGTGCAAAGTAGCTTAACGAGAATATTAGACATAGAGAGCTAAGAAGTAGTCCCATCTGAAAAGCACATTTTTCATGATAACTGATTCCATCTGTTGAACCATTTTCATGAGCAAAGAGAAATTGGATAGCATTATCGCCTGTTACTCCGACCATCATGGTAATGAAGACACAACTTAGAAAGTTTATCTTAATATTGAAAATCCACATAAGGATCAGTAACAGAGACGGACCACAGAGACTTGAAAGAACAAAAGACAGTGGTGTTGGAAAGCGAAACCTATAGGCGAAGAATAATATAACTAGGCAAACTAATAAAAGAGACAGAGCTAGGCTTCTAAAGAATGCTAATGGAATCTTATCCATGAACTCAACATATGAAACGACTTCTCCTACTAGTTTACATTTGTCAGAACATATTCTTTCAATACCTTCTTTCGTCTTTTTGAAGATATCAAATTGAGTTTCCTTAAATAGAATTATATGTCTGGTGTTGCCTTCTTTTGAAAGATATCGATCTGCTAAAGGGGATTGCTTGAAATCATTAATCACTGCTGCTTGATATAACTTCGGAATATCCTTTACGAGAAAGTCTTCTACAGAATAATAGTCTTCAATGTGAGCTATGTTATCGTTCTTTTTAATCTCTTTGAGTATCATTTGTTGGGTAGAGCGAGATTGTTCCTTGTTGAAGATAAGTGATGCTTCACCTTCCCAACCTCGAGTTTGTTTTAGGACTTCAAAATCTCTATTTATTATATGATCTTTAGGAAAAAGAGAAAGAGGCGAGTCTGAAACTGAAAGTGTTATTAATATATAGAAAGAAAGTGGATAGAGTAAAAAACTAAAGTAGCCTAAGTAGCGATTAGGAGTAATGAGGTTGATGAAACTATTCCATTTTTTACTTGTTATAAATTTTGACTTTTGACTCTCTACCAATGAATTGACGTTAAATAAATTTAAAAAACCTGGCAAAATGAAGAAGATGGCGACCCATTCAAGAAGAGCACCTGTGGCCGCCATTATTCCAAATCTTGCAATAATGTCTATATCTGTAAAGTACAAGCTTCCAAAGCCAAGTATCGTTGTGAAAGAAGTGAAGAAGCTTGGTCTTTTAAGTTTCTTAAAAGTCTCCTTTAGCGATAGGCCTTTTAAATTTTCATGTAGAATGAAAAAGTAATCTTCTATTGAAGCAACAGCAATCATTATAAAAAGACCAGAAGAGAGAATCTCTATCGGGATTCCAAGGGATGCCATAATTCCGTGAACAACTACACCAACCCAAATGAATGAGGCACATAAAAGAAGTCCACTTTTAAAAGTTCCAAAAAAGAATCGAAACGAAAAAATGATAATTAATAGAAAGAGAATATTAAGTTTGAAGTTATGTTTAACACCTTGAATTGCATAATATGTATATATTGAAGTTCCTGCCATATGAATATCGAAACTTTGCTGTAACTCCCTATTCTCATTCTCTATTAAGTTTTGAATAGCTGAGGGCTTAAAGGAACCAAATCGATTTTCTTTATCAGCGTCCTTTAAACTAATCTCAAATGAATAGTTCGCTCCGTCTCTCGAACTGATAATGTTGTTCCAAGGTGTTGAAGAAAACCTGGTGAGCTCTTTTGCATAATCTTGATCGAGTAAGTCGGGTTTTATGAGCTTGTAATAGAAAAGATATTCCTTATCTTCAAATGTAGGAGTGTAGAAACTAAATGGAGAGATTATTTCATCTATATCGAAGTTCTTTCGTTTTTGACTGTTAATCCACTGATAAGATTTTTGCTTGTCTAAAGAGTTCCATTGCTCGTCCTTAGGACTTATTATGTAAAATAGTGAATTCTTAAAGCCAAATTCTTTACGTAATTCCCTGAAATTTTTAGAACTAGGAAGTTTTTGATCTACTAGTTCAGTCATTGAAACAAGAACTTTTAAGTCACTTAAATTTGGTAGTAAGACCAACAATGGAATCAAGAACAAGCATAAAGAGAAAATGATCTGAAAGCGTTTTTTGTTTTGGTACATTAGTATTTAAAGATAATGATTCCCTATTTATTTATTTAGAAATATAGGTGATAATTTGAAAGCAAAACTAAACTAGTTTAGTGCTCTTTAAATAAGTGTATAACAAGGACGAATTTAATGCATCTTAAAAAAATGGTAGGCCTTGCGGCTCTTCTCTCTATGACCTTAGCGGCAAACGCAAACTATCCTGACGCCTCAAAATGGTCTACATCATTTAAGTGGAAAAAATCGTCGCAAATGCCAAAGTTAATCAAGCAAGCTCAAAAAAGACATAACTCGAGAAAGGTTGCTAACTTTAATGCCATCGATTTATCTCTAATGAGCACAGAGTATAAAGGAATGGTTGAGAAAATTATTAATGCTGATAGTGCTGATAAGATTGCAAAGTTGATATCAGAGCTAGAGCCGAAGCTAGACGATATGCCTGCAGATGCAAAGTTCCTAGGTACACAGCTTGTAATGTTAAAGCCCTTTAGAGGTTTAATCTATCGTATGATTCCTCTTGTAGAGAAAGAGAAAATTACTCACTCGTATTTAAGAAATCAAGTTAAAATAGTAGCTTCAAATATGAGAGTTTATCTTCCAATGGAGCATTGGGAAGCTGGATTTGAATATATGACTGAGCCGTATCTAGCTAAAAATGGAAAAATTGTTACTCAATTTGATGATGATAAGAGCTTCCTTAAAGTAACTAAATCAGGAACAGAGAAATTTCAAGACTTTGTTGGTAATGAAGTCTATGAAGCAATGGCAACTGCTGCCAATAGAATTGAGACTATTGATTTCTCTGAAAAGCCAATGGTTTGGGATAATAAAGCAAGCTCAGGTAAGAAGTCATTCAAAGATGACTTTGAAGATATAAGATATAGAAACTTAGGTGAGGCCGAAAGGTATATTGCTCTAAGTTCTCTACATTTTGGTATGCACTACTTAAACTACCTTGTTTCCTATAACATTGAAGGAAGTTTAAAGCTTTCTAAAGACATCGGAAAGCTCTATGGGATTGATGGATTCTTTAGAGGTGAGATAGAAGGTGTACCTTCATATAAGTGGGTAAAGAAAGTTAATAGTAAATCATATGAGAATATTGGAAAACTTAGAAAGGGCTATAAGGCCAATATGGCCCTTAGTTACGATCACTTAAAAGAAGGTGTTCGTAATCTAAGAATTGCAAGAGAAGAGCTTCGAAATGAAAGTGCAAGTAGATTTTTGGCAATTGATCCAGCAAAGCTAAACGCATGGGATGAAAATATAGAAAGGCAATTTAAACATATTGAATGTTTAACTAATGATCAAAAAGAAAGTACGCCTTCTGCATGTCCAATTAGAAGTGCTGTCACTGGGCATACTGTAATCGTTGATCTAAAAGGTTTTTATATGAACCCTCCTAACGACTTAAAAGCATTCTTACCAACTAGCTGGGACACAAAGACTAAAATGATAAAGAAGCACGGGAAGGAATTCCCTAATTATAAATGGGGGACACCTACCCAGTGGAATGTCTCAGTTTATAAAAAGCATGTTTTTCCACAAATAACATCGGATCAAGATATTCCAAAGTATGTGAGAACTCTTAGACAGGCCTTTGGTGGAGAAGCCTTTGGTGTTCCGATGGCAATTTTTGTTGAATAACGAAGAAAAAATGTCCTAACTTTGAGAGCTTCTTTATAGAAGCTCTTTTTTTTTGTAATATATAACAATAATTAAAGGACAAAAATTGCTTAGTTTAATCTTTACAATACTCATTAATCTGACTTTCTCTTTAGAGATTAAAACTCTTGAACTTCAGTGTTCTCAAGGGAAGGCAAATTCTTGTTTTGATGTCGCCTATGGATATTCACTTAAAGGAGATCAAGTTCGGCCAATTCAATTTTTTGAAAAAGGTTGTGAATTTAAAGATGGAAAGTCTTGTTACGCTCTTTATAAAATAAATAAGAAACTAAAGCAGAAAATGGAGGAGGAGAAGTTTTTAGATTTCTCTTGTGACTATGAATTTGCTAAAGGATGTCTTGCTTTATCTAAAAAGAAATTCAAACAATCCGAGTTCTTACTGGGGCTTGAAAAGCTGAAAAAGGCATGTGTATTAAAAGATAAGGCATCTTGTGATTTTCTAAGAGAGAAAGAGTCTTACTTTTCAAGGGTAGTAAGAAGTTCGGAAAAAGAGCTAAAGAAAGAAGAGCTAGAACATCAAAAAATATATTTAAAAGAACTTAATTCTAGAATTACTTCTAGAATTAAATTATGTACGGAAAAAAATGATCAAAATTGCGCATTGGTTGCAAAAGATTATCTCTTTTTAGCAAATATTAAAGAGGCCAGAAAGTGGTCTGAGATCTCTTGTAAGAATCAAGACCCAAAAGGTTGTCTTATCCTTGGAGAAGTAGAACAAAAGGAAGGAAAAGAGGAATTTCCTTCTTTTATGAAGGCCTGTGAATTAAAGAGTTCTTTAGGTTGTTATCGATACGCTCAAAGTATAGAAGTAAAGAACTTGGCTAAGGCGATGTCCTTTTATAAGGAAAGTTGTGATTCGGCCCAAGCTCCTATCGTAGAATCTTGTCAAAAGTATGCAATATATAATAAAGGAAACCCAATTTTTTACAAAAGGTACCTTGGACGTGTGTGTGAGCTAGATAAATCTCTTTGTAAAAAGTAATTGTCACATCAGTATATATCTCCCTATACTTAACTAATGAAATTAATTATTGCTTCTACACTTTTGCTTTCTTGCATGACAATACTTGCTTGTCCTAATTTAGATGGGCTCTACTTTTGTCAGACAAGTATGGGAGAAGTCTCACAGCTTGAGCTTCAGCATGAAGTGTCTAATGGTGTAACAAGCTATATTTTTAAAGATATGAATGAAATAGAAGGTCGATGGATTGTTGATGGAAAGCTGCGCTCTCTTAACTCTTCCCCCATGGATGGGGTTTCTAATTTAAAATATAGAGCCAAGTGTATCAATGAAGAGCTTAGTCTTTATATGACGGGAGACCTTCCTGATTTTAATGATAAGATAAAGATGAATGTATCTCTGTATCTTGATTCATCAAAAAACTTAGTGCAAAAGACAAGTGGCCAGTTCTCCGATGGAACACCTCTTCCGGAGGTTTTGACAGTGTGTCATAGAGGCTCTTTTGCTAAGCGAAAAAAGTAGTATCATTTAGTTTTCGTTATTAGAGTTATAATTACCTGAAAATTCATTGTCCTCTGGCCTCACATCATCTTACATTTCACAATTAATCGTGTACGAATTCCCTCTATTAATGGTAAATTTAGCACACACAAACACACAGATTCAAGCAAAGGACCAGCTTGTGAAATTGAAGAGACTAGTAATACAGGGATTTAAATCCTTTAAAGATCGCACGACTATACATTTCGATGATGGAATTACAGGAATTGTAGGACCAAACGGTTGTGGAAAATCAAATATTGTTGATGCCTTGTTTTGGGTAATGGGTGAGCAGTCAGCTAAGCATCTTCGTGGTAAATCCATGAAAGATCTTATTTTTGCTGGTTCATCTAAATACAATCCAGGTGGATTTGCTGAAGCTACTTTAGTTCTTGGTAACGAGGGTGGAAAGCATATTCATATCGGTAACAAAGTTTCTAGCCCTAGCGAAATACAGCTAACTCGTAAACTTTATAGAAATGGTGAAACTGAATATAGAATTAATAATATTCCTGCCAGACTTAGAGATATTCAAGAAGTTTTCATGGATACAGGTGCCGGAGCAAAATCATATTCGATTATCGCACAAGGTGAAATCAATAGACTTGTTCAAGCTAAGCCTGAAGAGCGTCGCTCGATGATTGAAGATGTTGCTGGTATTACAAAGTTTAAACTTAGAAAAAAAGAATCACTTAAAAAAATTGAACAAACTCAGCTAAATTTAAATAGACTTCAAGATTTACAGTCTGAAATAGAAAAGAATTTAAAGGCCCTGCAAAAGCAAGCTGAGAGAGCAGAAAAAGCAAGATCTCTTAAAGAGAAGATTAAAAGAAATGATATTGTTGTAAATGCTCATAAGGCCTACGATCTACTTAAGGATTTGAGAGATGGTAGAACTATTTTAAATGAAAAAGTAATCGAAGTTGAAACTTGGTCGACTAGAAAGAATAGTCTAGAAATCTCTCTTGAAGAGGAGAGATTTAAAAAAGAAGAGCAAGCAGAAAAGATCGAGATTCTTCAAAAAGAAAGAAATGAGCTATCTACTCAACTTGCAACTTCAGAAGAAAGGTTTGTTAACCTTTGTAAAAATCTTACAGATAAAGAAGCCCTTATCGAAACTCGTCAAAAAGAAATGGATGAGCTTAAAGAGGAACTTGTAGAGAGAGAGACTAAGATTCAAAACCTTAAGACTTCGCTAGAAGAGCTTCAGACAAGAAATGAAGAATCATGTAACTTTGAAGAATTAGAAGAAAAATTAGAGATGATGAAAGAGCAGCTTGAACTTAAGGCTGAACAAGTTGATTCTCTGAAAATATCAATAGAGGAAAAGAAGTCAGAGCTTACTTCTCTTGAGCAATCTGAATTTCAAAACTCTTCTAAACTAGAAGAGTTTGCTGGAAACCTTGAAGATATTACTGAAGAAATAGAGGTATTAGAAAAACAATACTCTGGAGTTTCAACTCAAATTGCTGATGAAAGAGATGCCGTTCATGCAGCTCAAGCACTTAGTGATGAGCTTTCATTAAAGGAATCAGAATTAAAAGAAGTTATTGAAAAATTAATCTCTGAGAATAAATCTCTTGAACTTGAGTTAAAAGAAAAAAGTAAGATATTAATCACAACCGAATCTAAGTTATCTTCCTTAAAAGAGATATCTGCTGCAATGGATGGTGTTAGGGAAGGTGCTGCAAACTTTCTTGAAGGTGTTGATAATGAAAAATATCAATTACTTGGAAACCTGATTCAATGTGATGAAGTTCACGCTAAAGCAGTTCAAAATCTTCTTAGTGACTTTATGGACACTCTTGTAAGCACAGAAGATGAGTTTGCTCCAATCTTAGAATGGTGTAAGACCAACGATGATAAAGCGCTTGAATTTTTATCTCCTAATAAAAATGGAGATATGACTTCTGAGGAGTCGATTGAGAGATTAAAAGTTGCTACTGGTGGAGATATTACTCCAGTACACGAATTACTTAACCTACCTGAAGAATACAGGGCCAAGCTTACTCCATTTTTTGATGGTTACTTTATTTCAAATAGTCTAACGGCCGAGACATTTAATGGTGTTTCAGATTCTATTAAATTTAAAGCAATAAGTTCTTCAAATGGAAAAACACTTGTTAGAAATGTAGGTAATGGAAAGATCTTAACAATGTCTGGTTCAAGTGAAGGGCAGGGAATTGTTGAGAGAAATAACCAAATTTTAGAATTGGAAAAGAATTTAGAGGTTCTTGAAGTTGAAGTGGCTGCACTTGAGTCTAAGTGTAACGATAGTTCTCAATCTCTTGAAGATAAAAGAGATGAGTTAGAACTTCTTAGAAATCAATTATCTGAGTCTAAATCTGATTTTGCATCTAAGAATTCTGCCCTTGAGTCTAAGCTTGCTGGAATGGAAACAGGAAATGCTAGGCTTGATATTCTTCAAAACAGAAAGAGTGAAATATCTAAAGCAAGACTTGATCTACTTGAAAGCGAAGACTCTATTTCTAAAAAGAAGGCCCTTCTATGTGAAGACCTTGAAGACAAGACTTCAAGATATGAAGAGTTAAATGATGAATTAGTAGACTTTAAATCGACCTATGAGACTGAAAGAGAGTCTTATATGGAAAAACAAGTAGAGATCAATACTTTTAAAGAGCGAGTAAATAGCTTTGAGTCTCAAATTGAAGATATTAAGCTTCAGATGGAAAAACAGACCAATAGAATTTCGTCTAACGAAGAACTTATTGAAAAGTATAATGAAGAAATAGAGTTAACAAATAATAGTATTGATGAACTTGAAACATCTAATCAGAATATGGCTTCAGAGTTAACTGATAAGGATGATGTTCTTAATATTATGAAAGATGATTTAACACAGCTTCTATTTGCAATGCAAGAAAGAGAAGATGAAGTTAAAGAACTTACTAAGAAAGTTAATAAGAATGATAAGGAAATAACTGAATACGAACTCAAGTTGGCCCAATGGCAAAATGAAGAAGTAGAAGTTGTAAAAAATATTTTCGAAAAGTATCAAATTGATCTTCGTGATGCGATTGGTGGTTTTCTTGAGTATAGTGAAGAAGACCATTCTGAGTTACTTGATGTTCAGCAAATGTACTTCATGGAAACTGAATCTGGACTACAGGTTGTTGAAAAGCAAGCTTATGAATTCCATAGAAGATACGGTCAAGACCTTAAAGAGTGTGCGGTTAAGCTTAAGAATTATAAGCAGGACTACTCTAGATTAGGGGAGATTAACTGGCAGGCCATTGAAGACTATGATAGACAAAAACTTCGTTTTGACTTTTTAAGAGTACAAGAAGTGGAGCTTAAGCAATCTCTAGATGATCTTGAAACTGCTATTAATCATATTGATGAAAAATCAAAAGAAAGATTTAAAATTGCTTTTGAAGAAGTAGATGTTCGCTTTAGAAAAGTATTCCCTATTATATTTGGTGGTGGTGAGGCCATGTTAAAGATAACAGGTGATATTGATGATGCTGAATGTGGTGTTGATATTATTGCAAAACCACCTGGTAAGAAAATGCAGAATATTAACCTGATGTCAGGTGGAGAAAAGGCCATGACTGCCGTTTCTCTTATTTTCTCAATCTTCTTAGTTAAACCATCTCCTTTCTGTCTCCTGGACGAAGTTGATGCACCATTAGATGATGCCAATGTTGGTAGATTTAATGAGCTATTAAGAGAGATGAGCTCTGAGTCTCAATTTATTTTGATTACTCATAATAAGAAAACAATGGAACTTAATGACACTCTTTATGGTGTTACTATGCAAGAGCCAGGTGTTTCAAAAGCAGTTTCTGTACAATTACATTAAAATTCATTCCCTCAAAGCTTTCTGTAGTGGAAATCTTTGAGGGATTAAGTATAATATCTATATGAAAATACTTATAACATCTTTCTTTCTTATCTCATTAAATATTCAGGCAACTTCATTCGTACCGGATACATTTAGTGCTAAGTTTCAGCAAGTTTACAAAAGTGCTCTAACAGGCAAGGAGAAGAGATCATCAGGGTCATTAGACTATTCATACCCAGGAAGTATTCGTCTCGAAACACAAAGCCCTGAGAGTTTGATTTATGTTAGTAATAACAAAACAACTTGGTATTACACTCCTCCATTTATAGAGGGAGAGGCGGGGCAAGTAAGTATTCAGCAAAGCTCGAAAAATGGACTTACTAAGTTCTTAGATATGTTACGTAAAGGACTCAAGTCAAATAAGTACTACACTATAAAGAAAGATAAACTTACTTACAAAGTTAGTTTTTCTAAAAACGCGCAAAAGGATTTAGGAATTATTTTTGCTAACCTTCACTTCAGTAAAAATGATTTTCTATTTGAACAGTTAACTAAAATTGAGATGACTCAGACAGATAAAAAAGTAAAAAACCTTATCCTTTCGAATATTGATAAATCACCAAAGTTTTTGAAAACTCATTTTGATTTTAAGATCCCAAAGAATACTAAGGTTAATCGATAAACTTACTTTCTTGAATAGGTAGTGCTTTATAAATTTCTAAATTTCTTAGTACTAGCTTTATATACTTCTTAGTTTCCCGGTAAGGTACATCTTCAATAAATACTTCAATATCACCATCATAACGTGATTTTATCCAGTTCTTCATAACTGATTCCCCAGCATTATATGACCCAATTGCGAAGGGTAATTCATTAAAAAATCTCACTAGGTCACTCAGATAATGACTCCCAAGTCCTGTATTAAGTTCTACACTGTAGAGGTCATCCTGCTTCTTGTATGGAAGTCTGTGGATTGCCGCTAGTCTTTTGGCCCGTTGAGGGATTATTTGCATTAGTCCAAATGCATCAGCAAAACTTCTCGCATCTTTGTTAAATGCAGATTCTTGTCTGATTATAGAGTAGACTAAATTTATATCTATATTCTTATTCAGATACTTTGAGTTAATAACAGGCTTTGGATAAATATAGCTTGTATAATTAAGTTCAACTTCATCACGTTGAGATGATCCCATATTGAAGAATGTTCTAAGTGCTCCCGAGTAGTGACCCGACTCTGTCATCTTCGCTAAGAGGTCTAACTTGTCATTGCCTCTAGCCGATACAACAAATTGATCAAGATACTTTTTACTATTTTCGTATTCACCAAGACGAATTAACCACGTATAGAGAGAATCGCTAGAAGGTTCAATAAGTTTATTTTCAAATTGTATTGTGATCCCAATTTTCTTCTTGGCCATAAGTCCGTAAAAACCAAGAGGGGCAATCTCTATTGTTTTTTCGAAATACTCTAGAGATTCTTTTGATTTCTTTTCCCTTGAGAGGGACTTGGCTGCCCAATAAGTGTATTGAGAAATATCAGAATTTTCTTTGTGTAGTTCTATGAAGTTTTGAGAAGAGGTAGAGTAGTTTTTATTCTTATATTGAAGCCAAGCAATTTGCCATAGAACTTTTTCTTTTAATTCTCCTGTCGCAATTTCTCTAGACTTCTCAAGGAGGTAGAGGGCGGACTTTAGCTTCTTTTCTTCTTTTGCAATGCTTGCAAGTAAGTAGTAACTAAAAGCATTTTGCTCCTGAGTTGAAATATTTAGCTTTATACTATTGTTGATTATCTTTGTTGCAAGTCTCAGTTCTCCTTGTGTCCATGCTGATCTAGCCCATCTCGTGCGCGCTTCGATAAGTGAGTGGTTATAATTATCTTGAAAAAGTGACTTATTTTTTTCAATCCATTTAACAAGAGAGTAGGTAGAACTATGGGCCAAGTCCTTTCTTCTCATGTTCTTAAATGCCCTTGTAATTCTATGCCAGGAATCGATTTTTACATCTATTGATATTTCTGTGTTTCGTAGTATTGACTCATAGGTCTCGATGGCCTTCTTGTATTCAGAAGCCCGTTCGTAATCTCTACCGATTGAAAATAATTCTTCATTTTTTGGTGCAACTATAAACCGAGGGGAAATTTCTAATAGTCTTGTATTATATTCCTCTATAAGCTCAGCAATTTGTTCATTTTCTGCAATTTCTAATGCCTTTCTAAGATAGGCCTCTCTTTCATTTTTTATTTTCGGATAAAATGATAATTCATAATTATGTCTTGATTCCCAAAACTTTATATTCTTATTTTTTGAAACTCTAAGAGATGCTTCTAGGTATTGTTGCTTTAACCACGGTGAGATCTCATATGTTTTCCATGTTTCAATATATTTTTCAGCAGTCCAGTCACACGACTCTAGAGCTTTTATGAATGAAATTTCTTTTAAAGGAAAGGCCTTAATTTTAGATAATTCCTCAAAGTCAGCGCAGGCATCATTTTTAAAGCCTTCGCTCAGAAGTCTATTTGCTCTGTGGTACTTATTCGCAAGTAAATCTGATTCGTTTAACTCTCTAGAGCCAGTTAAGTTTAGAAAGTTCTCATGAGGAGGTACAAGCAATGTAGTTCCACAAGAAGAGCACAAAAGTAATAGAAGAATTTTAAGCAATAACCTTTTATTTTCCATAGGTTAAGTCTATGGTGGTCTTGAAAAAAAATCAATGTATTAAAGAGGAGAAATATTACACAACCCTTTGAAATTTGGATGAAACTGTAATACAAAGTCCACAATATTTAAAATAATCAGGAAAGTGTATGCAAACGACAAAGTTTGAAAATAGAACAGTATTTTTTACTTCTCTAGGGTGTTCTAAAAACCTAGTAGACTCCCAAGTAATGCTTGGATATATGGGCCTTGATGGTTTTAAAGTTGTTCCTGAACCTGTTGAAGCAGAAGTAATAGTAGTTAATACTTGTTCATTTGTTGAAGCGGCTAAACAAGAGTCAATTGATACGATACTGGATCTTGCTGATTATAAAGATACTGAGCATGGAAATTGTAAGGCCTTAGTTGTTTCCGGCTGTATGGCCCAAAGGTATTCTGATCAACTTGAACAGTCTCTTCCAGAAGTTGATATGTTCATTGGTACTGGTGAATATAATAAGATAGTACCTCTTTTAAAAGCGCTAGAAAGTGGAAAGCTTGAAAAGAAGTCGTTTGTTGAAATTCCTATGTTCATTCATACTGAGTTTGATCCAAGGTTAAATACATCTCCTTTCTATACAGCGTGGCTAAAAATTTCTGAAGGCTGTAATAGAAATTGTACTTTCTGTATAATTCCGACTCTCAGAGGTAGATTAAGATCAAGAAGTGTTGAGTCACTTGTTACTGAAGCAAAGAAATTGGCGGAATCTGGAGTTAGAGAGTTAAATCTTATTTCTCAAGACCTTTCTGACTACGGTGTTGATCTTGATGAAAACAATAACCTAGCAGAACTTCTTACTGGGTTGGAAAATGTTGAAGGAATAGATTGGATACGTTTATTTTATTTCTATCCTGATGAATTAACTGATGAAGTTATTGCACAGATGGCAAGAAGTAAGAAGATTTGTAGCTATCTTGATATGCCTGTTCAGCACTTCTCTTCAAATGTTTTAAAGAGAATGAATAGAAAAATTACAGGCGAAAAAATCATGGAAAGAATAGAAAGGCTCCGTGATAAAAACCCTGGAATTGTTTTAAGAACTTCTATTATTGTCGGGTTCCCTGGAGAGTCGGAAGAAGACTTTCAAACTCTACTGGAGGGGGTTAAAAAAGCAAAGTTTAACCACTTAGGAATTTTTAGATATTCGGATGAGGAAGGGACTCCGGCCTATAAGCTAAGAGATAAAGTACCTCAAGAAGTCATTGAAGAAAGATTTGATGAACTATTTGAGACTCAAAGAGAAATCGTTAGAGAGCTAAATCAAGAATATCTTGGTAAGGTTATTGATGTTTTAATCGAAGGACAGCATGAAGAAACTGAATTGTTAATTCAGGGAAGACATGTTGGACAAGCGCCAGATATTGACGGAAAAGTAATTATTAATGAAAGTGAAATAGAAGGCCTAAAAGAAGGTGATCTCGTTAAAGTCGAGATCACCGAAGTTTTAGACTATGATTTGGTTGGTCGAGTCGTTACTCTAAACTAGAGACTTTGCTCAGGGTGAGGTCTACCATTTGGAAAAGTAGGGTTAATCGTATTTCCTACTGTTCCACAAGTATAACCACCACCGATATAGGATTGACCATTGCTATAAGTATTGTAGCCTACGCCAAAGCCGTCTAGCTGACTATTGATAAGAAAGTGTCTTGGATCTGTCGAAATTGGTGCTCCTGCCACAGTGTCCGGATTGTAGTAATCAATCCCTGATGCTGTCCAAGTAGTATTTCCAAGAGCAGGGTCTTCACAGTCCGTTTTATTTGTATAACTAGAATTTGCGCAATAGCCGAATTTAACTTTGAAGTCTCTATCAAAGTCTCTTACAATCATTCTGATTCTCGCCTTAATTGTACCTGTTCCAGATTTACAAACAAATTGATACATAGATCTCGCCCCTAGACCTAAATAACTATTTGTCTGAGTTGAAGCATCAATTGATGTTTGCATACTTATCGTGTCTGGCTTGTAGGCATCTGCCCCACATGCAGTAAAGTAGTTTGAGAACCACGTATTAGTCGCGATGGTTGATCCATCGTAGTTGTTAGTATAATCAATAGGTAGTGAAACCTTTAAAGGGATTCCTGTCATATTGTGATTGATTGTAGTCACTCCATCAAGTACGTCTTGCTCTGATATAGTAGTACTAGATGTTCTAGGCCCTGCAAGACATTTGTTTGTCTCTCCACCACAATCAAAAGTCCCTTGGTCAAGGTTTGATCCTGCTATACAAGCTCCTACTGCTGGAACATTTACTCCTCCAGCTGTAGCATCATTATGCGAACCATTAAATGTCCAAGCTCCACCATCTCCAACACACTCTGTTTGAGTAAGCATTACAGCTGGTGCACTAGCGTGACCTGCACATGTTCCGTTATTTTCAACGCAGTCTACAGCGTTAGCATCAAGTGTTGCAGTGGAACCACTATTTCTACATTCAAATGTTGTTGCTGACCAACCAATTAACCTCTTAGGAAATTCAGCAATATCACATTTAGGAAGTTCTGTGTCATCATTTTGCTCATCATAGTTAAACATGCACAGATTCTTTGGTTCAGTTATTGGAATAAGAATTCTAGGGTCTGCTACAGTTGAGAGTGCTGTTGTTCCTCCTGCATCAGTTGTGTATAAGTCAACAGGTGCACCAGATGTACAAGAGGCATACCCAGTGTGTTCATAAATTGTAATCCCTAGTTCTGTGCTCGAAGAACCAGGAGAGAAACTCCAAAATGCAGGAGGGGTTTCCTCTACAAATTGACATAGATTTTCACCCATTTGAAATTCAAGTTTAACACCATTCCAATGAAGTTCTTCTTCTCCAGCATCTAAGAAGCACGAAATATCTTTAACAGCTGAATCTCCATATAGCATTTGCTCTTCAGTAACACTGCATGGTTTTCTTCCGTTTCCTTTGCCTGTCTTATGTAGGATATATGAAACAGAATTTGTTTTATCTATTAAGTTTATATGATCGTAAACCTTGATAAAGAATTCATACTTCGTTGACCCAAAAGGATTAGTCGCAGTTAGGGTGAATTTTTCTTTATCACTTGGACCCGTAGGAGTTCCAGATATTCTTACAATACTTCCACTTTCAAGTGTTGCACTTAGACCGGCAGGCAAGGCCTTATCAAGTTCGATAAGTGTTTCATTATCAGTATTGTATAGATTAAGCTCTATAGTTCCTGGTACCTGTCTGTAGAAGTAAACAGCAGCTTCAGATGCTACTGTGCCAATTGTTGCAGTTGAAGCAGAAAAAGGAGATGTTGCTTGGATATCTGCTCCTGTAGAAAAGATACCCTCTGTTACGCTAACGTAAGAGTAGAAGTTTCCACCACTAGAAATATACTTGTGAAGCATACCAATGCCAGCGTCTCCAGTGGAAGTAATGTCATGACCTTTAGAAAAGTTTGAAACAAGTCCGGTAGGAGCACTATCAGTGTTTAAGATGATATTATTTGATTCAATAATGGAAACTGTCGCCGAAGGAGTCCCTGTAATATTTGGAGCTGTTAAAACATTTCCTGTCGTTAGATACTGAGGCTCTAGGTTAGCAGCGTATGTCGCGGAATCAAAGGCCACTAGGTAAAGCGTATCATTTACTTCATCGTTATACTTAATATGCGCTCTATCTACTCCACCTATTTGTAGTAAACTTTGATGCTTAACGTAGTCTGTATATTCAGGATCTTTGAAGCTATCAGTATTTGTAGCAACCTTCACTTTTACATTGTAATTGTAAACACCGCTTCCAAGGATATAAGTTTTTTGAGCTCCAAAAAGAGGTAGATTGTCTAGATCATCAAATGGCTCAAATGTTCCATTGGCAACACTTACTTCTAAGAATTCAAACTCGTACGTTCCTTTTTCTGCATTTGAATTATTTATTCTAAACTTACCTGTGATTGTTCCTAGCGCACCATTATTTGAAGTGATGGCGTCTCCAATCTCGAAAGCAGAGTTACTTGGAACGTGTAGTAGAACATTCTTAGAAATAGCAAGTCCAGAAGGTGCCTCGTTAGAAGCAATAACAATTTGAGATGAAGTAACTCTACCAACTAAGTTTTCAACTGTTACTGTGAAAGTTGACTCGGCTATTTCTTGAGAGATAACACCTGAAATAACTCCTGTTGAAGTATTGAAAGTTAGACCTTGTGACCAAACTCCTGCGTTGGATTCACAGTCAAATTGATTTGTATAAGTTGTGTTCGAACAGAACCCTTGTCCAGAAGATATGTCAGGACTTATTGTATAAGTAAGACTAGCTAGCTCAGCTGCTCCAAGTGATGTAGGAACAATAGTAGGAGTAAGTGTTACTGTATTTGAACTTATCGGGAAAAGACGTGTGACATTCTTTGCTACAGTCGCTTCTGAAGAAAAGAACGAAGGAGAGTTGTCAATTTCATCTCCCGTATTGAAGCTAATACTTACCCACGAGGCTCCACTTGCTGTACATGTTCCAGATGTTGTATAGATAGGATTTGTACAGATACTACCAAGTTGATTTAAAGTTACAAAAAGATCATCTCCTTTAATGTATTTAATTCTTGCAATTGTTCCATACTTATTAGAGATGTACTGCCCAACTGAGAAACTATTAGTGGCAGACATTGAAACAACAAGATCGTCACTAACTGAAGATGTGTAAATAATATCACCAATAGTTTTAGGTTGAACCGTGTCTAATAGACCAAATTCAATATTTTTACTGATCGATTTATTTAGAATGTTTTTTGCACTAATTGTATATGTAGCCGCTTTAAGTTCTGGAATCGTTAGGGCCGTTCCAGCAAATGCTGCAGGCAGATTTAGAGTTGTTGCATCCACAACTGTTACTAGGGTGTTTACAAGACCAGTGAAAGTTCCTACAGCATCTACATAAAGACCTTTCGTAGGAACGATCTCTGTTGCAAAGTCAGACCCAAACCCATTAATTACTGAACTACCGTTAGTAAGAACAAGACTTCCTTTTATGAGTTTGTTAATTGATGACACAGAAGTTGTAGAACCAAGTGGAGAAAATGTTTTAAATTCTGTATTTGATGCAATGGATTCAATTTCATGAAATTCACCATTGATAAGTACTGCAGATCCGACTTGTAACTGAGAAAGAAATAACGTTCCAACACCTGTTACTGTTCGACTACCTTCAACTAAAGTATATGTTCCGTCATCAAGAATTTGATATCCTCTAAGAGTTCCTATTGTTCCGTTTGACTTGTCAAAACTTAAACCAGAAGGCAGCGAAGGAAAAATTGAGTATGTTAACGATAACTCTTCAGCAGTTGAGAGTGGGCTCTTTCCTGTTACTTTTGGAATTAAAGCAGTTTGAATAGCATTAGATCTATCAAATGCTAAGTAAACTTTTTTAACGATAGTTCGAGGAGAAAAGAAAGCAGAGCTATTATCTACTTCATTATCAATTTCAAATGTACCAGCGCCACCATTGAGAACAATATCAACATGAACTTCTTTGTTTTCAGTATCTATATATGAAATTGTTCCGGTAGCACCACTTGCTGTCGAAATATAATTAAAACCTGTTTGAGATGAAAATAGTGAAACGTCATCTAATTCAAGAATTAGTTTTTGGCCAACTTTTGTTGGAATAGAAATCTTCTCTAGATCAGTAGCTTGAGTAAATGTAACAGTTGTTGAAGATACTTCATCACTTAGGAGCTCTGTAGTTGAGTAGGTTGCTGTAAAAACAAATGGTGTTTTCGGTAAGAAGACAGAAGGACTACTAAGTAGATCCCCTGTTATCACGTCCAATAAGAAACCTGTTTTCGTTGAAAAATCAGAGTCATCTACAGCTACACTAATATATTCTTCTTGCTCAGCAATCCTGGAAGGGAAGATCGCTGTAATAGTTTCAATATCACCAACATCTCCCGGCATCAAGAATTCATAATTATTCTGAGGATAAGATATCGGTCCTGGCGAAGTACATAGAGGATCAGTGCCTGGAACACAAGTTGAGGTTGGCGGAATGTTTCCGGTATCCCCGCTACCACCACTAGAAGTCGTATCCTGAGTCTTCTTGGTTGGAGCTTCCTTAAACTTGGTTAAGCTATCCGGCATACAAGCTGTAAGGGTTAATAAAAGTAAAAATGTGAGTATTTTCCTTAAGTTTTTCATGATCTTATTATCGACACTTTTAAGGCGGATATTTAGGAAGATTCAAAATCACTTTAATTCCAGAGTGTTAAGTGGAAAAATCTGCCTATTTTGTAAAAAAAAATTGACTATTTTTGCCAACAATTAAAGGCGATTATATAGTTAACTTATTGAAAACTTGATCGTATTGCTAAAGAGTTCTTTTAAATGGGGAATAGATTTACATTTATACTCCTAAATCTACTTGAATTGGTACAATTTAAATTACAATTTCATTTTAATTTTAAGGACTTAAATGAGTAAAAAAATACTTAACTTCCTTGTGCTAGAAGATGATGATCTCGCAAGACTCAACCTTGTTACTCACTTGAAAGAATATGGATTAGTTCGTGAAACTAATAATTCGAAAGAGGCAATAGATTTACTTTCTAAAGAAAAATTCGATATAGCGTGGATTGATTTAGATTTAGAGACTGAATTGGCAGGATTAAAAGTTATCCAACATGCGACTGGCAGTAATGCTTATGCTGTTGTTCTATCTGGAAGAGAGGAAGATGAGTATATTGAGAAGGCCTATGAGTTAGGTTGTGATGACTATCTTTCAAAACCATTTGATAAAGAATCTCTACTGCTTGTTTTGAGAAAATATAGGGTTTTAAAAAGTGAGAGTAAGCTTCGAAATTTTTTTTCCAAGAAGTATATAACTCAAAATGAGAAGTTTATAAAAAGCTTACAAGTAATTAATGAAATTATTGGTAGTGATAAACCAATATTTATTAAAGGTGAAACGGGAACAGGGAAAACTCTAATCTCTAAACTCATTCACGAAATTCTTTTTGAATCTATGGATAAGTTTATTCATTTAAATTGTTCTGAAATACCTGAAAATCTCTTAGAGTCTGAACTTTTTGGATATGAAAAAGGTGCTTTCTCTGGAGCAGAAACTTCTAAAAAGGGTAAGTTGGAACTGGCAGACGGTGGCACTTTATTTTTAGATGAAATTGCTACAATGCCGATCTCTACTCAAAAGAAACTATTAAAGGCCATTGATGAAAAAACGTTTTACCCTCTAGGAAGTGAGAAAGAGAGAAAGTCTAACTTTAGACTGATGAGTGCTACATGTGAAGACTTAGAGCAAATGGTCAAAGATGGACGTTTTAGAGAAGATTTGTACTTTCGAATTGAAGGATTCAATGTAACGCTACCTAATTTAGTTGAACGAAAAGGGGATATTCCTCTATTAATAAAACATTTACTTGGTCAGGGAAAGAGAAGAATTGTTCTCTCAAGTGAAGTTAAAAATATTTTGGAAAATTATAGCTGGCCAGGAAATATACGAGAATTAAAAAAAGTCATCGAGGTCTTGCAATCAAAGTGTCATGGAGTGATCTCAAAAGAGGACCTACCTATCCATATAAGTGGAATTATTCAAGGTTCTAATGGTTCCGATTTGGATTCTCAAACTGAGGAACTCTCAATTCGAGAAGGGGTTCTGACAAATAAGCAACTCGAATTTATAAGGCACAATGGGTTGAAAGCTTTTATGGATGCTGTAGAGGAAGATTGTGTAAATACTCTCTTTGAAGAGAATGATCAAAAAGTTAGGCAAACATTGAGTGTCCTGAAAATTTCGAATAGTTCATTTTATCGTATTACAGACAGAATCAAGAAGGCACTATGAGTAAAGATAAATCTAAACTTGTCCATGATATGAACTCGTCGATTTCTTCAGTCACTCAAGCGATAGATTTGATTGGAGAAAATTGGAAAGATAATCCAGAACTCGTCGAGAAGATGCTACCTCTAACCCAAAAGAAAATGATTGAATTATTTAATGATTGGACAGAATTAAAAAATATTATATTAGAACAAGGATAAATATGAAAAGAACAGTTAGTGTACTTCTTCTTTCACTCGTGATTTCAAATACAGCTTATGCAGGTATAGCGGATTCAATAAGACCGTATGTTGAAAAGTATTTAGGTGAAGATATTGCAGTTAAAATATTTGGTGAGGTTGAAGAAACTATTCTTCTTCCGGCCATACCAACAGTATCTAAAGATGCTAAAAATATTAGACCAGAATTAAAAACTTCAAAGACGAAGATATCAAAAGAAAAGTTAGAAAAAGCAAATCTATCTTTCATCTATCAGATATACAAGGCCACTCGAATGACTGATCCAAATGAAAATGAAGTTGCAAGATGGATGAACGTTATGTCTCAAGGGGGAAGTCGTGAAGGTGTTTATAGAGCTCTTGTCTTAGATGGAACTTATGCAGGGAGAGAGAATACCGATGCTCCGATTACTGACGAAACAATAGAGTTTGTACAATATTATCTCTCAACATTCTTAGATAAAAGTATCAGTAAAGAATCTCTTGAAAAAAGTAATTTTTATACTTTAAAGAGAATTATTACTGAACAAACCTTAGAAATTTTGGATGAACTTACATATAAGAAGATGGAAGACTTCTATAATTGGTATGCTGTCTTTTCTGCTGAGGTTGCCAAAAAGTATCCGTCGACTTTTGATAACAAAGTTAGAGTTTCTACTTCAAGAGAAAAACATAAGAAGTGGGCCATGTATGTTCCAGTTCAGCATGTGAAGTCTGAAGTGATGATAAAGCTACACACACTTTTCAATGTGAATAATCAAAAGTAAAAAGGGTTTTCTTCTTGAGTGATTGCCATAAGTAGTCGCTCAACACCTAAGGCTATTCCGCTGGCCTTAGGGAGGCCTTTATCCAAAGTTGAGTAGAACTCATTTGGTGTTGGAAGAGAATAGTCGTAGAGTTCTTTTTTTAAGGCGGCTTGTTCAGAAAATCTCTGCTTTTGAATTGCAAGATCTGTTAATTCATTAAAACAATTACATAATTCAACACCATGACAGTAAACTTCAAATCTTTCACATACTCTAGGCTCATTCTCTTTAATAGTAGAAAGAGCACTTAAATGATGTGGAAATTCATAAAGTAGTATGAATGGAATGTTCTTTAGCCGTGGTTCAACTTCATTTAAAAAAAGTAAAAAGTAGTAATCATCCCACGATAGAAGATGGTGCTCTTTTTCACTGGGAACAGGAACATTTTTAAACTTTGTACGAATGAGTGTAGAAAGGTCATCTTTATCCAAGTATTTTAGAATATCGATTCCTAGCTCCTGTAAAAAAAGTTCCTGAATCGTCATTCTAATAGGAGTAAAGTTTTTAAGAGTATTTTTGATTAGAGGATTTTCTTTTGAAAATCGTTGTGCACAATACTTAACAAGGTTTTCGACATCACTCATTATGTCAGTGTAAAAAGATTCTGTTCTATACCATTCCAACATAAGAAATTGCGCTCTATGGTGAGTAGAGTTTGGCTCATCTCTAAAGCAATAAGATATCGTGAATACTTTCTCAAAACCCTCACTTAATAATTCCTTCATATGAAACTCTGGAGAAGTGTGTAGGTATTTGTCCAAGTTTTTCTTATCTCTAGCACTGTGAACTCTAAAGGGGTGGATATGAGTCTCCATGCCAGGATTTTCAACCATTGGAGGTGTTAACACATCGAGAAATTCTTCGCTTAGAAAGAAGTCTCTTATATATTGTTGAAGTTTAAATAGATTTAAAAGTTTGTTTTTACGGGCCTGCGTATGCATTCTACTTTTCTCTTCTTGAGCATCTGCGTTAATAGTTGATTTTCGATTAGCTATGACATATCAATGACCTTACAAAACTTACAAGAGGAAAATGATGAATAGTATTATAAACTTACTTCAATCTCTATATATGAGCCTTGGTCTAACTAATACTGTTAATGAAGGTGATGTCTTTGGCCTAGGACTTGTATTAACTGTCCTTATTCTTGCTCTTTTACAGCTAGGAACCACTAAGTCAAAAGTGCCAAGTGATAAAGCTGTTGAATCAGAGAGAGTTGATTCTCCAGTTATTGAACAAAAAGCTGATCCAGTAGAAAGCAAAAAAGAAGAGCTTGCTCCCGTTGTTGAAGCGGTCCCAACTATTAGTTGGAAAGATAGACTTAAGAAAGGACTGTCAAAGTCTAGCTCTGAGGTTTGGGGAAAAATTGGTAATATATTTACCGGAAAGACACTAGATGATGAAACTTTAGAGGAAGTCGAAGAGCTTCTTTATGGAGCAGATATTGGGCCAACTATTGCCGCAGAGCTTATTGAGGCCCTAGAGTCTGAGTCAAAAAAAGAAGGCTTTGGAGAGTCGGAATTTAAATTATTTTTGAAAAGCTTTCTTTCTTCGAAAATGAGTAATGTCCAAAACGATGTAGATACAGACCTTTATCAATTTGATGAAAGTAAGCGCGGCAAGACGAAAGTTATAATGATTGTAGGCGTCAATGGAGCAGGTAAGACAACTACAATTGGAAAGCTTGCCACAAAGCTGACTGGACAGGGTGCCAAGGTTGTTGTTGGTGCTTGTGATACGTTTAGGGCCGCAGCCGTTGATCAGTTACAGGTTTGGTGTGAGAGGGCCGGTGCCCAGATGATTCGCGCCAAAGAGGGTGCTAACCCAAGTGGAGTTGGATACGATGCGCTACAACAGGCCCTTAATTCTGGTGCAGATTACTGTATTTTAGATACAGCAGGAAGACTTCACACTAAGGGAAACCTTATGGAAGAGCTTACAAAGAGCAAGGAAGTCCTGAAGAAGCTGGATGAAAATGCTCCACATCAAACTCTCTTAGTGATTGATGCCATAACGGGTCAAAATGCAATCCGCCAGGCCGAAGAGTTTAATAATGCGCTTAGTCTGAATGGATTGATTTTTACAAAGTGTGATGGTTCTTCAAAAGCTGGTTCAGCAATTGGCATTGTGGATAAATTAAAAGTACCAATTACGTACATTGGCGTTGGTGAGCATGTTGAAGATTTAAATATTTTCAACCTAGATGAGTATTTAAATGCTCTTTTAAATCTTGAGTAAGGCGCTTGGCGATTGACTGGCATACCCTTTAAGGTTAAGATTTAAACAATGGAAAGAATAAGAGAAGATAAAGAATTCGAAGTATTAGGATATAGAATTAAGTTTACTCCTAATGAAGAGGAAGAGAGTGTTAGCGCTCTTGAAACTGTGCAATTTGTACGCGCTTTGGCGGAACAGATAAGACAGAAAGCTCCTCATCTAGATAATGGCCAAATTGCCACATTAACAGCACTACAGATTGCTAATGAAAAACTATCTAATGAGAGAGATTTTGAAGCGAATATAAATAAATTGCATACGACAGCTCGTGATGCACTTCAATTTATAGAAGAAGTTTCTCCCTCGATGATGTAATTCGACTCTTCTCGTTTGAAGGTGTGGTGAGACTTTTGAAAAAGTCACAGCTAAGAAAAAAGATTAAGCAGTCATTAGCAAATATTGATAATGATCTTAAAATATTAAAAGAAGAGCGCTGTGCTCGACATTTTATATCTCTTTTGGAATCCCTTAAATTCTCTTCCAGTAAAAAAGTAATTGGTTTATTTGCTCCGATGAGTGATGAAGTAAATATCATCTCGTCATTGAGTGAATACAAAGATAGATCGGCATTTCCTTGTGTCAATGATGCAGGAGAAATGGTTTTTAAAATGTCATCGTTTCAAGAGCTAGAGAATTCTAGATATTTTGGAGTTGATATCCTTGGTCCGAATAAGAACGCCTTGGAAGTTATACCTGATCTAATACTAGTACCTGGATTAGCTTTTGGCACCAAGGGGGAAAGATTAGGTCGTGGTAAGGGTTACTACGATAAGTATTTAGAAAGAAAAAATATTTTAACAATTGGTTTAGGCCTTAGTGATCAAATTTTTAGTGAGTTACCAATGAGCGAGCATGATTGCTTTATGAATTGGATAGTTACTGATGAAGAGATTATTGAGATTTAACATACATAAGGAGATAGTAAGATGGGTATGGAAGTTGTTCTTGCATCCGTTCTTTTTCTGATTATTGGGGCTGGAGTTGGTTTTGTAATAAGAAACGCTCAAGCAACTAAAGAAGCGAATGAGAGAAAAGCAAAGGGTGATGAAATCATCGAAGAAGCGAAAGAAAAGGCAAAAGATATAGCTTATAAGGCTAGAAAAGAAGCTAAAGATATCGCTAGAGAAGAAAAGCAAAATCTAGATAAAGAAATCAGCGCTAGACAAAGAGAAATGAAAGAGCAAGAAAAAGAAGTTGCTCAAAAAGAAGCAAAGCTTGATACAAAAATCGAAAATATCGATAAAGAAAAAGCGCGTCTTGCTGATAAAGAAGCTGAGATTGAAAAGGCAAGAAGAGCGGCCGATGAAGAAAGAGGTCGTTTTAAGGCCAAGCAAGAAGAGATTGCTGTAAAGCTATCTGAAGTTGCTAAGCTTACTGAAGAGCAAGCTAAAGAAGAGCTTCTCTCTATTATGGAAGAAGATGCTAAAGTTGATTTCTCTAAACGATTAGTACGTTTAGAAGAAGAGGCGAAGGATACTGCGGAAGAGAAGGCTAAGAGAATTGTGGGAATTGCTATTCAAAGATTTGCTGGAGAGCATGTTGCTGAGAAAACAATATCTACAGTTGAACTTCCTTCTGATGATGTAAAAGGAAGGCTAATTGGTAGAGAAGGTCGTAATATTCGTGCCTTTGAGCAAATCTGTGGCGTTGATTTAATTATTGATGATACTCCTGAGGTTGTAGTTATTTCTTCTTTTAACGTTGTAAGAAGAGAAATTGCACGTCAAACAATTTTAAAGCTAATTTCAGATGGGCGTATTCACCCAGCGAAAATCGAAGAGTTCCATGATAAGTCAAAAGCTGAAATGGAAAAACAACTTCTATCTCTTGGTGAAAAAGCTCAAATGGAAATTGGAGTTCACGGAATTCACCCTGAAATTTTAAAGCTTGTAGGTGCTCTAAACTGGAGAACTTCATATACTCAAAACCAATATCAACATGCTATTGAAGCTGCATTTATTTGTGGAGCTATGGCCGCTGAAATGGGAATGAATGTAAAACAAGCAAGAAGAGCGGGACTATTACATGATATCGGTAAAGTTCTAGATGCTTCTGCAGAAGGATCTCACGCTGTAACTGGTGCTGACTTTGCGAAGAAATTTGGAGAGTCTCCAGATATTGTACATGCAATTAGAGCGCATCACGATGACGAAAAACCAGAGTCAGTTTTAGCTCATATTGTAGCAGCAGGTGACGCGCTTTCAGGAGCGAGACCAGGTGCTAGAAAAGCTATGATGGAGTCTTATGTATCTCGTCTTACTGATATTGAAGATATCGTAAATAGCTTTGAAGGTGTTTCTAAGTCGTACGCGATTTCTGGTGGTAGAGAAGTTAGGGTTATTGTTGAAAATAACTCTGTAAGCGATGAGCAAACTGTAATGCTCTCTAGAGATATCGCTAAGAAAATTGAAGAAGAAATGTCATATCCTGGAACAATTAAAATAACTGTTGTTCGTGAGACTAAGGCAATTGGTGTTGCAAAGTAATACTAAGTAAAATTCTTATAATACTAAGGCCCACTTTGTGGGCCTTTTTTATTAGTTATGCTAATTGTGCCTAAAGTTGATGCCCACTTAGTTTTGACTAAAGATTTCTATAGTAAAGTTTTGTAAACATATTCCGATTATAATTGAAATTTATTTTTAAAGGTAATTATGGAATCTACAGAAACTTTGGATGAGAGTACTCGTATTAATGAAATTGAATTTGAGAGAATGACTTTTGATGGTGATGGTGTCTCATTCTTTAAAATATGGATTGTGAATTTAGTTCTTACAATTATCACTCTTGGTATTTATGGCCCATGGGCAAAGGTGAGAGCGAGAAAGTACCTATTTAACTCAACTGGGTTTCGAGGTTCTCGCTTTGATTATCATGCTAAAGCAAAGTCAATACTACTTGGTCGTATTATAGCTCTATTGATCTTTGGTAGTTACGTTATTTCTTGGGCCATACATCCTGTTGTTGCTATATTTGATGCTCTTATAGTCTTCCTTCTTGTTCCATTTATTATTATTAAGTCATTAAAATTTAATGTGAATAACACAAGTTATAACAATATAAAGTTCCATCTTAGGGCCAAGGTATCTGAAGGCTATAAGCTCTTTATAAAATACTTTTCCTTTCCAATGATCGTTTCAATTGGGGCATTAATTTTCTTATACCTATCAGGAAATTTAACAAACAAAGGTTTAAAGATTGATGAAAATGACAGTTTTACTTCAGCAGTTGTTGGAGGACTCTATCTATTAAACTTTTTATACTTAATCATAATGAGCTCTAGTATCTTAAATGCTTATTTAAATTTCTTTTATAATAATATTTACTATGGCGGATCAAAAGTAGTTCTAGATACTTCACGTAAACAAGTTACTAAGGGAGTAATAATACCATTCGTACTGAGTAGTCTTGTGGCCCTTTCAATACCTATAGGTATTGCCATGCTTTCTGGTATTGGGGGAGCAGCATCATTATTTATAGTTTTAGCAGCGATTCTACTCTATTTTTCTTTCTTTTATATTTTTACAAAGTTTCCATTTTTAATTTTCTCATTTGTTTGGAATAGACTCTCTTTAGAGGGAGGAGAAATGAAAAATGATTTGAAACACTCTACCTTTGCTATAACAGTTTTTGTTAATGCAATCGTAACTGCAGTCACATTCGGTATTTTCTATCCGTGGACTGTTATAAGAATGTTAAGAATAAAGACTGAATCCAAATCTATTAAAATAGGTCCTCTCGATGACGTACAAGCCGTTGCTTCAGATAAAGAAAGTGCGCTTGGGGAAGAATTAGGCGATGTTTTAGATTTTGATTTTGAAATTGGCCTATGAGTACTTATGAGGGAAAGCTTTTTAGAGGACAAGTCTCTAAGAGTGAAGCTATTCAAATTGAAATCTTTGAAGAGCGATTAACACTCATTGGAAATAATTATAAGAAAGACTACGCCAAAAGTGAGTACCTATGTGAAGCTCCGATGGGAAAGCTGCCTATTAGAATAGAGCTTGATGATGGTGCTATTGTTGAAGTGTCTTCACAAGTGATGGCCGCAGAAGATTTAAAGACTTTGGTGAGTCAAACATCTCATTTTATCTATTGGATCGAATCTAACAAGTACATCGTTACAATTTTAGCCATTTTATCTATTTTATTCTTGTTCTTATTTGTTAGGTTTGGAGCTCCTTTTTATAGTCAAAAAGTAGCTGACTCTCTTCCTCCTCACGTACTTGCAGATGCTGATGACTTTATTCTAAAAAAACTAGACGAATCAGAACTTTCAAAAAGTAATTTGAGTGAACAAAGAAAAGAAGAAATTAGCAAGTACTTCTATAAGTATGGTCCTTCAGGAATACGCATTCGCTTTAGGAAAGGAAATAAGCTTGGAGCTAATGCTTTTGCTTTAGCGGGTAACACTATGGTCTTTACAGATGAACTTGTAGAAAAGGTAGATAGTACTAAGCTCTTATTACCTATATTTTTTCATGAATTAGGACATTTGGAAAAGAGACATTTAGCAGCATCTATAACATCAGCAATATCATTAAATATTTTTTCACTGTTATTAATAGGTGATATGACAGGGATTGCAGAGTCTATGAGTAATATTGCATTTACGCTAGTATCTTTAAAGTTATCAAGAGAGCTTGAGGTAGAAGCTGATTTGTATGCAATAGATAGACTTGTTGAAAATAAAATTAGTCCTAAGTGCTTTATAAAGTCATTTGAGTTTTATGTGAAAGAAATTGAAAAATACAAAGATTTAAAGGTCGATAATTCGGAAGCTTTAGAGTTGTTTAGTACGCATCCAACAATAGAAAATAGGTTTAACCTGATTAATACTAAATATAAAGATAGCGAAGCGTGTGAGTTAAATTAACTTAGAGCGTACCTTGTGAGTAAGCTCTAAGTATCACTCTTATATTTCTTGAATTTTTGGGAGTATAATATTTCCCGACTCAGCTGCAATAAAACATGTTCTTTTTAAAGTTAGAGCGACTTGTTGATAATTATTAGTCGCAACTTCAGTGTTTTCAGCGCAAACACCAGCATTTTCTCTAGCGATATCACTTGATTGTCCAGAACAGCTACTGATGGCAGAATTAAAAGCGGAACCACAGTTTGTGAAAGAGCTCTTTGCTACATCAAAACCTGTTGTAGACTTTAGTAGATGAGAGCAGATTACTGATCTTCTTCCCTGTCCACGAGATTCATCTACAGCTAGCTGGTAAGAGCTTGCTCCAGTGTTGAAATATGTCATTGCGAAGTCAAATTCGCTGAGTCCTTTATTAAAGTCTTCAGTACACGCTGCATTTGCGTTCATAGATAGAACGATTACGCCTAGGGCGATTAGTTTCTTCATTATTCCTCCAATGGATTGATTCTTAGATTATAAGGGGGAGTAAAAAAAAATGAGAGATAGCAAGAATTTCTCTGTTATAATGATTTCAATGACTTTAAATGAAAACAATAAATACTTATTAACCTACTTGATTGCTCTTATTATTCTGACTACTTTGCTTTGGGGAGTGAGTCTAAATTATTCTTCTTTAAACTTTATTATTTTGGGATTTTGTTGGAACTTTACTATAAAGGCCCCAACACTCAGAGAAAGAATTCTTCTTAAAAAGTATAAGTTTAGTTTTTTGAAATTCATTTTTAGGTTAGATGACTTTCTGGGATCATTTAGTGAGAGCTATTGGAAAAATGTTTTTCTTCGCTCTTTGCCTCCGATTCTGATTAGTTTCTTCTCTTATTTTCTTAGTTCAAAAGGATGGTTTATCTTAACTCTTGCAGGGTCTGCATATTTCGAACTGATTTATTACTTAAGATTAAGACAGCTTGAAAAAAAGCTAGATTCCGTAGAGTAGATCTTTAAAATGGTCTAACGACTCTGCTCTTTGAAAGCTTGATCTGACTGCATCGCCATTTTGAAAATCATCAAATAAGTATCTTGAAAAAGACTTAAAGCGATTAAGAACATTAACCTGCTTTGTTTGCACTTTCTTATATTCTCGTTCAAGTTCATCAAAATAATTTTGTAAATACTTCTTTCTTTCTTCAAGCAAGAAATCGTCATCTAGCTCATCATAGTTATCACGATACTGATTATATAAAGTTGCTAACCAAGGTGTTTTTAAAGCTCCTCTACCAAGCATGATAGAGTCGCATCCAACTTGAGTAAACATTCTATCAATATCCCTTAATGTCCAAACATCACCGTTGCCTATGACTGGAATTGAAACACTTTGGACCGCCTTCTTTATGTAGTCCCAGTTTGCTATTCCACGATATAGCTCATCACGAGTTCGTCCATGAATTGTTATGGCATCGACACCTTCATCTTCAAAAAGTTTTAAGGAGTCAAAGAACTTATCAGTATTCTTATATCCAATTCTAATTTTTACAGTAAATGTTTTAGAATAGTTCTTTCTAATAATTTGAATGATCTCTCTGAGCTCTTTCATTTCACTTAATAAGTAGGCTCCACCTTTATGAGCATTAACTTTTTTAGATGGACAACCTAGGTTGAGGTCAAGGTGAGTTATTTCATTAATAGCTTCAATCTTTTTTACAGTGTCTTCAGTTTGGGCCCTATAGCTCGTCAGAATTTGAAATCCTGTCTTTTTTCTCAGCTGAGAGTTGGCCAAAACTTTATGGCCATAGTGAGATAGTATTTTTTCATTTGAAAACTTTCCTACTGTCGGTACTCTAAGAAAATCCGTACACAGGTAATCCCACTCAGGAAAAGCACGATCAATGGCAATTCGATAAGGCTCGTCGGTAACGCCTTCCATAGGTGCAAACAATAGGGATCTTTCTTTAAAAGGAAGCTTTCTCATGGGTTGCTTATAGACCATTCGTGTCAAATTCTCAAGACTTGTAGTCACTTTCTATTTTTGCTAGAAAAGATCACGTAATTTATTCTAGGAATCGAAGTGATTATACCTGTTTCAATAATTATTCTTGTTAAAGATGTATCTGAGCTTGGCTGCAAGCTGTGGATGCAACAAAGAAGTGAAAATGGACCTCTAAATGGTCTTTTAGAGTTTCCTGGAGGAAAGATTGAGGATGGTGAACTTCCAATAAGTGCGTGTAAAAGAGAGCTTAAAGAAGAGTCACAGATTGATATTACTCATCTTGAGCAATTTAAGATTGTAAGCTATGAGTATAAAGATAGATCTGTGTGTCTGTTTGTCCACTTTGCTAATGGACAAGAATTAGTGCCACTTAATGGTGATTGGTTTGATTTTACTTTTAAGTCAAAAAGTTTAGCTTACAAAGATCGGTTGCCTGCGGTAAATTACGAGATAATTGATGATTTACTTGATTATTTAAAGAAGCATTTAGATGCTGGTTTCTTGGAGAAAATATGGGTGCAGAAATAGTAAATGTCGCCGAGTTCTTTTTTTTAACTCTTGCCTTAGGTGTAGGACTATTTACTTGGGTTGCTGACTCTAAAATGACAGGTGCTGGGTTTCAGGGTTTGATTAATAGCGTTTGTCTGGGCTCTACTTTAGTCGCCACAATTATCCACTTAACATATGGAACATTTAGCGATCCCTTTTCAATAAAGTACTATATTGCGGCCATTTGCTTTCTACTCATACGACTCTTTCATAAGGATGAGAAATCTCTTTTTATGTGGGTGCTCTTTATTATTCATAATGCGACCTTATTACTCCTTCTTTTAAAGTTCCAAAATGGATGGGGGCCAATGTTTCTCTTTGGAGTTTCCTCATCTGTGATTCTTGGAATTATCGTTTATGCGATGACGCTAGGGCATTATTACTTAGTAGTTCCAAGGCTAAGTGAAAACCCACTTAAGGTTGCGGTGCTAGTTCTTTGGACTATACTTGCTATTAAAATTACGTGGTCGGGGCTTGAGATCTCTAAAAATTGGGCATTCTTTCAAGAGTTTACTCAGCTAGGTGGAGGCTACGCCTTTAACTGGATGATGTTGACGATGCGTGTTGTTTGGGGCTATGTTGTCATCCTTGTAATGAGCATTTTTACGTGGAAATTAGTAGTGATTAGATCTACTCAAAGCGCGACAGGTGTTCTATACGCTATGACAATCTTTGTTTTTGTCGGAGAGTTAGTTTCGGCATACTTATTATTTAAATACGGATTACTGATATGATGGAAGTCACTTTAACATGTTCAGAATGTGGATCAGGAATCCATATTCACCCAGATGTTGATGCCCATAAGGCAATTTGCGATGTTTGCTCAAATGAGATGAATGTCACTTTTGATGAGAATCACGCTAAGGGGATTCTTAAGGATTGTCCTTGTTGTCAAAGAAAAGACTTTTACTCTCAAAAGGACTTTAATAGAAAGATTGGTGTGGCCCTCTTTGTGATAGCCGCAATTCTATCTATTTGGACCTACGGAATCTCTTTTATTGTTCTTTACGCACTGGACTTATTTCTCTTTAGAAAACTTGCTAAGGTAGCGATTTGTTATAAATGTAATACGATTTTTAGAAATTTGACCAATATGGAAGAGTTGTATGGCTTTAATCATGAGATGAACGATAGAATTGTCTACTCTGACCACGATTTTGGCGGAGAGCAATTAGAACACCACTAATAAAAGATTGATTTTACATGCATTATAGACTTTAATAACAATGCATTGTATTATATAAAGGCATTTAATTGATAATGCATAGAGATATTAACTTAACCAGGAACTATGAAATAGAACCTCCATTTCGCGGCCATAGTATTGAGGCCAGTCCGAACGACTCCACAGACCCTTTACCCTTTCATTTATTAACAGGACCGTTGTCATGATTGAGACCTATGAAATAGTCGCTCTTGTGGCCTGCTTTCTTTTTTCCGGTATTTTCTCTGGTTCAGAAGCTGTTTTAATGTCCATTAATATTGATAGAGCGCGACAAATAATTGAGGCCGGTGGAGCAAAGGCCAATGCTTTAAACTTTATGGTTGAAAGGCCTAATGAGCTACTGACTACTATCTTAGTTGGAAATAACGTTGTTAATATTTTTGCTTCGTCACTGATGACAACTATCACGGCCCGTGTTTTCTCTAGTGATTCAATTGGTATTGCCGTTGGTATTACAACTTTTGTAATTCTAATTTTTGGTGAAATTATTCCAAAAACTTTTGCCAGAACTCATGCTGAAACTTTAGCTGTACCTACAATTAGATTTCTTCAAAGTTGGTATATTGTTCTCTTTCCAATTATTAAAAGTATCGTTTGGTTCATTACAACATTCTTGGGTGAGAATGCTGAATTAACAGGTCGACTAATTACGAAATTAGATATTGAGTACATGGTTCAAAAAGCAGAAAAAGAAAATACGATAGACTCTAAACAGGTTGACCTTCTTCACTCTGTTTTAGATTTCCCTAAAATTAAAGTTAAAGATATTATGATTCCTAGGCAAAAAATCAAGTATCTTAAAACGACAATGAACTATAAAGAAGTCTTAAGTGTCGTCGAAGCCGATGCCCACTCGAGATTCCCCGTTTGTGAAGATGAGCTTGAAAATATGAAAGGCTTTCTTCATGTAAAAGAACTTGTTTTCCTTGACCCTGATCATAGGGATTCATTTAAAATTGAAAATCATTTAAAAACACCTTTTTTCGTATATGAGCATATGAAGATTCAAGCAGTCTTTGATCATATGAATAGAAAGAAAGTTCACCTTGCTCTAGTTAAAGATGAGAATGGACTTGTTGTTGGAATTATCACTCTTGAAGATATCGTTGAAGAAATTTTTGGAGAGATTCAAGATGAGCACGATGAGGAAGAAGATTCAATCAATAAAGAATATCAAGAAAGTGATCTTGAGTCTGGAATTTATATTGAAGGCTCCCTTTCTTTAAGAGATCTCTATAATGAATTTAGTATAAAGATTCCTTTAAATGACAACTATTCAACCGTATCGGGATTCATTTTAGATATGCTGGGTAATAATTTTCCTGAAGAAGGACAAATTATTGTTTGGGAAGGTCTCTCTTTTGAGCTGAAAAAAGTTCAAGACTATGAGATTAGAGAAGTTCGAATTCAAGATGTAGACGGCGAGAAGCACTTCTTTTCTAGACGTGACGCCGCAAATGCTCATGATGAGGATGCTGGTGAAGCTATTTCTGACCAATCTAGTACCTCAAAGACTCCTGCTGTATAAGCAAAACTACCGATAAATTGTTATTATAATGATATAGCTCAAATCTATTTCCTAGATTTTGAGCTATAATCTATTATGTTTTTAAGGAGCTAATTATGAGTGAAAAAATATATGACGTAGCAATTATTGGAGGAGGTTCAGCGGGAACAATGGCCGCCTTAAGATCTGTTTTAAATAATGATGAAACTATTCTATTTCCAGGAACGGGAAAAGATAAGAAAAAATCTAGAGCAATGTGGGTGACTAAGGTCGAGAACATGCCTGGGCACTTAGAGTATAAAAAAGGTATTGAACAACCTAATAGAGAATCATTAACTTGGTTGTCTGAAGAAAGTGAACTTAAAGATAAGTTTCATTGGATGAAGAATAAGGGAATTACTGAAATTAAAAAGGAAGGAGATCTCTTTATTCTAAAAGATAATAAAGAGGAACTATATAAGGCCAATTACGTCATTATTGCTACTGGAGTTATGGACGTTCAGCCTATGATTCAAGGTGAGATGGCACCAGTATTTCCATATGCAAATAATCAGTCCATAGACTACTGCCTTAGATGTGATGGACATCATATTTATGGAAAAGAAACTGGAATTATAGGTCACGGAAATGGTGCTGGTTGGGTTGCAGCGATGTTGTATGAGAGGTATCAACCACCGGCAATGAAAATATTTACAAATGGTGAGACTCCAGAGTTTGATGAAGAAGTGAGTGCCCTAATTGAAAAGTATGGTATCGAAGTTTACGAGGGAGAAATTCTTGGAATTAATGGCGATACTAAGGCAGGAAAGCTTGAGTCTTTCGAAGTTATGGGAGACGGAGTAATTGATGTTCAAATGAGCTTTGTCTCTCTTGGAATGATTGTTTACAACGAGTTGGCGAAGTCTCTAGGTGCAGAAGTCGATAATAGAGGTTTTGTAATAACTAATGAAAAGGGTGAGACTAATATTGATCGATTATATGTTGCAGGGGATTTGAGAGCAGGTGTAAAAAAACAAATCTATACTGCTTGGGACACCGCTGTTGATAGTGCCGATGATATTAATGCCCGTATAAGAAGATTTAAGAGAAACCAATAATGAAAATCTTTTTAACAATACTTTTTTCAATATCAACCGTTGCGGGATTCACTGGAAAGTGGAGCGCAACGGGTTTTTATGAATCGGACCGAAACAGTGGGAAGTGCCAAGAGGTTTTCCTACAGCTAAAGAAAACGAATAGTCGATTTATGATTTTAGATGGCGGCTATATTTGCGCAGATATTCAAGCAAGTTATCCACCATCAAGTTTTGATATTGTGGATAGTGAATTATTTTATCGTAATCAAAGAGTGGGAACCATAACAAAGGATAAAATAGAGATAAGTTACCTTGATGGTGTATATAAACTTTCTTTGAATATTTTAGATGGTGAAATTCTTTTCACTGAATCTTGGAAAGACGAAGAAGATTTTCTCACTATTGAATCAAAGATGAAAACTCTAGAACTCTAGAGTTTACTTCTTTAGTACGTGAATTTTTATATCCCCAAATACTTTAGAGCGGCACGATAGTCTTAAGTTTTTGCCTTCAATCCAGTCTTTACCATGGGTCTCTAAATATGATTCGTTTAAGTGGTCAATAGTATCTTTTTCAATAACACTTAGTTTTGATAGGTTTTCTTCCCCCTCAATGACATTGATTCTACAAGAGCCACAAGAGCCTGCGAGACAACCACTAGGTAGCTCATGTCCTTGTAATTCAAGAGATTCCCAGAGGACTTGACCCTCAGCAACTTCAAAAGTTAATACATTTTCTGATAGAGTTTCCCCGTCCTCAGCAAGTTCTACGAGTGACACAGTGTGCATACGAATTTCATCCTTTAATGACTATAGTTTCGTCAAATTTTAACATGTATGTGAACCATATCGGTTCATGAAATGAAATACTTAGATCTCACACAAGGGAGCCAAAAAATGATGAGCTTTGAAAGATTATATAAAGACGGACACGAAGAGGTAATTTTCTTTAGCGATCCAAGCTGTAATCTAAAGGCAATTGTTGCAATCCATAATACTACACTTGGACCAGCATTAGGTGGTACGAGAATGTGGCCTTATGCATCTGAAGAAGAAGCTATAAATGATGTACTAAGACTGTCTAAGGGAATGACTTATAAAGCAGCTGTATCTGGATTAAATCTAGGTGGTGGTAAAGCTGTTATTATTGGAGATCCAAAAACAGATAAGTCTGAAGCTCTATTTAGATCATACGGTAGATTTTTAGAATCATTAAACGGAAGATATATCACAGCAGAAGATGTGAATATTGGAGTTGAAGATATTGAACACGTATTTACTGAAACAAGTAATGTTTGTGGTGTTGCTCAGGTTCATGGTGGATCAGGTAACCCATCTCCGTATACAGCTAAAGGTGTATTCAGAGGAATTGAAGCATGTTGTATGCAGGTGTGGGGAGATAGATCTCCAAAAGGTAAGACTGTTGCAATTCAAGGAGCTGGTTCTGTTGGAAGATACTTAGCAAGCTATCTTGTAGAAGCGGGTGCACATGTTAAAGTGTGTGACATCAGTGAATCAAACTTAGAGCTTTTAAAAGAAACTGTTCCATCGATTGAAGTTGTTGGCGTGAATGATATTTATGATGTTGATTGCGATATCTATGCTCCATGTGCTCTAGGTGCAACAATTAATGACGATACAATCAATAGATTAAAGTGCAAGGTTGTAGCAGGTGCTGCTAATAACCAATTAGCTGAAGATCGCCATGGTGAAATCCTAAAAGAAAAAGGAATTCTTTATGCTCCTGATTATTTAATCAATGCTGGTGGATTAATGAACGTTTCTATTGAATTTGAAGGCTGGTCTGATGATAAGTCTTCAAGAATGGTAGATACAATTTACGATACTACTCTTCAGGTTTTTGCAATTTCTCAAGAACAGAATATTCCTGTAAATAAGGCAACAGATGTACTTGCTGAAAGCAGAATTGAGGCCATTAAGAATATCAATGGAAAATACCTTGGTAATCTTGGTCACAGATTCCCAGGTAGAAAAACTAGATAATTATACCTTCTAAAATCCTCCCAAATTCCTTTGGGAGGATATATAAATTCGATAAATTATAGAACTTGAGTAAATTACTCTTGAAAGTAATTCACTTTAGGGCACACTTCTTTCCCCATTCGAATGCCGCATCGCCTCTGCTAAAATAAGTTGATGAATAGTATAAGATGTCTAAAGACTCTATTTACTTTATCGGCAATGACTTTGAGCTTGAATGTCTTTTCGATAGATTTTGAAGACGCCATATTTCCTGAATTGGCAACTTCCGCACGAGCACTCGCAATCGGTAATGCATATGTTTCAAAGGCCGACGATGCTTCAGCTGTTTACTATAATCCGGCAGGTTTAGGAACAGTTAGAAAGACTCACTTTCACATTAGTAATTTTCATTTTGAAGTTAATAAGGGTCTTATTTCAAATGCGACAGGCGGTAATATGACTAAGATTATGGGAAATGCAATGGATGCATTTTCCTTAAACGGTCAAAGAAAGATGCTGCTTGAGAATAAAGGCTCTATCAATCATCAGAGATTTAATTTCTTACCAAATTTTACGACACGCTATTTCAGTTTAGGTTACCTTTTTTCTAAGAGAACAAGATCGACAATTGGAACAGCAGAGGATGCTCTTTTTGAGTATGCAGATAGAAGAGACCACGGACCATATGCCGCTTTAAACCTTTCTTTATTTGGAGGAGTCTTTAAAGTAGGAGCTTCGGCCACTTACTTAAATCGAAATGAAGTTCAAGGTGAAAGAGATGCAAATATTGAATTTGCTATTAGAGATGATGATACAAAAAAGGGATCGGCCCTAATTGTAGTAGCGGGAACGAAATTAACTTTACCGATCAAATTTCTTCCTACATTCTCTGCTAAGATGAATAATGCTTTTCAACAAAAATTTTCTGTCGGAAGTACTAATGGAGCGCCAACAGATGTTGTGAATTCTGTAGATGTTGGTTTTTCAATTACGCCACAAATTGGAAAAGTAGTTAGGCTTCATTTGGAGACAAATTATAAGGATATAACCGGTCTTCATAGCGGAGTTTCAACTAATAGGAAAATTACCTTTGGGGCAGAGTTTGATATCGCAAGAAAGTTCTTTTTTAGGTTCGGATATGGAGATGGTTGGGGATCTGGAGGACTAGGAATAAAGTCACAGACTCTAGAGTTTGACCTCACAACATATGCTGTTGATACAACCACTAACGAATTTCGAGGAAAAGAAGATAGGCGCTTTGCACTCAGTGCTAGTTACGGCTTCTAACTATTCATAAAATCAAATACTTACAAAACTTAATGTCGCGTTATTTTAGACATTCTATCTTCTTTTAGGTAGTGTTTGCTAGAATTTTTTAATATTGCTGGGAGACCCAGTGAGGAGTTGTAATGCTCGATAAAACAAAGGGACCAAAAGAAATGAGTTCTAAGAAATTAAAAGTACTTTCTGGTGAAGAAAAATTAAAATTAGCGAAAAAATATAAGTTAAAAAAAGAAGATCTAGTCGCTCTTTTAAGAAATATTTTTGTATCTAGAAAATTAGATGATGCAGAAATTTCAATGAAAAAACAGTCTAAGGCATTCTTTCAAATTTCTGGTGCTGGACACGAAGCGGTTCTTTCTGCTGCGGCCAAAGCAATGAAGCCTAAGTACGATTGGTTTATTCCTTATTACAGAGATAGAGCTCTTTGTACGGGTCTAGGTGTAACTCCATATGAAATGCTTTGTCAGGCAAATGGAAATGTTGGTGATACAGCTTCTCATGGAAGACAAATGCCTGCTCATTGGGGAAATGTTAATTTAAATATTGTTACAAAATCATCTTGTACTGGAACTCAGTTTCTACAGGCATGTGGTGTCGCAGAAGCTGGAGAGTACCTCACTAATCTTGCGGCTAGTGGTGAGACTTTAGAAGGGATGGACTTTCATGATGATGAAGTTGTCTACACATCTTGTGGTGATGGAACAACTTCTCAAGGAGAGTTTTGGGAAGGAATGACAACTGCGTGTGTTAATAAGCTACCAGTTTTATTTCATGTTGAAGACAATGGTTACGCAATTTCGACGCCTACTTTTGTTCAAACTCCGGGTGGATCAATCTCTAAGGCAATGAAAGACTTTCCAAGTCTAAAAGTTATTGAATGTAACGGTAACTGTCCAATTGAATCTTACGCTGCTTTCGTTGAAGCAGTAGAGCATATTAGAAAGAAAAAAGGTCCAGCACTTGTTCACTCTCATGTAACAAGACCTTACTCTCATTCTTTGTCTGATGATCAATCAATGTATAGAACGACTGAAGAGCTTGAAGAGGAAAAGAAAATCGATTGTTTTGTTTCTTACCCTGAGACTTTAATTAAAACAGGAATGATGACAAGAGAAGAGATCGATGCACTTTTAAAAGAAGTTTCTGCAGAAGTTAGAGAAGCGATGACAAAGGCAATTGCAACAGAGTGGCCGAAGCCTGAAGACTCTTTAAAGCATCTATTTTCTGAAGACGTAAATATTGCTTCATCTGAGTTTGATACTACGCCTTTACTTGAAGGTAATGACGATATTCCAATGGCCGGAGCAATAAACGCTGTTCTAAAGAGCGAGTTCTCATCAAACCCTCTACTTAGAATGTTTGGTGAAGACGTGGCAGATTTCTCACAATTAGAAAAACTCGATAACCCAGATCTAAAAGGTAAGGGTGGTGTTTTTAAGGTTTCTTCAGGAGTTCAAAGAGCTTCTAAAGAAGGACAGGTATTTAACTCGGCACTAGCTGAAGCAAATATCATTGGTCGTGCTATTGGTATGGCCATGAGAGGTATTAAGCCGGTTGTTGAAATTCAGTTCTTCGATTATATCTGGACTGCATATATGCAATTAAAAAATGAAATGGCGACAACTCGTTACCGCTCTGGTGGAGACTTCAAGTGTCCAATGGTTGTTAGAGTCCCAATTGGTGGATACTTAAGAGGTGGTGCTATGTACCACTCACAATGTGGAGAATCTCTCTTTACTCATATTCCAGGTATTTGTGTTGCATACCCATCAAATGCAGCCGATGCGGCAGGATTATTAAGAACTGCAATTCGTGCAGATGATCCAGTTATGTTCTTAGAACATAAGCACCTTTACTATCAAGGGTACAATAGAACTGCTGATACAGGTTCTGAGTATATGATTCCATTTGGTAAGGCTAGAATAGCTCGAGAAGGAACAGATGCAACTGTAGTCGCTTGGGGAGCTCTGGTTCAAAAATCTATCGAAGCTGCAAAAAGACTAGACAGTGAAGGGTTCTCTGTTGAGGTTATCGATTTAAGAACTCTTGCTCCTTTTGATATGGATGCAATTAAAGAATCTCTTTCTAAAACGAATAGGCTTCTTATTGCTCACGAAGAAACTAAGACCTCTGGGTTTGCTGGAGAAATTACAGCAAGAGTTAATGAAGAGTGTTTTGAGGCTTTAGATGCGCCTGTTTTAAGAGTCGCTGCTAAAGATACTCATGTTCCTTATTGTCCTACTTCTGAAGACTATGTTCTTCCTCAGATCGATGATGTCTATAATCAACTCAAAAAATTACTTTCATACTAGAGAAAGGGCACATTAAGTGCCCTTTTTTATTTCTTAACTTGTCGGCAAGTAATCTTGTGACCATCGAGAATAATCTTCCTATAGCATGTTTGCTCTTTATCTTTAAAAATTTGTTTATCTTTGTAAAAAGTCCACCTTCTATGATCTTTAGTATCTACTGTTGCTTTTGTTCTAATCCTATTTTCTGGGACGTTATAAATCCTGCTACTTGAAATTAAAATTGTAAGAATTAAAATTGAAAACTTTCTATTTATTGAAAATATGAGCAGTAATATAAATCCAAAAAAATCGAGCTCTACGCTAGGAGAGTATCTCGAAACGATCGATGAGATATTAACAAAAAATTTTATCATCCATAAGAATGGAGAGCAAAGATCTATTCCGACTAGGGCACTTGGCCAATAGCTTAGAAACATAAATGGAAAAATTAGAGAAAATACGGTTGTAATAAGAAAGCCTAGGATAAATCCTAAAATATTTAATTGGGTGTGAAAGAAAAAGGTGATGATTAAGTTTGCGATAAAGAAGGATATAAGTATAAAGCTCGATTTGGGAGTAGAGAGTAGTACTCCAATAAATAAGAAACTAAAGGTAAAGCTCAATGGAGAGTATCTATAGGTTCCAAATAGAAAATCAAAAAAAAAAGAGACAAGAAATATATAGAAAAAGTCTATTTCTAAGTTTGTTCTTTTTAGAAAGAAGTTCGAAATTCTTAATAGGGAAATTCTTTTTAAAGAATACAGTTGATTGAGTCCAAAGGGCATTAAGCATAGGGAAAGCTCTAAAAGTGCTGAGAGAAATATCTTATTCTTTCTTTTTAGTAATCTAATTAGAGGAATGAAGAAAATAAAAAATGAACTAAAATGTATTCCACTTGGAGTAAAGAGATGGTTAATTTGTAAAATTGAAAAGTTTTGTTTTTGTTTCTTTTTTAAGCTCCTCTTATCTCCAATTATGAACGCCCTTGTAAGTGAAAAGTTTTCTTGAGTTTGAATCTTCTTCATTTCAAAAAGATGAGACTTAATAAAGGGGGAAATTCTTTGAGGTGTATAATGACGAGTTTGTGACAGGTTTAAAGCAAACAGCAGACTGGAAGTGAGAATGATAAACGTTAGTCTAAAGGTCTTCATTCTTAGTTAAAGAGCAAAGCTACTCGTTAAAGCTTAAGGCTAAGTTATAGAAATTACGTAGGCTTGGTTTCCCTCATCTCAAAATTGAGTATTAGGCTTAACTTATTGTTTCTTAAGAGATATGAAGATAGAACTTAAGGAGTATTTATGAGTCAAAACTTATTTGAAAAATCAATTCTTAAAGATATGGAATATTTTTTCAGTGAAGACGATCTCTCACGAAATCATTCTTATATTTCGCAACTACCAGATGAACTTGTTAGTTGTTCTCTAAAAATTAAAGATGATATGATCCTCAGTGGTCTCCCATACTTTGTCGCGGCCTTTAACTACCTCGGAGCACAATTAGATTGGAATATATTTAAAGAGTATGAAGGTAAGCAATTTTCTAAGTCAGATCTTTCTCAGATTAACTTTACACTTCCGTTTTCACTCGCTCTAACTGGTGAAAGAATAGCTTTAAATCTTTTACAAAGATCTTCTTCAATAGCAACCTTTACAAATAAATTTGCAACCCTTGCGGCAAAGCGGGGAATAAAAATTCTCGACACGAGAAAAACAACTCCAGGCTTAAGAGGTCTTGAGAAATACTCTGTTAAGCAAGGTGGTGGCTTTAATCATCGTCTAGGACAAAGTGATGTCTGGATGGTTAAAGATAATCATAAATCTTTCTTTGGGGGAGTTAAACAAGCCGTTGAATATTTTAGAAATATGAATGGGTTCTACACACCAATCGAAGTTGAAATTCATGATATTGATGAGCTGAAAATCGCATTTGATTTAGGCGTAAATCATTTAATGTTAGATAACTTTACTCCTGAACAAATTAAAGAAGCTATCTCTCTAAAGAAAAATGGTGTCACTTATGAAGCATCCGGAGGAATTAATCTTAGTTCTCTTGAAAGTTATTTAATAGAAGGACTAGATGCAATTAGTGTTGGGTCAATCACATATGGTGCTCCAAGTGTAGACTTGTCACTTAAATATCAAAGAGATTAATTATGGAATATAAATTCGATGTCACAATAATTGGTTGTGGAATTTCTGGACTTACTGCCGCTGCTAAGTTGGCAAAGACTGGAATGAAGGTAGGAATACTTACACGTGAGGCAGACCCGAATTTATCTAATACATATTGGGCCCAGGGTGGAATTATTTATTCTGATACTCAAGATAAAGATTTAATTAATGATATTTCTAAAGCATCTGCTTATACATCTAATTTATTGGCCGCCGAAATATTAAAAGATCGTTCTGGAGATATTCTAAAAGAAGTTTTATTAGAAGAAGCAAATACTGAATTTGCTCGAGATGATTCTGGTGAACTCTTGTATACTAGAGAAGCCGCGCACTCTATTGATCGAATTTTGTATCAAGGAGATTTCACAGGGAAGTCAATTCAGATCTCTCTTATTAATATGTTAAAAGATAAGAATAGATTTCCTAATGTTCATATCCTTACAAAACATACTGCGATAGATCTCTTGACTCCAATGCATCACGGTGTCACGCTTCAGCAAAGATATGAAGATAATAATGTTGTTGGACTGTATGCTCTTAATCAAGAAACTAGAGAAGTTGCAAAAATCATATCGAAATTTACAATCTTGGCAACTGGTGGTGTTGGTGGTTTATACCTACATCATTCGAACTCGGAAGGCGCAAGAGGTGATGGACATGCAATGGCCAAGAGGGCAGGAGCGGTTCTTACTAATATGGAGTTTATTCAATTTCATCCAACAACATTCTTTGATTCCTCTTCACATAGAAGATTTCTAATCTCTGAAGCCGTTAGAGGTGAGGGAGGAATTCTTGTTAATTCAAATGGCGTCGCGTTTATGGAGAAGTATCATCCAGATCGAGAGCTTGCGCCAAGAGATGTCGTTTCTAGAGCGATTGCAGATGAAATAATTGAAACAAGGCACGACTGCGTTTATTTAGATATCACACATAAAGATAGCGAATGGATAAAAGAGAGGTTCCCTACAATTTATAAGCACTGTCTTGAAAAGAATGTTGATATAACTAAAGAGCCTATCCCGGTTGTTCCCGCCGCTCATTATACATGTGGTGGAGTTAAGACTGACTTGAAAGGAAGGACTAATTTAGAAGGTTTATATGCTGTTGGAGAAGTTGCCTGTACAGGTCTTCATGGAGCAAATAGGCTAGCTTCGACTTCTTTACTTGAAGGACTGACTTGGGGATATATAGCTGCAGAAGATATTTTAAAAAGAATCGATACTTTTAATCACTATGATGGGTATAAAATCCAAGATTGGCGAAAAGGACATCTCGAAGCCGACGTTGCACTTGTTGCCCAAGATTGGCTAACTCTTAAGCAAACTATGTGGAACTATGTTGGATTAACTAGAACTTCTCATCGACTTAAAAGAGCTGATGCTATGTTTAGTGAGTTGTATGATGAGATTCAGCGCTTTTATAAAAATGCTGAATTAAGAGATAGTTTAATCGGACTTAGAAATGCAGTCGAAGTTGGTTACATGGTTTTAAACTCTTCAAGAAGAAATAATGAATCAGTAGGTTGTTTCTACAGAAAGAACTAAAAAAAACCACTCGCTCATTCAAGCGAAGTGGTAATAATTTTTCTATTACGCTGCCATTGATGTTGGAAAGGGGTAGAAGATGTGATCGATATATTCGTTCACGACATCTTGAACAATCTCTTCAAAGTCATATTGTTCCATTCCATCTTCTTTTGCAGATTTCCAAATGACGGCCAGGTGGTTATTGAATTCGCCAGCGTAAAACTGACCTGTTTGCATGCAATCATTATAGACTTGATCTAGTTCATCTCTATATTGATCAAACAAAATTTCTAATTGATCTTGTTTGCTCATCAACTCTTCCTCCGTTAACGTGCTATCAAATTATTTTAGTGGGATAAATTTATCCCGAGGTGGGAAATAGGTGTTATCTAATTTATTTAGGGAGTTATCTCTACTTTGCGAATTAAAGAGAATATTTAGGGCCTGACGTGTAATTAGATAGTTAAGTTAAAAGAGCCATTATTCTAGGTCAGATTCAATAGATTTAAGGTGTGATTGTATATTGTCGAGTTCGATATATTCAACAATAACTGCTTGTGCTGTTTCAGCTATAAAGAATGAGAGTAGTAGTGATGCTATAAGTTCTTTCATCTCAGTTTCCTTTATATAATGAAGGACCTATTCTTAGATGTGCTCTGGCACTCCGGAGAGTGCCAGATCAGTCGGTAGGCCAAAGATTTGTCTAGTTGATAGGTCCATCTATCAGTGACTAGATTAGAAAATTGCCTCGATCTTTAAATGATATGTTTTTAGCGAATATATCCTTGAGGCATTTTGAAGAATATTCGTTGCTAAGTAATTAATTTTATTAAGCTGCTTGTTTACCGAAGAGAAAGTTCTCCAAAAGTTCAGTAAAGGTTGCAGTTTGCTCTTGTTTTAGTGGTACTACAGCTTCCTCTGCTGCAATTGCTTGCTCCCAGCTTTGATCTACGTTGCTAATACAAGAACTTAAAAAATTGTCCTCATTTGATGCGTAATATACTGTTTTTGCGTCAAGATGAGAGAAGTTAAACTCACTCTTTCTAATTGGACTAAAGTCCCAATTGCAATTAACAAAGTGAGTCCCAGTAAAATTGCTGTGCGAAACACTTGAAAATTGGAAGTCGCAATTGATGAATTTACAGTTGATGAACTTGCAATTCTCAATTTTTGACCCATAAAAGACACAGGACTCAAAGGAAACATTCTTAAAGGTAGTGAGAGAGAAGAGAGAACCTGAAATACTCAACCCCTTGAATTCTTTAGTATCTAGAGTCATATTTTCAATAACTTCATACTGTGCGTCTTCTTGGGCCTCATTCATTAAAGGATTAAAAAATTGAGTTAGAGTTTTCATGTTACGTTCCCCTGAGCCTGTGTTGTTTGCAACGTTGTTGCGTTGCATAAATCAATAGTAGTGCAATTGACTATTTGCGTCAAGTAATAAAATTGCATTAAGGAATTTATTTGCACGACCGATAGTAATTACAACAACTCGCGAGAGTAAAATTAATACGAGAAAACGTATAATCAGTAGCTTGGAGATCAAGATGGACAATTTCAATAAAGACAAAATTGCAGAATACCTAGGTGTGGTCCGTAAGTATATGCAAGTACGTGGGGCCTTGTCGCAAAAAGAATTGGCCGAACTAACGGGAGTTGGTGTTTCTACAATGAGTAGGTTCTTGGCCCAGAAAACATCTGATTTAAACCCACAATTAATTGCAAAGATTACCGCAAAGCTAAATATACCGCTGCATGAGATAATTGACTTCGTAGAAGAGGATTACTCCGATCATTTCATTAGATTGGTAAAGTTCTACAAAGAAGAAGGTGGCCTTGCTGATGTTGGTCCAAGTGATCCAGTCCCTGCTAGTGAAGCTTCTGGCCCAGTTTCTACTAACGCTACTGAAGGTTCGTTTGAAGAAACATTTTCTGATGCTTTAGGCGCAGGAAGTGCGAAAAAGAATGTGACTGCCAAGATAAAAGTAGGTGGAAGAACTCAAAATATACCATTTGAAACTGAGGGTGGTAGAGAGTTAACAATAAAAGAAAAGCTAGAACAACTTTCTCCGAGACAGAGAGCATACATGAGCGACTTCTTAAATTTAGATATGGAAGGTAGAGATTTGATCGTAGATCTTGGTAATGACCTCTTTAGATTTTTCCGTCAAAAAGGAATGACTATTTGATAAAGTTTATTCTTGTATTATTATTTTCAATCAATGTTGCGTGGGCCATTCCTAAGGAAGTCCATTTCTTTTTTATTTCCCCAGAGAGCTCAGCTCTTATTATTAAAAAATTATCTACAGATATTTCTTTTTCAAAACAACTTCTTTCGCAGACTGCACTAGAAACAGAGTGCGTACCAATGGGTGATGGATGTTTTAATCCTCAAGTTGGTTTTATTGAAGGCGATTCTGGAGCTGGAAAAGAATCAGCACAACCAAACCCTATGAAAATGATTAATGCAGAAGATGTGAACCTAATTAATTGTGATAAAGATAATTATTTCGATATTTATTGCGGAAAAGCAATGAAAGAGGGGAAGCCATCAGGAGTAGAGTTTTGGATAGATACAAGTTCTAGCATGCGCTCGATTGACTTTAATGCAGACCCTGCCTACTGTGAACGTAGGTCTCTTGCATCTAAAATTCGAACAAGTTGTGGAACAAAGGTAGATATACATATTTTCGACACATCGAAGAAGCAGGCAGGTTCTCTTGATAGTGTTTGCCAAAACTATGGATTAAATAACCAAAAAAAGCTGATGCAGTGGATTCAGGACTCAAGAGCGAAGTCTGTTTATATTCTTACTGATAAAGATGAATTCTCTATTGAGCTTAGAGATTTTTTACACTCTATATCTGCGAAAATCTATGGCGGTGATTCAGGGACCTATACTATGAAAAGTATGCATGGTTTTGTTGATAATGCTATAGGTCAATATTGCAAATAATGATTGTTTTTAGTAAGTATGACTATGCTTACAAAACTACAGAAATGGTCGCAATCCCAACATTCTCATTTGATCTGGAGAAAGAATAGGTCTCTGTACCTTACTCTCGTCTCAGAAATTATGTTGCAACAAACAACTGTTTCGACTGTTAGTAATCATATAGAAAGTTTTTTAAAGAAATTTCCTGACTTAAAAACCCTCTCGAAAGCTTCTGAAGACGAAGTTTGTATCGCATGGAAAGGCCTGGGCTACTATAGAAGAGCAAGAAACCTTTTAAACGCGGCAAAAGAGATTCAGACAAATTTCAATGGTGAGATTCCTCTTGATTTTAATGAACTAAAAAAGATTAAAGGAATAGGAGATTATACAGCAAATGCAATCCTTGCAATTGGTGGCAATAAAAGAGCGCTCGCCTTAGATGCGAATTTAGAGAGAGTAATTGCTCGTTTTTATGGGATCAAAACTATTAAAGGCGTAAAACTTCAAAAAGATATTTATGAAAGATTTTCGAATAAAGAGATCCTTCCGCAAATGCGTAATGGTAATGCAAGAAAGATAAACGAAGCTTTGATGGACTTAGGACGTGTCTATTGCCAAGCTCGCAAAGCCGACTGCCTACTTTGTCCAATTTCTAAAGACTGTATTTCTTATAATCAAAACTTAGCACATATCATTCCTGTTAAGGAAAGTGTTGCAAAAGAAAAATTCGAACTAGAGTTGCTACGAATAATTGTAAAAGATAGAAAGAAAATCTTAGGTTATGTAAAGAGCGATAAAGAGTGGTTGCAAGGTCAGGTTGAGCTACCAACTTTTATTCTTAGTAGCGAAGATAAGACTTTGAAACAATATCCTGTAAAAAAGATGAGTATATCTACAAAGGAATTGAAATCATTTAAGACGACAATTACTAAATATAAAATTAAAAACTATATTCTCGAACTTTCTAAAGATCGTCTTGGTGATTTAGGGATTAATTTAGATGATTATACTTTTAGATCTTCAGATATAAATAAAACAAATTTCTCAACGGCGTCAATTAAAGCATTACGCATATCCAATTAGGAAAACTATGAAACTTCTTATTTTAATTCTTCTCTCTTTTAGTTCTTATGCACAATTGAGCATTGAAACATTTAATACTGGACTTGCTCATACATATGTACCGCTCGCTGAAGAGAGGCTACCTCTGATAATAAATGACTTAAAAGTTAATAAGAGCGACGTTCTTTGTTTGCAAGAAGTATGGACACAAGAAGATAGAGATAGAATAATTAAAGAGTTAAAATCTGTGTACCCTTACTCTCATTTCTCTGAAATTAAACAAGTTCGCTCTAAGCGTAAACCAACTTGTAAAATAAAAAACCTCTTTGGCAAAGGGAAGTTTGTTTCATGCACTTTGAAAGAATGTAAAGGTAAAGATGGGGATGATTTCACACAATGTGTTTTAAACACTTGTGGAGAATCAATGGAAAAATTAAAGAATGATAATAGAGTATGTGCAAATGCTTTATTGGCCCAAGTAGGTAAGTCTAGCTTAGGAGCAATCACACAAGTATTAAATCCATTTAAAGGAGCTTCTATGTTTGCTTATGGAGGTGGAGATGGACTTCTGTTGCTATCGAGAAAGAAAATGAATAATAAATCAATTATTGATTTATCAGATATATCGACATTGAATAAAAGGGCCGCTCTTGTGGCAACTATTGAGTCTGTTGAATTAAATTGTACTCACTTAAGCGCTAATCTTGCAGACTCGGTTGCATACGCTGGAAAGTTTGAGAGCTGGCAAGAAGAAAATAGCAAGCAAATTGAGAGGTTAATAAATAATACCTCATCGAGTGAGGGAAAGAGAATTTTGATGGGTGACTTTAACTGTGCCTTTGCTACGGGAAGCCTTGAGCCAGACTGGGAAGAAAATTGTCAGCAAATTCTTGATAGTCAATTTGAAAATACGTTTATAGATGAAGACCCTGCATGTACTTATTGCTCTTCTAATTCACATAACCCTGTAACGACAAAAGATATTTTAATTGATCATATCTTTAGTAAGAATGTAGACATTCGTTATCATGGGATAACAAGAGAGAATAAGATTCTTATAAACAATAAAAAAGAAAATCTGTCCGATCACTTTGGTGTAAGGGCATTTATTGAATGAAGAAACTTTCTTTCTATTTAGTTCTTTTCTTCTTAGTAAGTTGCGGCACTCTACGATCTCCAAAGAATGTTATTCCCATTGACTCATCTCCTCGAGGGGTTCAGGTCTACAATGACGAGAAACTTATTGGTGTAACCCCTTTTTTCTATGAAGCGAAAAGAGCTAAGACACATAAAATAGAGTTTCGTTATAATAAAAAAATTATCTCTAAAGAGTATAAATGCTCTTTAAATTGGGACCAATCTATATTACCCACATCTCTTATAATGCTACTATATCCAGCAGGAACTATTTTTGGAGGAGTAGGACTTTCTTTAGATGGGATTTCTGGAGGACTTTATAAATGTCATTCACCTTTGTTTGCTTATACCTCCTTTAAATTTGAAAATACGGAAAAAAAGAAAAAAGTTATCATGCTTCCTATTGAAAATGAATTTCAAGTCTTTTCCAAAGAAATGTTAGAGCGCTATAAAAGAGAAAATCTAGAAATTGAATTTCTAGATGATGAATTGATTTGGACTGATTTGTTTGAATATGGAATTAACCATTTTAAAGATAATCACCCTAGTAAAATACAAAGATACTTTTTAAACCAGATAGCTTCAAAACACGGAGCTACTCATTTTTACTACACTTCAATTCAAAAGAATAAGCAGAAGTATATTATTAATACACAATTATATGACGCCTATACATTAAAAATTGTAGAAGGATCTTTTAATAGAAAGTATGAAATAGAAGTTCCAGAAAATCATGATAACAACTGGTTAAAGAGTTTTGGGGTTTTCTTTAATATTATTCCAAATGGGTTTCGTTTAAGTCAATCAATAGATCCAAAGGTAACTTATTCGTATAATTTAAATGGTCAAGTTGTTGAAAAAGAAGCAATGATAACAAAGAGACATCCTAAGGCCTTCCCAAAATTTATTTCCTCTATTAATTTAGAAAGTATTTTACATCCACAAGACTACAAAATGTGGGATATTACTGGCTCGATCTTTCCAACTGTTTCTGCTTCATCTTGGATGAGCGAAGGACTAGGAGATGGTGGTACGTATAGTGCATGGATAGCAAGCTACTATTTTCTATTTAATGGAGAGTTGACTGTTCATACTCCGATAGGTGCACTCTCTGCGGGAGCAGGATATGGTTACTCTCTTAACTATATGAATGATTCCCTTGGTTCTAGTGAGGATAAAGTTCTGACTCTTTTCAATATTAATCTGAATTACGTAGCGTTTTTAACGAGGTCAATTTATCTTAAATTGGCGATAGATGCATTTGAGCCTAAGCAAGAAGGTTTCGGGATTGGAAACTATAAAGTGAGAAATTGGTCGCAAGGATCTATCGGACTAGGTTATTACTTTCCATCTTTACGGCATCTCGCAAGAGATTTACTAGATTTCTAAGAGGTCCACCAGTCGTAGATATCTTGTCTACTCTTATATATATCAGCGAGGGTGAATTTATCGTTTCTTATCTTTTCTGTTCTTAATTGCTTTTGTCTTCCTTCATAAAAGTCTTTTTTATATGTTATGGGACATTGCTCTTCATAGGTTTTACACTTTTTTAGTTCAACTAGTGAATCTAGAAGCTCTTTATTATATTCACTTAAATGAAGAATATTAAACTTGATAAGATCATTTATTAATTGATTAAAGCTTTTTCTAGGAAGAGCTAAAGGAGAGAGTACTACACTCGCATCATAGGTAATGATTAGTTTAGATAAGATTTTTATTCTTAACTCTGTACTAAGTAGAATCAATGACTTTAAATCAAAGAGACCGGGAAGTGTTAGAGTTAGATCAATGATTAATTCAGTATTTTCATTATTATCACAAAAGCTCTTAGCTCTTTTTAAATTCTCAAGCCATTTCTTCCAATTGAGTCCTGTTCTAATATATTCTCCAATCTCTCCTGTAGCATCAATACTGGCCGCAATGGTAACTTTCTTAAAGTGAGACAAGAAGTTTGAAAATAGATCTTGAGATTTAAATTGTGTTAATGACAAATTAGTGTTGTAGCGAACAATAATGTCTTTTGCCTGTCCTGAATCGATGAGTTTTTGCATTCCTTGCCAGTGTATTTCCCATAAGAGGGGCTCGCCTCCTGCCCAATAAAGTTCTCGAATTAGAGAATTATCAATGGCCGTCATAAACTCTTTTTCAACAACTTGGAGTTGAAAGTTTTTTATCTTTTCTTTTATTTCTGGAATGAGCCAAGGTTCATTTTCTCTAGACCATAAGTGATTCTCGATAACCTCTTTTTCCCACTTCGAGGAGAGTTGGTTACCGCACATGCGACAACTAAAGTTGCACTTATTGTTAAATCTATAATCAAATGAAACAGGACTTAGATTTGTTGATCCATCTTCTGCAGTGTTTTTAAGAGCGATGTCGATTAAGTCAGGAAAAACCTCTTCGTTGAAATAGTCCCTATAGCTAGAGCTTCCAATTACATTCTCATGACAAGCAGAACATTCTTTAGGAATTTCGCCGGCCAACATTTTTAAGCGAATAGATTTTAAGAAATCAGAGTTCCAATGTTGTTCAAGACTAATTGGAGAATATTCCTTTGTCAGTTCTGGAGTGCTTTGTGAGTCTTTGCCTAGATATTGTCCAGCAAAATTCATCTCTTCTTTACTTGCACAGCAAAGCCTACGCTCACTTTGTGGACTAATAAAAGTATGTGCCCAAGCGGCAATACAAAAGGCGTTATTTGGAGTTTTTCTATTCACACTTTGATTATAGACGGTGAACTGAACTTTAAGCAAATTCAATTGGATAGAAAAAACCGAGATGGGCGATAAGCCGGGTCCTGTCGTGAACTGTCATTCGTCTAGGCCATAAATTACTCTATGGCTCAAGCACCTTACCCGCCTGCATGGACTGGCCGCCCTTAACACAGGCCTATTTAGGCTTGCACCACGTAGAGTTTACCTGTTTTCACTACAGCAGGTATCATAAATGATTCAAGGTAAGGCCCACCGAAGTTACCCTTACTCTCTCAAACCCCTGTACATTCTTTCTGTTGCACTTGTCCTCACCTCGCGGTGGACGGGCATTACCCGCTACGCTGCCATGTGGAGCCCGGACTTTCCTCCCGTGAAGTAAACTTCACCGGCGACAGCCTACCCATCTCGGAATCTGAATTTATGCACTAAGTTAAACACTAAGTCAATTTTAATGATTATGTGGAAGTAAAAATGAAGCTTAATTATGTGAATACTTTATCGTGAAATTGTAAATCTCTAATGCAATATGGTAGAACTTTCAAAAATATTCGCAAAGGATTTAAATGAAAACGCTACTAGTAAATATCTCTATCTTATTTATTTTTACGCAAACTGCTCAAGCATCTCTATCTAAACTTTCAAATGAATATATTAGCTCCGGTTCGGATAATGAAAGTGCAAGAATGGACCTTGAAATCAATCAAGTTTCTAAGGAACTAGTGTTCGAATCTAAACCATGGGTTTTAAGTGCTACAAGCTCTCATGTGAATTCAAATTTAAATAGCTCACTCACACAGCTTCCTAGTGATTCAAGTTCTCAACTATATGAACTTGGAGTTTCTAAGCAGTTTTTTAGTGGAACGAGCGTAGTATTTTCTAATGCACTTTCTGACTATGAAAATAACCTAAGTTCAACTTCGAATAATACTGGGTTTACTCAATCTCTTACTTTATCGCAGGACCTTTGGAAAAACTTCTTGGGAAGAAATGATAAATTGGATAGAGAGATCGCTGATAAGACTTATGTCTATCAAGAAAGAGCAAATGAGGCCCTGCTCGCAAGTAACCTATATACATTTGTTACAGAGTATCTAGAGGTAAAAGTTAATAAAGCTCTTCTCAGCCTACAGGAGATGACCGTTGATAGAGCTCAGAAGAGATTAGACTTGATCAAAAGAAGAGTTAGAGATGGACTTAGTGAAAAAGTAGATCTCTTTAGTGCACAGACTAGAGATCTTGCCGCGAAGGAGAACTTAAGAAGTTTAAATATAAATTTAGAATCTAGTCTTGAGAGTCTTTCTAAGAGGCTTCATCGTAAAGTTTCCAAAGAGGAAGTAGAAGCCTATAAGATACAAGTAGAGAGTGAGCTTTCTAAAGTTGAAGGTGTTATTGAAGATAATCAAAGTTTAAAAAGTACATTTGAGCAAATCAATTATTTAGAAAGTACTTTCTTACAAAAGAAAAACTCAGTTTATCCAAACTTGAATCTTACTGGTAAATACGCTGCGAATAACTACCAAAGTAGCGGAAACCCAATTTCTAACGGAACGCTGGGTAATGAGGACGACGAATTAACAATTGGACTTACTTTAAGTTGGAATATGGGTTCAATTACTGAACGTTTAGCTAGGGAGTCTAGTTCAATCTCATTAAATAAAGCTAAAATGATTAATAGAAAGCAGTTGTTAACATTGAAACAACAAGAGAGCTTTCTTTTAAAAAGAGTCGTTGAAGTAGAGAGTTTACTTGAAACTGCGCTTAAGAGATTAAAAATATCTGAAAAAACACTTGAAGAATATAATCGTTTATATTCAAGAGGTAGAGCAAATCTAGACCAAGTTATTAGGGCCGAGGAAGATCTAATTGATACTCAGGTCTCTTATGTGAGATATCTAATAAGAAGAGATACTTACTACGCGTCACAGGCATTTTTGTACGGTAAGCTAAATAAAGCAATTTTCAAGTAGGCTAAGTATGATAAGACCTCTTATTGAATGGTTCATTAATCGATCACTGGTAGTTAATCTCATAACAGTTCTTATTGTAATTGTTGGGTCAATTTCTCTTTTTACTCTACAAAAAGAAATGTTTCCTAAAGTAGAGTTTGATGTCATTACTATTAGTACGATTTATCCTGGAACAACTTCGGAAGATGTTGAAAAGCTTGTAACGATTACAATAGAAAGAGAGATAAGAGGAGTTGATGGCATTAGAAATGTTAATGCGCTATCGCTTGAAGGTATGTCTCTCGTCTATATTGAGGTGGAACCAGACTCCGATTTGCAAACTGTTCTAGATGACATTAATCAATCCGTGAACTCTATCTCTGATCTTCCTGCAGAGGCCGAAAAACCCGTCGTGAGAAGTGCGAATAATAATAGCAAGGGTGTCATCAAAATAGCACTTACTGGAGGAGACTACTCAGAGCTAAGAGAGATTTCTAAAAAGTTAAGAGATCATCTTGAAAGAAAAGAGAGTCGAATATCCTTAGTAAGTTTAGAAGGTTATAGGATAGATGATATTAGAATCTATTTAGATCTGATTAAGATGAATCGGTTCGAAGTTACTATAGATGATGTTAAAAACTCTATTAAAAATAGAAATTTAAATCTTTCTGCCGGTAAGATAGAAACTCCAAAGGGCGATATATTAATTCGAACTGTTGCCGAGTTTGTAAATGAAGATGATATCAAAAAAGTCATTGTTCGCTCCAACGATTCAGGCCAAAAAGTTCATATTAGTGATATTGCTAGAGTTGTAAGAGCGCCTGTTGAAGGGACCGCTCTGCAAAGATCTCAGGGAAAAGAAGCTATTTTTTTACAAGTCTCAATTAGGGATACCGCTGATATTGTAAAAACAACTGATTCGATTAAGCAGCTAACTGAGAAGTTCTTCTCGAATAAAGAGAGATATGAGCATTTGAGTTATTCATATACAGATGATCTTTCATACTATGTAAAACGTCGTTTAAATGTATTAAAAGACAATGGATTGCTTGGTTTAGGTTTGGTATTTGTATGTCTTCTATTATTTCTTAATTTCTCTACTTCTGTAATTACTTCTTTAGGGGCCCCTATCGCTTTTATGGTTTCTTTTGCAGTTATGCAATATATGGGAGTTTCTCTTAATCTAATTTCTATGTTTGGACTCATCCTTGTTCTAGGAATGCTCGTCGATGATTCCATAATTGTTTCGGAACACTTTTATCAAAAGATTGAAGATGGAATGGAGCCAAAAGAGGCCGCATTAGAAGCTGCTGTTGAAACTGTTCAACCTGTAACTGCGACAGTTCTTACTACTATTGTTGCATTTGGAGCTCTCTTCTTTATGGGTGGGATCATGGGAAAGTTCCTGTGGCCAGTTCCTGCTGTGGTTATCATTTGTTTAGGTGCTTCATTATTTGAGTGTTTCTTTATTCTTCCTTCACATTTAGCTGATTTTGTTAAGTTGAGTAAAAAACATAATAAGAACTCTAAACGTTGGTATGACCCTGTTTTAAGAGTATATGAAAAACACTTAACTGTTTTAATGAAGAGTGGGTGGAGGTCGTTTGGAGTTATGATCTTCTTCCTGTGCTGTTTAATAGGTTCGGGACTTATTGCTAAGAGTATGAAGTTTGAACTCTTTCCAGGCGATGATGTTAGAACAATTTTCATTCAGATTAAAGGTGAAGTGGGAACTCCACTGGATACTACTGATGAAGAAATGAAGAAAATAGAAAATATAGCAATGAACGAGTTGAAACTGGGGATTGAATATGATCAGGTAAAGACCCAGGTAGGACAATTAGTTGGAGAGCATGGAATTAAAACAGGTTCTCACTATGGATCTTTAGTTGTTTACTTAACTGATCCTACTCAAAGAGAGAGATCAACTGATGAAATTATCAGCTCAATAGTTTCTCAATCGAAAAAGGCCGTTACTGGATATGAAGTATCGGTTAAGAAGATTGAAGGTGGACCACCAAAAGGAAAACCTGTTGAAATTGAACTTATGGATGATTCTATTGAGGTTCTAAAGAATGCTTCTAAAGAAGTAGAAATTCTTCTCGCAAAACAGGCCGGAGTTACTACTACTGAAATTGATTTTGAAACAGGTAAGAAGCAATATGTCGCAAAAGTTAATGATGCTCAAGCAAGCCGTCTAGGTCTATCTGTTGCTCAAGTTGCAACTAAGTTACGAAGTGTTCTGGCCGGTGACGCTATATCTGAGATTAGAGAGTCAGATGAGGACATTGAAATTAAAATGTTATTAGATGATCAGTGGAGAAGTAATATAAAGAGTCTCGATCTGTTATTTTTGACTAATAATCAAGGCAGAAGAATCCCATTGTCCAAGGTCGTTTCATTTGAACAAGAGCCTGGGGCCTTCGTTATTCGTCGTCTTAATAGAAAGAGAATCTTTTCCGTTTCAGCAATATTGGATAAACAAATTGCGACACCGTTATCTGTGATTAATTCAATGAGAACAGATTTAGATAAAGTCTTAGAGAAGTATCCAAGTGTCGATTATGCTTTTGGTGGAGAAAATAAAGATACGCAAGAATCGATGCAAGAGTTATTTAAATCCTTTGGTATTGCGATGCTTTGTATCTTTTTCATTTTAGTTATTATGTTTCATAGCTTTCTTCAGCCTGTAATCATTATGTTAGCAATTCCTCTTGGAATGATTGGTGTTGTCCTTGCCTTTAAAGCTAAAGGGATAGCTCTAAGTTTTATGGCCATGCTCGGTGTTGTAGGTCTTGTCGGAGTTGTTGTTAACGATTCAATTGTATTGGTAAACTTTATTAATCTCAAGGTTGCCTCGGAAATAGATAAGACAAAGGCCATTATAAAAGCAAGTGTCTCGAGGTTTAGACCTGTTATGCTGACAACTTTTACGACGGTTGCCGGGTTACTTCCAGTTGCTGAAGCAACGGGCGGAGATCCTTTTATTAGACCAATGGCGATTAGTTTTGCTTATGGATTATTATTTGCAACTTTTGTTACACTAATTTTTGTGCCTTGTACTTACTTAGTTTATTACAAATGTATGTCTAGAGTAGCTACTTTTAAAGAGTCTAGAGTGCATTAATTGTAGCAGGAATTAAAATTCTATTACAGCCGCTACAGAGCTCTGTTGAGCGGCCATTTTCTATCTCGGATACTTGAACACTCGGTGCCTCTGTTCCACACGCTGAGCACTGTCGAGCTCTTAAAAATGATAAGGCTTTACTATCCTTGGTTCTAGATAGTGTAGAATTATAAATATTTTGTAGGCTTGGATCTAACGCTGAAATGAGTAGACTTATTCTTTCGTTGTAATTGTTGATTTCTTTTTCTTCCATTTTATTGGCCGTCTGAACTTCAACTTCCAACTCTTTTAGAGTGTTTAGAGATCCATCTATAAATTGTTCAAACTCAATAACTTGTACCTCTAAGTCCTCACTCTCTTGCATGAATTCGAGTATCTTTTCTTGTAAGCTATTTACAAGGGGAGTTTGAAATTCAATTTCTTTTTCTAGGGCCTGGATTTGAGATGCACTTTGAGCAAGGTCTAGGTGACTCTTTGCCTTTTCTAGCTCTGTTTCATGTTTAAAGAGATCTTTTTCTGAACTATTAATGAGGGAGTGAATTTCATCTTGTCTTTTCTTGATAGAACTAAGCTCTGATATTTTCTTATCTCTTTGTTTAGAAACAAAATCTAATCTCGATAGCTCTGATTGAATTTTTTCTTTATGTTTGGATATATTGTCATGTAAGCTTTGTATTTCAATTAGCTGTCTATAATGTTCCATTTTCTCTCAAGCGTTAATATAGATTTGATTCTCTAGATACTTAAGAATTTGCTTGATAGGTATTGGTCTGTCAAATTTAACAGCAATTTTGCACTTACTTTGCTCATGTGCATCCTTTATCTTATTCTTATATACAATACGACCAGCTATTTTTTTTGTAAGTGAATAACCATTTATAGTAGAAAAAACGATAAGATCTCCAAAGTTGTAATCTTCAATCATATCAGTGTAAGCAGTTAATGATATTCCATTTTCACTAATATCTATTAATGTTCCTTCAAAAAAAAGATGTTTCTTCTGATAATTAATAATTGAATCATTTTTGAATATCACGGGTAAATGAAGGTCTTGAAAGTTATACCTTTCACTATCTCTGGTGTTGAGCAGATACATGAGGGCCGGAATATTAGCGATAATTAGATTTCTGTGATTTATTTTCTTAATTTCACACTGAAAGACTACACTGTCGAATTCATTTTTAGCAAATATTGGTAGTTCTGGATCAAAGTTGAACTGATTAATTTTGTTCTTAGGTCTAATGGCCAAATCACTTGAAAATAGGTTTATATTCTTAATAACTGATAAGCTTCTAAGAGTTGTATCTCCAACTGTCTGACATAATTCAAGATGGTTACCATGCTCGCCAATACTTTCTAAAACCTCGGCAATCTCAAGAATGTCCTCTAGTGCTTTTCTCTTGGCCATGATGCGCCCCTAAGTTATAAATTTCTACCCTTGTTGAACATTTTCCCACAAAGATAAGAGCTTCTGGCATAATAGTATGGGTAATAAATAATCAACTAGTTGTCTTATTTTGTGACAACTATTTATGCTAGTAGGTTAATATGCGTGGCAATAAATTTGGCAAACTCTTCTCATTTGTAACATTCGGAGAATCACATGGAAAAGCACTTGGTGTGGTCATTGATGGTGTTCCAGCTGGGCTAGATATTTCTTTAGATGATCTCCAAAAAGCACTAGATAAGAGAGCTCCTGGAAGAGTGGCCGGAACGACAAATCGAAAAGAGCCAGATAGCGCTGAAATACTTTCTGGGGTCTTCGAGGGAAAAACACTTGGTACACCGATTTGTGTAACTGTTCACAATACGAATCAACGTAGTGGTGATTATGACAAATTGAAGACGCAATATAGGCCAGGTCACGCTGATGAAACGACGATGCAAAAATATGGTTTTAGGGACCATCGTGGTGGAGGAAGATCCAGTGGAAGAGAAACTCTTGCAAGAGTTATTGCGGGCTACTTTGCAGGTTTATTGATACCCAAGATATCTGTTAGAGGATTTATTTCTAAAATGGGTCCATATGAAGCTAGTCTTGAAGACCTTTTGAAAGCAGATGATATTTCTCCGTACAATTATCCAATTACGAGTAAGAATGAAGAAATTAAGAAGTACCTATTAAATCTCAAAGGTAATGGAGAATCAGTAGGTGGGCGAATTAGTGTTCTAGTCGAAGGTTGCCCAGCAGGACTTGGAGAGCCAGCGTTTGATAAATTAAAAGCAGATTTAGCTAAGGCCTTACTTTCAATTGGTGCTTGCGTATCATTTTCTTTTGGGCTTGGTGAAGAAATGGCCAATATGAAAGGTAGCGAGGTTTCCTCTAAAAAAGAAAATTTTGGAGGAATAGAGGGAGGTATTTCAAATGGAGAAAATATCTTCTTAACGACGACTTTTAAACCGACTTCTACAATAGGGACAAAGGCAAAAGAGGGAAGACATGACCCGTGTATTGTTCCAAGAGCAGTAGCAGTAGTAGAGGCAATGGTTACTTGTGTTTTAGCAGATCACTTCTTAAGACAAAGAGCATATGGAGATGGAGAAATTAATGGATAGTAAGATTGAGTTTTGTGAAATAGATAAGCTAGTTTCTTCTATTGAGAAGATTGAAACAGATCAAATTTTATTAATTGCAGATCTAAATGTATGGGGAATGTACTCCAAGATAGTACCGCTATTAGAACTTAAGGGAAAAAAAGTAATTTTTTGGAAAGCGCCAGATGGAGAGAAGGTAAAAACTTTTGAGAATTTGAACTCAGCAGTTAATTTCTTTTTATCGAAGAATGTTCATAGAAACGCTCATCTAATATCATTAGGTGGCGGAGCAACGAGTGACTTCTCTGGGATGGTCGCTGCGATTCTGTTAAGAGGAATTAAGTGGTCCACTATACCTACGACCTTACTTTCAATGGTAGATGCAGGTATTGGTGGAAAGGTCGCTATAAATTCAGCTCACGGGAAGAATTTAATAGGTGCTTTTCACCACCCTGAAAATATATGGATAGCTCATGAATTTCTTGAAACATTACCGAAGGAAGAGTTTCAAAGTGGATTGGGTGAAATTATTAAATACGCCTTCTTAAACAAAGAGATAAATAATTCTATTAAAACTGAAGAGCCTTTACTTGAGATCATTAAAAAATGTGTCTTATACAAAGAAGCGATAGTTAAAGAAGATTTTAAAGAAAAGGGACAGAGAAAAATTTTAAATTTTGGACATACTCTAGGTCATGCTATAGAAACAACCTACTCACTAAGTCATGGGATCTCTGTATGCTGGGGAATCGCAATTGTTTTAGGGATATTTCAAAAAAAGAATCTGTTATCAGAGCTAAATGAATTGAAAGAACTATTATCTTTAGATTTAGAAGATAGTCCATGGCTAAATAAGACATTTCCTATTTCTGATATAATGAGACTTGTAAAAAAAGATAAGAAGAGCACCTCTTCTACGGAAATGGACTTCATCTTCTGTGAAGAAATTGGAACTCCAACTATTGAAAAAATTAGTTTTGAAAAGATTGAAAAAACTTTAATGGATAAAAGTGATGAACTTAGAAAACTCTCTATTTAAAGTTAGACCTTCAGATTTTATAAAAAGAATAAAGGTTCCTGCTTCTAAGTCCTTTGCAAATAGAGCGTTAATTCTTGCGGCGCTTGCTGAGCGTCCCATAACTTTAGAAAATATTCCGCTTTCTCACGATGTTGAGAAAATGATTAAGATTCTGAGATTTATTGGATTAGAAATTGTTGAAAGTGAAGGAACAATAAAAATTTTAAACTCTTTCCCCGCTTGCGAAGTAAGTAGTAAGTATCCAGTTACAATTCATCCTGGAGATGGTGGAACAACAACACGATTTATTATACCGCTGCTTTCACTCGGTAAAAATAGATATATTATAGAACCAGAAGGAAGAATGAGGCATAGGCCAATATCTGGTCTTGTTGAAAACCTTAAGTCACTGGGTGTTACGTGTGAAAGTAGTAATGAAGCCTGGATGACCGTTCAAGGGCCAATTGAGAACCATCCAGAGATTATTCATGTCGATGCAAGTCAGACTACTCAACATGCTACGGCATTGGCACTAGTTCTTCCAAGGACTCATATTGTTGCTGAGGGAATGGACTTTTCAAAAAGTTATTGGGAAATGACTTTAAACTTGATTGGAAGGTTTAAGAATTTAGAAGACCATTTCGTAATTCCTGTGGATTTTAGCTCTTTGTCTTATCCTCTAGCGCTCGCGAGCGTAAGTGGAGAGGTTACGATCACAAATTGTCTGGAAATTGATATTTATCAAGCTGATAGTGTTTTTATAAATTTGCTTCAACAAATGGGTGTATCAGTAGAGTTCACTGATCAAGGAGTTGTTGCAAAGAAGCCGGTTACTTTAAACTCTTTACAGCATGACTGCTCTGATTGCCCCGATCTCGTTCCAACATTAGGTTTTATATGCTCAATGGCACAAGGGACTTCGCTTCTTAAAAATGTAAAGGTTTTACGCTTTAAAGAAAGTGATCGCTTAGAAGAGTTATTTAAGATTTTTCAAACTTTTGGCGTAAGTTATAATTATGATGAAAGTAAAGATATTCTAAGTATATCTGGGCCGACTCAAAAACTGAGTGAGCAAAGGGATATTATTACAGCTGAAGACCACCGTATGGTAATGGTTTCTTACTTGTTTCTTAGAGCACATGGTGGTGGAAGTGTAAATCATAGTAATAGTGTTTCTAAGTCGTTTGGAAACTTCTTTGAAACAATGGAGTAGTTAAAGCATGTTCAAGAAATTGGTCATTTTGTTGTTATTTACTTCTTGCTCAACTATACCAATCGATCGCAGTGAAGTAGTGACCTCTGAAAGAAAAGATTTTAAAAAGCACCTGAAAAAATTCACATCAGATGGTTGTTCTCATTGGCCCAATGGAACTCGTGAAAAGCCAAATGTGTGGCTAAAGTGCTGTTATGGGCATGATCGAGATTATTGGATTGGGGGAACTCGTGAGCAGAGAAAACAGGCAGATATTCGCCTCAGAGAATGTGTCAAAGAAGAGTTTTCTGATTGGATGGGAATTCTTATGTTGCTTGGAGTTAGAGTTGGCGGAAGACCAAATTATGATACCACGTATAAGTGGGGTTACGGGTGGAGCTACGAGCGTGGTTATATAGAAGTTACCAAAGAAGAGCTAGATTATGCTAATAGACTCTCTCCATTTGATAAGACTGATTACCGTTATTTAGAAGTGAAGTGATAACATTGTTTTTAACAAAGTAGTGTTCCATGATAATATATATCCATGAAATTACTTGATAAGTTTAAAAATTCTTTGAAGATGTTATTTAGAAACTTTCGATTTGAAAAGTTCATATCGTATGTATTCGTCTATATTTCATATGTATTAGTAATTGTCCCTCTAGGGTTGTGCCTCCAATTCAAGAGGAAACTAATATCAAAGAACTTAACAACAAAGAGTAATTGGAATAAAAGGCTCCATCAACCTGAAAGCATGACTAAGCAATTTTAAGGTTATTATGAAAGAGTTACTAGAGTTTATATTTACAAGAAAAAAATTCTGGCTGTTACCAATAGTTATAGTTCTATTATTGTTTGGATTTTTTATAATAATTGCACCGGCCGCTAGCGTAGGTCCATTTATCTACACATTATTTTAACTATGTATATTTTAGGGATCTCTGCTTATTATCATGATTCTGCTGCAACTCTAATTTGTGATGGGAAGATTATAGCAGCGGCTCAAGAAGAGCGTTTCACAAGAATAAAGAATGACTCTAGTTTTCCACAGAACTCAATAAAGTTCTGCTTGGATTTTGCAGGTATAGACTTGTCCGATATTTCTTATATTAGCTTCTATGATAAACCATTTTTGAAATTTGAAAGAATTATTGAGACATTTTTACTTAACGCACCTAGAGGCCTAAAATCATTTTCTATTGCATTACCCCTTTGGGTAAAAGAGAAGCTTTTCTTAAAGAATACTCTGATTAAAAATTTAAAGAAGACTACTGGTTTATCTAAAAAAGAGATAAGTAAGAAGATGCTCTTTAGTGAGCATCACCTTAGTCATGCGGCCAGTAGTTATTACCCCTCTCCTTTTGATAAAAGTGCAATTATAACAATTGATGGTGTAGGTGAGTGGACGACCACTTCAATATCTATTGGGGAAGGAAATAATATTAAAGTATTAAAAGAGATATCATTCCCACACTCTGTTGGGTTGCTATATTCTGCGTTTACTTTCTATTGTGGATTTGAGGTCAATAGTGGTGAGTATAAACTCATGGGGCTAGCTCCTTATGGCCGAGCAATTTATAGTGATTTAATTAAAGAGGAATTAATTGAGATTTATAGTGATGGCTCCTTTAAATTGAATACTAAATATTTTGATTATATGACTGGAGAGCGCATGATAAACAATTCCTTTGAAGAGTTGTTTAAGCATAGTGCGAGATCTAAAGGGCAAGAGATCACCCAATTCTATATGGATGTTGCTGCTTCTATTCAATGTGTTACTGAAGAGATAATCCTTAAGATTTGTGAACATGCTAAAGAAATAACAAATTGCGATTCTCTTTGCTTTGCAGGTGGCGTCGCATTGAACTGCGTCGCAAATGGAAAAATATTAGCAAGCCAGTTATTTAAAGAACTTTGGATACAACCTGCACCAGGTGATGCTGGTGGAAGCCTTGGGTCTGCATATTGTGCTTACTATATGCATCTGAATAATGAATTAACTCCTAAAGGAAAAACAGACTTGATGGAGTCTTCGCTGTTAGGTCCGCAGGATGCAGAAGAGGAAGTTGAAAAATTTCTGATAGGTAAAGGAGTAACCTATAGAAGGCTAGAGGACGCAGATTTATTTGCATTTGTTTCCACAAGATTGTCCCAAGCAAAGGTTATCGGTTGGCAACAAGGAAGAGCAGAGTTTGGCCCAAGGGCATTAGGAAATAGAAGTATTCTTGGTGATCCTAGAAATCCAAAAATGAAAGAAATCATGAACTCAAAAATAAAAAAGAGAGAGTCCTTTCGTCCCTTTGCTCCTGTCGTTATTGAAACTGAGTTCTCAAATTGGTTTTCAGGTAATAGTACAAGCCAATATATGCAAATAGTTTCTTCGGTGAAAGAATGTAAGAGGGAATCTATTCCCTCTGTTACTCATGTTGATGGTAGTGCAAGAGTTCAAACTGTTTCTTACAGTCAAAACCTTAGGCTGTATAAACTTTTAGAATCTTTTTATAAACTTACAGAATGCCCCATTTTAATTAATACTTCCTTTAATGTCAGGGGAGAACCAATCGTAAATAGTTATCAAGATAGTTATAGATGCTTTATGAATACTGGAATTGATATATTAGTAATTGGGAATTTGGTTATTGAGAAATAGCCTTTAATATCTCTTTAGAGATATATTGATTTGCCTCTAGTGTAGGATGCTCGTCCATTTCGAACTCATATTCATATAAGTTAGATGAATTTGAATAATTAAGATTTAAGTAAGCTATATTCATACTACTCATACAGTTTATGATTTTATCTCTAACTTTATAGCCAGTGTTTGGGTGAATGATTACTAAGAATTTCTGATTTTTAAGGTTTTGCTCAATTAGTACTTTCGCTCTATTAAGTAGTTTGCATGTATTTTTAACTTTTTTCTCAAGATTATAATCAAGAGGGTCATAATTTATGAGCTCCATTGCTCTAGAGCTATATACTCTCTTAATTACTCGATAAAAGAATTTATCTTGAATGAAGCCGTCAAATTTAGGAGTGCTTGGATTGAAATCGTAAACAGGAGCATTAAATAAAGGATATAACTTAAAATCATTATTAGCTCGAGACACGTGACCTTCAGCAAGTACATACAATATATGCCCTTGTTCTTGTGTAGATATAATTCCCTTTTCAATCAATTTCTCAAGTTTATAAAGAAAAAAGTTTGTTCCACTTCCTGGTCTTCCGTAATTAGTAACTTTAGAGTAATTTAATTTCTCACTTAGTAGATGACTAATGGTATGTTCTGGATCAAGACCATGTCCAAAAACATCTGAGCAACCAAATATAGCTAAGCTCTTATCTATATTTCCCAATTTGTGGTTACACTCTCTAAGCATCTCATTATCAACTTTATATTCGACGTCAAAAATGACTTTGTTATTATTAGAGAGTTTATGTTTGATAATTCGACCATCTTTTAGTTGGGAAACCTTTATGTCTAATTTAGAAGTTTTGGAGGGCGCTATTGAGCATTCGTTATCCTTGGATATGGTTAGGCAATTTACTAACTGTGCAGTTAGAGACTCCTTTGCTGTTAGGATATATATTGTTAAGAATATTGAAACAAAAATAGTTAGAATGTTTTTTAATGAGTTAATTAATATCGCTCTCTAGTTATTGACCTCTAGTCTTATTAGTTTGACGTTAATTCCATGTTTTGCAAACTATATACTGCTATAAATGGTCTTTAAAATGAAATTTTGGCATCGCTTTTGCCTATATGTTTAGAATAATGAGAATCTATTAAGTGGTTTGTGCTTATTATTCACTTTCATTTTGTACCTGTTTAAAGAGGGTTTTATTATTTCATTTTAGAGGTGTATGTTAAAGAATTCTAATGTTAAGTTTTTTTAAGGAAATGGTACTAAGTATTAATTTCAGACATTGATAAATAGAAAGTAGTATCACAAAGAAAAGTCGGATGAAGTCTTTAATTGGCGCATAAAAATCATTTTATAGATGTATTACATTTATCTATTGCTCTGAGTAAATGTGCATGAGACATATCAAAAATCCTCTACGTTTAAATAGAGGCTTTTATATATTCCATTAAAAGCTACTTCTTGATCAATTTCTTTAGTTGCTTAATTTCAACTTCGAGAGAATTAAATCTCTTCTCAAACTTGGATGTATTTTTATATAGGACTACAAGGTCCTGTTCAATTCGCTTCTCAAAGCTAGAAAAAGTTTTTGAAAGGTGATCATTATTCTTTAATTCCATCATCAAATTTTCATTTTTGAGAATGAATCTTCTTAAGTAAGTGAAGGCTCTCGCAATGAATAAGCCCATTTCTACGGCTTTTGGAGATCTCAAGACGAATGACAGGGCATAAGCTCCTTGCTCGGTAAATACTGTTGGTGTGACGCCTTTTCGGGTACTTATGACTTCACTAATCACAGATTGTGATTTGTACTCAGCTAACTCACTGAAATTTAGTTTGAAACAAAAATCAGATGGAAATCGATCCTGGTTTCTTTTGACGGCTTGATTAATCGCTCTAATCTCCACACCGTACAGTTCAGCTAGATCACGATCAAACATAACTTTTTGATTCCTAAAAATGTGAATGTTGTTTGTAATTTCTAATAACTCTTTGTCTTTTTTAACCATAAAACCCTCCTGTAAAATACAGTGCAAGGTAATGCTGATTTAAAAATTAGTAATTGATTTAAATTAAAGGAGTTAAAATTAAGCTATGTCTTTTTTGGTAAGTTGAGTAGATCTACTTGCTTAACTTTAGAGTTATAATCTATTAAAACAAAAAAGCCCCTGCGATTAAACAGGGAATTTTTTTTGGTGGTCCATCACGTTGCTTACGCGAACTTTTTTTCCTCACTCGTAAACTCTTAACATAATTCTACTTTTTCTTTGTTTTGGTTATTTTCCTCAGTCAATTTCACCTTATCTATTTAAGTATGTTCAATGAGTTTTTAGTCACTTAGAATAGTAGTTAAATGAGCTGAGGAAACAAAATAGGTTATGGTTATGGTTATGGATAAAAAATATGTCATTGAATGTGTGTCTAGTGAAGTTTTTAACTTATAACAAGTAGTAAAATTAACAGAAATAAAAAAGTCTTCAATTAAAAACCTCCAAAAGGAGGGGTTGCTATATTTAGTCTTTCATTTGTTTTCGATAGTATCCTTTCAAGGCTCCAATTTGCCTTTCATTAAGGCCTTCAACGTATGTTTTTAGAACAAAGAACCTATAAAGAATCTCAGCAGAGATCTTTCTTGCTTTAGGTGTATTGATATAGAGTAGAAGTAGGGTGAGTCCAAACTCCGTTATATCAACCTTTCTATATTCTCTTTCTCTTCCTTTAGGACCTGATAAGTGATTGTTTTCAATAAGGTTTTTACACAAATCAAATTTGATTTCTGTTCCCAGTTCTTTATTACACTTATCAATAGCCCTAAGAACATTGTGATGTTTCATATCAAAGTGCTCTGCAATTTTAAGCGAATCTGTAACTGGACCAAAGGGAGTATCACGAATCCAGACATCTCCCATGACATGCTGATTAACTAAATCCTTAAGTCTCGGTGGTCTTGATTCAAATGGTTTATCTATTCTAAAGCTACTCATGCTTTCTCCTTGAGAGAGTAAACTTATGAGGTATCAGGATTCATGGAAGTGGTAATTAGATTGTTAGCTACTGAGTGGAAGTTTTTCTTTTTTGAAACAAAAAAGCCTACTCTGAAGAATAGGCTTTTTTTATAACCACTGGTCACGAGTTCGTGTAGTGGAAGAATGGTGGTCCATTCAGTTGCTGACACGAACTTTTCTTCCTCAATCATAAGTACTTAAAATAATTCTACTTTTTTGGAACGAAGGTTATTTTCCTCAGTGATATTTGTCTGTTAATTTCGAGTTGTTTAAATAAGTTTTCAATAACTTAAAATGTTGTGATAATTTAGTGAGGAAACAAAATAGGTTATGGGTATGGATAGTGAATTTGAAAATGTACCTTTGCTAGAAAGGAAAGCGATTGTTGAAGTATTAGTTCTATGGTCAGATGGTAAAATTAATGCGCTGGAAGTTCTGGTGTGGGCTAGTAAATTTCATGACCTGATTAGTGTAGATAAAATGTATTATGAAGATTACGAAGGTGAAAAACAAAACTCCGTGTCTTTAGAGGTATTAACGAAACTAGATAACTTAGATATGGACTTAGTACTAAAGGAAGATATTCCGAAAATGTTAGAGTTTCTAAAAACTCCTCTAGGAGAGTTCGACAGAGGCTATAAGGTCTGGACTGCCTACTTGGATCAAATAAATTACACTAATCGACAAAAGCAGCTTAGGGGCAACCCTCTATATTCGAAATTCTGTAACGAATAAATATTAGTAGAAATAAAAAAGCCTTCAATTAAAAAAACTTTATCTGATCAATATATTGCTGGCATTATTCTTCCATCCTTTTTCGATAATAACCTTTGAGAGCTCCAATTTGATTTTCACTTAAGCCAGTCATGTAGCTTTTTAAAATAAAGAAACGATATAGTATTTCTGCTGAGATCATTCTGGCCTTTGGAGTATTGATGTATAAAAGAAGTAGCATAAGTCCAAACTCCGTAATATCAACTTTTCTAGTTTTTCTTTCTCTACCTTTTGCGCCACCTAAGTATATGTTTTCTATGAAGTTTTTATTCAGCTCAAATTTGAGCTGAATGGATAGTTCGTCAATACACTTATCTAGGGCCCTTAAGATATTTTTATGTTCTATATCAAAATGCTCAGCAATTTTAAGTGAATCAGTGACAGGACCAAACGGTGTATCCCTGATCCAAACATCTCCCATGATATGTTCATTTACTAGATCCTTAAGTCTTGGTGGTCTTGTTTCAAAAGGTTTATCAATTCTAAAGTCACTCATTAATTCTCCTCACATATTTTAGTAATGAAAACGTATAGCAACGAATGACTGGAACTTAGTGTGATTAACAAAAGAAAAGAGTGGGAAATTCATTTGAGAAACAAAAAAGCCCCCTAGAAAGGAGGCTTTTCAATCATTGAGGAAGCTTAGTTCGTTCAATGTAAAATGGTGGTCCATATGATCGCTTATACGAACTTTTCTTCCTCAGTCGTAAGGTATTAATATAATTCTGTTTTTTCCTTGAGTTGGTTGTTTTCCTCAGTGATTATTATCTGAATAAGTTGTAGTGCTTAAATGAGTTTTCAATAAGTTAAAAGCTTGGAATAATTTAGTGAGGAAACAACTGAGGTTATGGTTATATATGAAATTATTGAAGAGATTATTTGGAATACCGGAAAAAGAAGACTTAAAAGGGATATCTCTTTTGAAAGGGGAAAACTGGAGAGTGACAGGAGTTGAAGATTCCGTAAAGCTATTTCGCTCCATTTATGATCTTGTACCAGAAGGCTCTGTATTATTACTTGAAGGTGGTGCGGCTCCCGAGCATTTAGAGTCTTTCTTTGAAGAATATAAATCTACAAAGATCACTAAGGTTGCCCCAGGTACGATTTGGCCATACTCAGATGGTGTTCACCTATCAGTAACTAATGATATGTGTATGAAGTTATCAGAATTAGCTATGAATCTAGCTGAGCCAGAAATAGGAATTCATATACATGTTTACAAGGATGATACAGTTTTACTTGAGTGGCATGATGCTTTCGATGAAGACTTGTACATTTCAAGATTTGTAGAAGAATCAGATGTAAAAAAGTTCTGCGATTTCAACTTAGCTACTTATAAATTATTTTCTTATCCTTAAGTATTAACTTCTATTTTAAGAAAAGTCTCCAGGAACCATTTCTGAATTAGACATAAATAGGTCCAATCCGAAGACTTGGGTTTAAAGTATTGAGTTAAACTCTATTTTTTAACTATCTTCTTTAATTTCTTTATTTCATCCTCAAGAGACTGAAGTCTTTACTACAGATGGTTTGATCTTATTTCTTCTTAACCAATCTGATAACTCAGCTAGAAATAAGTCCCTTGATTGAAAACTTTTTAAATCAAATTTTAAAGTGGAATTGTCCTGAGTTACTTTTAATGAATAAACTAATTCATTTCCTGTTTTTGTTCGTTTCAAAATATGAGTTGCTAAGAAAAGTCTTTTTCCCTTGATTTTAAATTGAGTAATATAATTTGGGAGTAAGTAGCTACCTGCGAAGTAAAAATCTCTATATTCACATTCGTAGTTGAGGATCTTTCCGAAGCAGTTATTTGTAATTAGGACTCGGTCTATACAGAACATAATCGAAACAACTTTTCTACTGAATATGAAAGAAACAATTGTACTAATAATGAATAAAAAAATAAATAAGGCTATTTGATTCCTAAGGCTCTCATTATATGCAAGAAAAGGAACACTAAAGGTAATGAAGTAAAGTACTACAGAAAGCCAAAGAGGTTTATATTGCTCATGAGTTCGTTCTAGAATTAAAATTTTTTTGTTATCAGACATATTAATTACTCATATCTTTTTTTTTACGTAAAAAGTAAATTGATACCTTTTGGAGAGCAAAGAAAAAGATAGCAATGAACGAGTAGAGAGGAAGAGTTTTTAATTCTATTGATTTGTTTTCACTAAATAGAATTATTAATCCAATTATAAAACTTGTTGAAAACCAACAAAGGTATTTAATCCGTTTCTCAAGGTCTTTTTCTTTCATAATTAGTAATTGTGCAATCTTAACGGTAATTGCCACAAGAAGCTGAGCAATAATCAGAAAACAGATAATAGCAAACTTATTGGTTGAAATCGATTTTGGAGCCAATGACTTATAGAAGGCTAAGAATTGTTCATAATACTCATACATATTGCTATTTTAACATAGTTTCTAGGAGAGTTGATAAGGGAGGTTAAACAATAAAAGTATTATTTTAGCTTTAAATTTATGCCTCTTTTGAAAATGTTAGAAGCGGTGGTCAATAATGTAAAAAACAAAGAATTAGAAAATTCATTTTAATTCTTAGAATATTATTTTTTATGATACCACTTTCTTTGATTTAGGTATGAAAAAGCCCCCTAAAGAGGAGGCTTTTCAAACATTGAGGAAGCTTAGTTCGTTCAATGTAAAATGGTGGAGCATGCAAGATTTGAACTTGCGACCACCCGGTTATGAGCCGGGGGCTCTAACCAACTGAGCTAATGCTCCATATATTGCTGGTTTGACTTCATAATATAAAATGTTCTGGTTATAATGTAAATTGGGAATTTTCTAAAAAAGGTGACTATGAGCAGCAAGATATCATTTGAAAAGTATTGCGCAACAGGTAACGACTTCGTTGTAGTGGATAATAGGACAAATTCTTTTGATCCTAAGAATAAGCAATTGTGGCAGAAGGTTTGTGATCGACGCTTTGGTGTTGGTGCTGACGGAGTTTTATTTTTTAACGACAGCAGTAAGTATGATTTTGAAATGGTCTATCTAAATGCTGATGGTGGAGAGGTTGGAATGTGCGGAAATGGCGCAAGGGCCTTAACTACCTTTGCTAGCAAAATTCAATTCGACAAGAGAAGCTTTTCTTTTAAAACAAGAAATGGTGTTTATGAAAGTGAGGTTTTAAAGTCCGGAGAAGTTAAGTTGCAGATGACTGAGCTTTACGATGAGTCTAGATATGAAGTCTCTGATCTTCTTGAGAGTAATGCTAGTTTCTTTGTAAACACAGGTGTTGCTCATAGTGTATTCTTTGTTGATTCGGTTAAGGAGCTTGATATCTCTAAGCTTGGAAGTCGTGTTAGATATGATGAAAGGTTTGTCGATGGTTGTAATGCGAACTTTGTTCAAGTGCAGGGTGAGGGCTCGCTTGCTTTAAGAACCTATGAAAGAGGGGTTGAGGGTGAGACTTTAGCCTGTGGAACTGGTGCCGTAGCAAGTGCGATTGCCTATAGAAAGCTCTTTAAAGAAATAGATTCGATAGGTATTAAAGTCATGGGTGGAGAGCTTAGGGTCTTGTTTGAAGAGGGGAATGTCTTTCTTTGTGGAAAAGCTCAGAAAATATTTTCAGGTGTTATCAACATAGAGTAAAGAGTCTAGCTTTGTAATAAGATTTGGAAAATAAGTTCTAGATATTATTCCGCCACAGATTAGGCCTGCAGTATTTGCTACAACATCAAGTAGTTCAAATGATCGGTATCCTGAAGCTAGTTGAAGAAATTCAATGGAAATACCCATAAGTACAAAAGTAATTAGAAGCTTAAAGTGATTCTTTTTCTCATGGGTTAGTGAGAAATAACCCATAAGTAAGAGATAGGCATTAAAGTGGAGTATCTTATCAAAATGCTCAAAAGGTGGTTTTCCAGGCTTTTCATACCTTAAAGAAAAGTAAAACATGGCGATAATATAAGTTATCCCGAGTCCTAGCCACAATATCTTCAAGTTTAGCTTTTTCATATTTAATCTTTTTGAGTTTTCAATAGAAAGATAATAGACTAGCTCTATGCAAAATAAAAGAATTCTAAAGCTATTTATACTTACCTTACTATTTTTGGTTCAGTCGAGCGCCTACTCAATGATTATTCTAAATTTAGGAATCATATATAAGAAGGCATTAGATGCTGGTGAGGGACATATCCTTGTTAGTGAAGTTCATGAAATAAAGCGATTGGAAAATGGAGAGAAGTTTTTAATCTCTATGAAAAATGGAGTGGGTGTCGAGTTTAAGGCATTCTTCGTTCAAAACTTGAATGACTTTGGTCCAAGTCCCTTAATAGCCCTGACTGGAAATATCTACAACTCTAGGGGGAATATTATTAAAAGTATTAATCAAAATGATTTTACAATTAAGCTTAACACTGAAAAGGAACTAGTCTTTGATGATAAAACTGGTCAAGAAGTTCTTATTCGAATTGCTCCATCACTAAATTAAATGAAAGAAAGAGTTGATAAAGTCTTAGTACAATTAAATCTTGTTTCTACTAGATCGCAGGCCGCTCAGTTAGTTAAAGAGGGAGTGGTTTTTTACCAGAATAAATTAGTAACGAAAGCTTCATTCTTAGTTTCACAAGATGACCTTGAAGTACGCAAAGAAGTTCTCTTTGTAGGAAGAGGTGCTCACAAAATTGAAGGAGCATTGATACAGTTTGGTGTGGATGTCGAAAATCTCTCCGTGGCCGATGTTGGAGCATGTACAGGTGGATTTACTGATTATGTACTTAAAAAAGGTGCGTCCAGTGTTGTTGCAATTGATGTAGGTCATGATCAGCTTGCTAAGTCACTTCGAGAGGACAAAAGAGTTACAAATTTAGAGGGAGTGAATATTAAGTTTCCTCTAGAGCTTGAGGAGCTTGTAGATCTTGCTGTTGTTGACTTGTCTTACATTTCTTTAAAGCTGACTCTTATTAATATTAAAAATCTTGTTAAGGATGATGGACTAATCATTGCTTTAGTGAAGCCCCAATTTGAAGTGGGCAAAGAGAATATTGGAAAAGGCGGAATTGTTAAAGATAATAAGGCCAGACTCGATTCATTAGAATCACTATACGATTGGTGTTTAGATAATGGTCTCTTTATTAAAGATGCGATTATCTCACCTATTAAAGGGAAAACTGGTAATACGGAATATTTTTTCTTCTTTGATAAAAAACTAACTAAGCATTATATAAATAAAGAAAAATTAAAATTAATTTAAATATAGGAAGATGATGAAAAATATTTGTGTATTTTGTGGTTCTAGCGCAGGAAAAGAAGCTCATTATGTAGAAATGGCCAAAGAGCTTGGAAATTCTTTAAGTTCAATGGATATGAACCTTGTGTATGGGGGAGCATCTATTGGTGTAATGGGAGCAATTGCCAATCAAATGCTTGAGAATAAATCTGAGGTCTGGGGAGTAATGCCACAATCTCTAGTAGACTGGGAAGTGGCCCATGATGGACTAACTAAGTTTGAAATTGTTGATTCGATGCATCGAAGAAAAGAGATTATGTATGAATGGTCAGATGCGTTTGTGGCTATTCCGGGAGGGTTTGGAACTCTGGATGAGTTGTGTGAAATACTGACTTGGGCACAGCTAAAATACCACAAAAAGCCTTGCTACCTGCTTAATTACAACAGTTTTTTTGATCACTTGATTGCTCACTTTAAGCTTATAAATAAAGAAGGTTTTCTATCGGATGACCATCTTAAACTTTTGACGGTTGTTTCAAGTATCTCTGAACTTGAGAAAGAGATGAAAAAGTAGTTTACGCTTTGCATACAAATTGCCAATAGTGATGTGATAATATATACTTTGCTCACTTATACATACGTAAATGATAATTTTGAGTCAGGAGATCTCATGACTAGGTTGGTAACTTTTGGTGTAGTTTTAATTGCACTAGTAATTGCTATTAGCTTCGATAAATATAAAAATGTGCCAGTTTCTAACGAGCAGTTTGATATTATAAAGAAAGAAGCTTCTCACAAGGCCCATCTTCAAGAACTAAAAGAGCTTGAAGAAAAAAGATTGGCACTGCTTAATCCTGTTAAAGAAGAAGAAGCTGCTGTTGAAGAAGGACCGCTTGTTGTACTTGATACACCACAGCTAGTTCACGGAAGTGAACTTTATAAGGCGTGTGTTGTTTGTCATGGAAAGAAAGGTGACGGAAAAAAATCACAGAATGCTCCTAAGATTGGTGGGCAGATGGCCTGGTATATTGAAAAACAACTAGTAGATATGAAAAGTGAAGCACGTGTTAATAAAGTGATGATGCCATATCTAAAGAAATTAGAAGGTAATGATTTTAAAGATCTTGCTGCTTATATTTCAAAATTACCTTGGTAATAACTTAGCTCCGAAAGGAGCTTTTTTTTTATCTAAACACGAGAGAAATTGTGCCTCTATATCGATTTAAAAACTACATTCCTATTATTGATAAAGATGTTTTCATAGCACCATCTTGTGACGTTATTGGGCAAGTTGAGTTAGGTAGAGGTTCTAGCCTCTGGTTTAGAACTGTTGTTAGAGGTGACGTTAATAAAATTACTATTGGTGAAGGAACTAATATTCAGGACCTTTGTATGCTTCATGTAGTTGAGCAACTGCCTTTGAATATTGGAAGTGGAGTGAGCGTTGGCCATAGTGTAACTTTGCATGCCTGTACGATTGAAGATAATTGTTTGATTGGAATGGGGGCAACTATTTTAGATGGAGCTGTAATTGGAAAGAACTCTCTCGTTGCTGCTGGCTCACTTGTTCCTCCTGGAAAAGTATTTCCTGCCGGAAGTTTTATAGTTGGAAGTCCTGCGGTAGTGAAAAGACAGTTAAGTGATAAAGAGCTAAAGCAGTATGGACAGCACTACCTTAGCTATAAGAAGTATTCTAACGAGTACTTAAACAATTCAGATTTTGAACAACTTTAGTAATCATTTTGCTGATACTTAAAGCGTAGCTTCTCAAGAAGCCTTCTTCCGTTGCCAAGGTCGTGAGGTACTCCTCTCATTTCCATTCTCATGTGAACATATTTATTAAGGCCAAAGTAAAACTCAATGTCAGAGATTAATTTTCCATAAAGAACTTGCTTAGCTCTAATGTAATTATCTTTTGTTTCAATTACATTTAAAGACTTATCTTTTAGAACAATGGCCATAACCTTCTCATAAGATTTAGCCTTCGGTTCGATATATTTGATGGGCTCAATATATTGTTTTTCAGGAGAGTTTTCTTTAAAAGAAACCACACAGTTTCCTTTTGTACATGGCTTTAGGGCAAACCCACTAATTTTTCCAAGTTTTTGAACACTAAGTCCTAGGCCTTTAGGCTCGCTTGTATCCATGCATGAAGTTAGAGTGAGTAGTGAGATTATAACAAAAAAATATTTCATTTTATTCCTCTTTCTTTTGAGCAAGAACGTAGGGTTGAATAATAATAAATTCGAAGGACATGCTATCGTCTTCTGCAAAATCTAAAACCATTTGTTCATCGGGTCTCATTAATTGCTGGGAGGTTAGCCAATCTTTAACTTTAGCAACTTCATCATTGGCAATAGAAATACCAACTTCAATTAGGTCAAGTTCTTTGTCTACTATTAGAAGAGCTTCTCTTTCATGATGCTCTTCAAGGATTTTCCACGAGGCAGCTTCTTTTTCAGAAGATAGTTTTTCTTTTAAGTTTTCCATGTAGTAAGAATACTTAAGTACTGGATTTATGTAAAGCTTGAGGCAATTTTCTCTTCTTGTTCGATCAGAGAGTGTTTTAATTTTTCGGCCATTAGAGGGTATTGGTTCTTATCAGTATTCTCCTCAACGGAGATAGTCTCGCCGTATTGAATAATAATTTTGCTAAATGGCCTTGGTATTCTGAATTTGTCCCATGCACTATTAATCGACCAAAATGAAGTAGGGACTATGCACACAGGGATGATAGGGGTTTGAGATTTCTTGGCAATTTCAAAAACTCCCAGTTTTACATCAAAGATGGGACCTCTTGGTCCATCGACTGTAATTGCGAGTGGCAGGCCGTCTTTAACCTTTTGTATTGCCTCTATAAGTGACTTAATAGCTCCTCTCGAAGAGCTTCCTCTGACAGGAGTATGCCCAAATGAGTGACATATATTGGAGACGTATTCTCCGTCTTTTGAATGACTAACGATCATGGCGAATTTGTTCTGAGTGTGACCAAGTAAGAGAGAGAGTATATTTTGATGCCAGGATGCAAGAATAAAAGAATTATATTCGGACTTATTTCTCGATAGGCCTATAGCGTCACTATTTCTATATTCAAACCTGTACGTAAGCCTTAGAACTTGTAAAATAAGGTAAATGAATTTAGTTAGTAGTTTTTCCATGTTGTTTTATATTAAAAGAACTGAATCCTTTAGACAATTGTCAGTTCTTTGTAAACTTTGGCAATTTTAGTTGTATCAGATCTATTACTATTCTAAGCTTTAGTGGATTAAAAAGGAGATCAAAATGAAAACTATCATAAAAACACTGGCCTTATCTTTATTTGTTTCAACATCATTTGCCGCAACATCATTATCAGTAGACTCTTCAAAGTCTAAAGTTGAATGGTTTGCAACAAAGGTGACAGGAGCTCATAACGGTAAAGTTGAAATTAAAAGCGGAAATTTAATTATGAATGGTAATTCTCTTGAGGGAGGAGAGTTTGTAATTGATATGACTAAAATCACTTGTGATGATATCGAATCGAAAGAGTATAATACAAAGTTTGTAAATCACCTTCACTCTGATGATTTCTTTTCAACAAGCAAATTTAAAACAGCAAAATTAGTTATTACTAATTCAAGACTTGGAAAAGGTGGACACTATGATGTTTTTGCTGATTTAACTATTAAAGGAATTAAAAAGCCTGTGATCTTTAGAGCAAATGTTTCTAAGGATGGAAAGGTCGTAACTGCTGATGCTGAGATTAAATTTAATAGAACTCATTATGATATCAAATATAAGTCAGGAAGTTTCTTTCAAGGACTTGGAGATAAGTTGATTCACGATGATGTTAAGCTTAAAGTAAAACTTACAACAAAGTAATCTATCCTGTGGCCTTTTTAACTAAGGCCACTTTTTTATTATGCTAATAAATCTTTTTCTATTTCAACTAAAGCGCTATCGCGGTTAAGCCCGAGATTCTCGTAGTATAAAATACCAACATCTTTTACATTTTCTGACTTAGATTTGAGTGCTTCAAAGTAGTCAACTTCAAGCTTTGTTCTTATTTTTTCTTTATTTCTAACTGGACGGTAGAGGATGAATACAAGTGCCATTACTATGACCATACTTATCGCTATCGCTTTAATTCCCATTTTGTAACTCCTTTACATACCTATCTACCTTAAATTTATAGATTTTGTCACTCTGTAATAAGTTCCAATGAGCTTAACTAATTGATATTTTTAAGATAATTAAGTGAAATGATTGAAAAAGCAAAAGATTTATATGCACAATTAATACATGCTCAAGAGCTTGTTGATAATTCAACTCGCAGAAAAGTGTTAATAGATTCTATGCGAGAGCTTGAAGCTTCTGGTGTTAATTGCCAATCATGTACAGGTTGTTGCTGTACGTTTATTTCTAACTCAATGCAAACTGATGGTGTGCAAACGCTTGAGCTCTACATATACTTACATGATAAAGAGATGTGGAATGATTCTCTCATATCTAGACTAAATGAAGTTATCAAAAATAATAGACTCGATTATGAAATATCCACAGGTCAGGGTAGTTCTTTTCGAAGAACTTATACGTGCCCTTTTTATAATAGTGGCCCTAAGGGCTGTTCAATCTCACCTGAGTCTAAACCTTTTGGATGTTTAGCATTTAATGCATTAGGAAAGGGTGTTAGTGCCGGAGAAAACTGCACTTCAAATATTGAAGTCTTAAAGCAGCGAGAAGATATATTTGAAAATAACGAACAAAGAGCAAATGTATATTTAAAGTCTATTCTCTCTTTGGATTGGGATAAACTTCCAATGCCGGTAGCACTGCTCAGACTTCACGAATCGATAGGAAAAATACTATGAAACTTATGTTGCTTTTTCTTTTAAATATATCCGTATTTGCACAATCGGCTCACTTTGAGAAAATTGTCTGTGATAGTTTTAATCAAAGTATTACAAAAGAGTTTTATCACAATAGTTTTAGTGAGGACTTTATAGCGGGGTTTCCGTTTTCTAAATATACTTCATTTTTTAATAAACAATTGGATAGCTACGGTAAATGTGTTTCGGTTTCAAGTAAAAAGAATGAGGATGATTCATTACAAGTCAGTGTTAAGACAAAGAACTTCTATAATAAATTCACTCTGCACTACGACTCAGAAAAAAAAATAAGTGGTCTATGGACTAGTGGGCTAGAAAGTCTTTCTGGAAATATTGAAAGAGAGTCAAAATATCTATGTAGTATTTTAAAGAAAGATTCTAAGCTCGATTACGAAAAACATTTTGATAAATCTTTTATCGAAGAGATATCTCTAGAAAAGTTTCAGTCTGTTGTTGATTATATTGTAACAAGCTATGGTAGCTGCAATGGACTTGAGATAAATTTGTTAGATAGTCATTCGGCCCAGTTAATAACGAATCATTCAAAGAAGCTAAAATTTAGTATTTCAACTTCAAGCGACTCAGGACTTATAGTGGGACTTTTGTTTAAGGGGGAAATTGCTCCACCTATTGAGTTAAATACGAAAGAAGAGCTAAAGAGTATTTTAGAGAAATCTGATGGAATAAATGCAATGCTTTTTAAAAAGCTGGGTAAGAGTTCTATTTTTTCTTTTAATGAAGATATTCAACTTCCATTAGGCTCTACTTTTAAGCTCTATATACTATTGGCCTTAAGTGAGAAGATTAAAAATACTAGTGCAAGCTGGGACGATGAACTTGAAATTAAAGATGAGTTCAAATCTTTACCATCAGGTGATATGCAAAATATACCAAGTGGTCAAAAGAGAACACTTTATCAGTTTGCAAGAAAAATGATAGAAATATCAGATAATACTGCTACTGATCACTTGTTAGCATATCTTGGAAAATTGGAAGTGGAGAAGTTACTTCGTCGCCTAAATATTTCTAATCCAAAGAATTTTCCTTTTCTCTCGACGATGGAAATGTTCAGAACTCGGGCATTTCTTTCTAAAGTGGATGTTGCAAACTACTCTAAAAGTTCTCGCTCAGAGAGATTAAAAATTCTCGAAGGACTGAAGTCTAAGAGTCATGAAGAGTTAATTAAAGGAATTACAAAATGGGGAGATACACCACTTTATACAAATGAGATAGAATGGTTCTCCTCGGCAGAAGAGATTTGTACTTTATATAAATCTTTAAAAGAACAGAATAGTTCTGAAATAGAGAAGATACTTTCTTATAATACACCTTTTATTGATAAGAATAAGGTTGAGTATGCAGGTTATAAAGGGGGTTCTGAGCCTGGCGTTATATATATGGCGTACTTAATAGAAAGAAATAAAGAGTGGGAGTGTTTTATCGCATCTAGAAATAACACAGAAAAAGCGATTGATCAGGCTTCCTTCTTTTCTTTAGTTGAAGGAAGCTTAAAGTTACTTTTGTCTAATTGAAAATGATTTCTCTTATGCCAATAAGCATCCCAAATTGCCTGTTTACTATAACGTTCATTTGAGAAATTTCTTCTTGTGCTTCAGAAAATAACATCCAATTTCCTGTATAATCTTTCTCAAGTTTAATATGAAGAGAGTTTCTTCTTCCTGTCGCTCCATTGATTAAGTACTGAACTTCTAATTTAGCTCCATTTTGTACTGAAAATTCTTTTGCATACAGCTTAATGGCCTCAAGACCTTGTCGTCTTTCAAGAACCAAACCACCTTCAAGAACTTTTGAAACTTCAAAGCTTTCTCTTTCAATCAAATTAGAACCACTATAGGTATCTTTGTGAAATTTTTTAATTACTAGGTCTTGGTCAACATCTATTAGAAATTCATTTGTTTCTGAATCATAGTTATTATAAACGTCTAATATTTTAATTTCTTTTGCGAAGGCACTGATATTAAATATTAGTGCTAGCATTAATAGTAGCTTCATTTTCTCTCCCTAAAAATTATGTGAAAAATAGTACCCAAGGGAAACTGGATTGGCAATGAAACAGAGCTGAGTAACTATCTGAAACTAGGCTGCTTGTGCTTTGGCCTTTGGAAGAATAATTGTAAAGCATGTATTGTTAAAAGAATCATTTAAATAAAATTCTCCATTATGCTCTTTAACAAATCGGTTTACTAATGAGAGACCTAGGCCTGTACCTTTTCCAATTGGCTTTGTTGTAAAGAATGATTGTGTTAATTTCTCTCTATTTTCTGGCGCAATACCAGGACCAGAGTCAATAACGTGTATTTTTACATGCTCATAATCTTCTACAAAATCTATCTTTATCCAATTCTCTTTTACTGTAGATTCCTTGATCGCATCTTTAGCATTATTAATAAGATTTAATAAGACTTGAGAGATTTGAGTTTCATTACAAAAAATTTCGATTTGATTTTTTGGTAGCTCATAGATTAATTTAATTTGCATACTTCTCATGGCTTCTTCACAGAACTCGAGAGTATTACTTACAATTGTTGATAAGTTTGTATTATAAAATCCGTTATCTCTAGATTTTTGAGATAAGTGATGAAGTCCCTTAATGATTTTTTCAATTCTCTTAGATGCCTTATCAATTGAATCAAGAGATTTTTGAAACTTTTGAGGATTTTCCATAATTCTAGGAATTATTTTTGTTTGACCTGAAATGATAGAGAGTGGGTTTGCTATTTCATGAGCAATTCCCGCTGAAATTTCTCCGACTGCCGCCAGTTGTGCGGAAAATGAAGCTCTTTCTTTTTCGGCCGCAAGCTCTTTTTCTATTTCTTTCTCTTCAGTGATATCGTAACGAAGAGCAGTGAATCCTGTTATATTTTTATGAATATCCAATTTAGGGAAGATAAAGGTTTCGACCCAGTAGAGCTTACCATCTTTTGCCTTATTACAAAATTGTCCTGTCCAAATCTCTCCCTTTAGGATCTTTTTCCATAGCTCATGATAAAATGATTTAGGATGAAGTCCTGAAGAGATTAAACGGTGAGTTTTTCCTATGATTTCTTCTCTCGAATATTTGGATATTTCACAGAACTTATCATTTACATGAGTAATGACACCGCTCTTGTCGGTATGGGCCACAATGAAAAAATTCTCAAGAGATTGCTTATATTTAAAAAACTCATTGGAAATACTTCTTTTTGAGCTTACGATTGAAACTTCTTTTGTTACATCTTTGAACGTACCAAAAACAGCAGTTAATTTATTATCTGTGAATAGAGGTTTTCCATAAGATTCAACGTATTTTACATTTCCATTATTATCAATAATTCTAAGGATAGCTCTAAATTCTTCAAGGTTTTGAACTAGATTATTGAATAATTCGGTTATTTTACTTCTATCTTCCGGATGGTAGTGATTTATTGCTGAGTCAACATCCATTTTCTCGCCAATTTCAATTCCATGTATTCTATAAGTTTGAGGGGACCAAAAAAGCTCATTGGTTACTAGATCAACTTGCCAGCATCCAGTATTTGTTGTTTTTTCTAGTTCTTCATAAAGGTAGAGCATTTTGTTACCAATTAAGGGTTATATTAGTAAATCGACAAAATATTGGTATGAGTTTAGTGAAAAAAATAAATTAAGGTTACCTTTTAGTAACTCTTAATATTTGGGGTTTAAGTGTCCGAGTAAATGAAACAGTGTTAAATATTCTTAATCTCAACTGAGCAATGACCAAAGCTTTGAAACCTGTTGTTTTTGAGCTTTACATCGCATGGATTGCATTGACCGAAGTAATTACAGACTGAAAAGTCGTTTTTAATTTGAAATCTATCCGAGAGTATATCACCAATTGGAGACTTCTTATTGTAAAGATCATGATGACATCTGAAGACATATCCTTCTGGAGAAATAAGAAGCTCAGAAGTTTTACAACTTACTGTCTGTAAATTATTTTCATCTTTAAAAACACCATTTGGGTAATGATATTGACCATATTCTTTTCCATTGTGTGTACCTAGAAACTCTTTAAGTTTAAAAAAGAGGCCGTTTTTACTACATTGATCCTGTGCCAGAGAAATATCGGCCGAAGATTCTGGGTGATCAACACAAAAAAGACCTATTGAATAACCTGAGTCATGAAGGATTTTTACTTTGTTAATTGTCTCGTCTAAATCCATCGTCTCTGGATGGTAACTAACTCTAATTGCCGGATATGGAAGATCTCTATCGAACTTATCTTTAGAAATATTGTTCATGAAAGTCTGTGGATCAAATTGAATGTTGGTTAGAAGATCAATCCGAGTGCTAGGAGAAATAGAATTAATAATTTTATAAAAGTCTCGATGTATTGTAGGTTCTCCGCCCTGAAGGGAGATAGGAAGATCTTCTCTAGAGCTTAATCTATTTAAGGCTTCAGACCATTGCTCACCAGTAAGGTGTTTTCTTCTCTGATTAAGTCCTACAGTATGATTAATACAGTAGCTACAGCTCAAGTTGCAACCTAGTGTGAGGAAGACTCCAATATAGTTGTAATTTTCTGGAAGAGTAACTTGTTGTAGCATTTAAGCATTATAAGATTCTGGACAACTTGTGTCAAAGATCAACGCTATAAATCTTAATGCAACCGTTAGACTATTCAACTATAATTAGGTGTGGAAAAAATATTAATTATCAAAACAGGTCATAGTGAAACATTTGCTGAGCAAGTTAGTGGAGAAATTTGTAGTCTTGGAGACGTTTTAAGGACTATTCCAATTGTTTGCAGTGGATTTCCTTCCAATATGTGGAGCATTGATTGGTTAACTGATCATAAAGCACTCGAGCTTTTTGATGTCTTTGATAAAGAAATTGGTTTGAAGATAATTGGACAGGATATTATTGACAAGTCTTCGTACGACATAGTTTTAAATCTTGAAAAAGGTTACTCAATAGAAGGTGGCAATGTATACGGATTTACTTCGAGCAGTACGATTCGAAAAATTGGGCATGACAGTAGTAGCGTAGTTCAATTTCCAATTCTTGATGATTATTCCATTGAGCAGAAGTTTTATGAATACTTTAATATAAAAACTGAGTTGAGCGAACTTAGAATTAATTCAAAACTTAAGACGTCCCCAATTTATAAATATGGGCTCAATTGGAAGGCAGGACCTAAGTGGCCTCAAAAGATTCTACCAAAAGAGTATTGGACTAGTTGGTATGATGCAATTAATGAATCTTCCTCTGTCTCTTGGCAAGAAGGGTTTGATAGCATAAATGAATATATTTCTTGGATTGCAAAATGTGAAACTATCATTACGTTAGATAGCCTTGGTCTTCATGTTGCTAATATTCTTGGCAAGAGAACGATTGCTCTCTATGGTCCTACCCCTTGTGAAAAGAGTATTTATCCTAATGAAAGAATGGTTTTTTACTATAGAAATACTGAAGAGCTTAAGAATCTAGAAACGGTTGTCTTGGATTTTATAAAAAATGATTAATCCACAATACGATATACTTTGTGCTTCCTACTTTAGACACGAGCTATTTAGCAAGCTATTAAGTTATTTTGATAATATAGCCCCTCTGCAAAATCTTAAAAATATTTATATCATTGTTCATTCTGAAGATCATGAAACAATGGAACTCGTTAGGTCCTTCCAAAGAAAACTACCTATAAAGATAGTTGAAGTAGCTACTAAACTAATGCCAGGAGTGAGCCGTAATCTTTTGATTTCTCATTCAGAAGCAGAGTATGTGTTGTTCTTAGATGACGACATCATTCCAAATAAAGATTACTTTAGTTACTCACAGGAGATTATTCAAGAGCACTGTCCTGATGTCTTTGGTGGACCAGATCAACCTCGTTCAGAAGAGGGGAGAGCTCAGGAGTTAGTAAGTTCTGTATTGAGTTCACCCTTTGTCACAGGCGCAACCTATAGACGCCATAATAGAAATACAAGTATGAACCTAAAAGCAACAGAGCTTGATTTGACTCTTTGTAACTTGTGGGTAAAACGAGCCGCTCTTGGTCCTTTGCAATATTACTTCGATGAAAAGATAATGAGGGCAGAAGAATGTGACTTGTTAAATAGATTAGCTGTTTCTGGACAATCTCTTTACTATTTCCCTGATCTCTATGTTTTTCACTATCGAAGGGTCAAGGTGTGGGAGTTGTTTAAGCTGCACTTAAGGGCCGGATGTGCACGAACGAAAATTATTTTAAAGAGTAGGCGAAATTATCACTTCTTTTTTCTAATACCTATTTTATGCGGATTAATCACTCCTGTTACGTTAGTCTATTCTCCAATAAGTTTTTCTCTATTGGTTGTCTTACATTTCTTATTAAGTATTTTTACACTTTTAAAATTAAAAGAAGTTAGAAATTTAAGTGAATGTGTGTATTCTTGCTTAGTTATAGTTGTTATTCATTTGGGTTTCTCCTTAGGCATGATTTCAGGTATAATTCTACCTAATGCAAGAAAGAACTAAGATTTTAATAAATATTCATGGCTTTAATATTTCCGTCGAAGGCTTAAACGAAGAGCTTTATAAAAAAGTTAGAAGTGACTTTAGCTATTTTCTGGTTGATAGACTGGAGGGAAGTCAGGGCCTTGCTATTAGCTGGATTGAAGAGGAGCCACATGGAAAAATTCCCAAGAATCTCTATCCTGTAAAACAATCTGCCAATTCTATGACTTATGATTCGGATGGGATTAGGTATAATGATTATTATTCTAAGGCCACAACGGTTTTGGATTATAAGAATAGAACTTTTACTTTATTTTCTAAAAATCAAGATTTGGTTTATGAATTAATATTCTTAATTATTCAGTCTCGTTCAGGAAAGTATCTAGATAGTATTGGTTTTCATAAAATTCATGCATGTGCATTTGTATATGATAAGACGAATTATATTTTAATTCTACCCTCTAAGGGAGGGAAGAGCACGACCTTGCTTCATTTGTTGAAAAAGTATGACGTTGATATTATCTCAGACGATTCTCCGATTGTAGATAGCAAGGGGGGTCTATATCCATACCCTCTAAGGTTAGGAGTTGAAAAACGACAAGATTACGATGGTCTTTTTGGATTAGACAAAGATGCAATATATGATTTTACAAGACAGCACTATTCTAAGAAGTATCTTCTTCCGATAAGCGCTCTTAGAAATAATATTTCAGTTGCCTCGAACACGAAGGTTATTTTTGGCTTTAGGGGGAGTTTTGAAAAACCTAAAAAGTATAAAATTTCCAAAGTAAAAGCATTTCAATTTATGTGGTATCACATGATTATTGGAGTAGGGCTTCCAATGATTATAGAGTACTTTATAGAAAATAATATTAAAGACTATCTACTAAATTTTAGGATTTTAATATCCAGAATTCGAAATGCTATTATACTAATAATGAAATCTAATTGCTCTTCGATAGAGTTATCGTCCTCTATCGAAGAAAATGTGAAAGAATTACTTCGTTAGTCTAGGCCATTGTAAATTGGCGGACACTTTAGTATTGAAAAATTTTGATTTTCAATTGTAAGCGCTACAATCATTTTATTTTTATCAACTTCAATTTCTTTCGCAGTGAACTCTTTAGAAACACCGTCTTCCATGTGTTGGATTTTTACTTCATTTCCACGAATTGAAAAATACCCTGAATCGCTATTAGGCTTATGAATCGCTATCATCGGATCTTTTAGAGTATTTGGCCATATCTTAATAAATCCAGCCGGAGAGAATTTCATTACAGTTTTTTCCTCTTCTTCTGAACAGAAGAAAAAGTTTGAAAACTTAAGTCTTTCTTTAAGAGGGATGGTCGTATAGTTAGCCTCATCTAATTTACGATTATCAGGAGTTTCAGAATTAGAAGGGACTTCATAAGTGTCTACCTTCTTATTTTTTAGAAAGTCTATCGTTTCTTCATGAGTGACAAGAGTATCTTCTAAAACTAAGAATTTCTTATGAAGTAGGTAGAGCATCGCAAAATTACCAAAAATCATTGCGATTAGGAAAAAGTATAAAATAGATGACGATTGTGTTTTCTTACTCTTTTTGACAGTCATTGTTTTTCTCTTTTTAGTCTTTGTATTAAGCTGTATTTTACACCACTTTTTCGAATCGTGCATAATTGAATTTAAATAGTTGGTAATAAATCACTTCACATATACAATATAACTTATGAGCAAAGTTATACTACTAATACTATTACAAGTTAGCTTAATTGCTAATGTTTACCTTTATCGTCAACTATCTAGTAAAGAAGCTCTTGAATCGAGCCAAAGTCTGAGCAACCTCGAGAAATTTAGGGGGAAGTTAAAAGTCGCTACATTCTACTGCAGTCTTCACTCCTCTAGAGATGTTATTCGACTTCTTGAAGGGCGAATGACGATATGGGACAAATCAAGCAGAAGTATACAGGAAACTGTTTCATTGAAACCAAGTAATATTGGAACCTATAAAATCCTAGATTCATCACTAATGTTGGAGTTTAGTACTGGCGAGAAACACGACCTTAGGATTAGTGAAGTAGATAATAGAGGTGAGATTACCGCCTTTTTAGGCAACACTATTTATAAATCAAGTTATTGCCAGTAGTTCCTTACCCATTCATGTAACCACTGATTTTTTTTGATGTCTCCTTGACTATGGTAAATCTATGATAGAGTTAAGTTGAGTTAATTTTTTTAGTTTGAGGGAGAGTTGTGAGTAAAACTTCTAATTTACAGTTAGATGGTAATAAAATGTTGCACCATCTTGATAGAGTGCAAGAATGGCAATTGGGTGAAGATATCTTCCCTATCTATATAGCTTTTTCTCCATCGAGCCTTTGCAATCATAAGTGTAACTTTTGTGTCTATCACTATAAAGAGTTTGAACCAATATACTTTCCTAAACTCCAGTATTTATCATTGGTAGATGAATGGAAAGAGCATAGGGTGAAATCTATTTTCTTTGCAGGAGATGGAGAGCCCCTGCTTAATAAAGATAGTGTTGAGATGATAGAGTACACTCGCGCAAGTGGTATAGATATCGCGATGAATACAAATGGTAGATTAATATCAAAGTCGAATGTTAAGTCTTTAGTAACTAACTTAAGCTGGATTAGAATTAGTTTAAATGCGGGTTCAGAAGATTCTTATGGAGATATCCATGGAACTTCTAAAAAAGATTTCGAAGTCGTTATGAATAATCTACAACTTTTAGTTGATACTAAAGAAGAATTGAAATCTTCTATTACTATTGGTGTGCAGTGTGTTCTCCTAGATCAAAATAAAAATGAAATAGAGCTCTTAGCAAAGAGATTAAAAGAAATTGGAGTATCATATTTGTCTATAAAGCCATTTTTAAAACATCCTGGAACAAAGTTTAATGATGTTATTCAAGATAGGGATAAAGTTCTAGCAAGACTGCAAAAGCTAGAATCTCTGAATGACGATGATTTTATGTTCATTCTAAGAATGACAAACTTTTCAAACACATTTAAAAGAGATTATAAGCAGTGCTTGTCTGGAGAGTTCATGCTGGAAATAGATGCAAGAGGTGATGTTTACTCTTGTGGGCCCTTTATTGGAGATAAGAGGCATTGCTATGGGAATGTTCTAGCAGATAGTTTTGAAACAATGTGGAATAGTGAGAGAAAGAAAAAAGTTCTAAGCTATATTCAAAATGAGTTGAACGTTTGTAAATGTATGCCTTTTTGTAGACCTGACTCTGTTAATAAGTTTTTATGGGAATTAAAAAAGCCACCTGAGCACGTCAACTTTATTTAAAGGTCTCAGGTTATAGTTTACAATATTTTATTTTCTTATTTTCCTTAATACCTACAAGCTCACTAACCTTAGGGTTTGCAAAATAAATCCTTACAAGTCGTTCAAAGTTTTGAGGAAAAGCATGGTAGAGTTTATTTGTTTCAACGATACATAAATCTTCTCTGAAGTGTTTGGATATTCCGCTGGCCTGTGCAACAGCTTCCGCACTGAACCAGTCTGAAAAAGCAATATTTACTTGCTCTCTTTGTAAAGTTCCTTGAGGATAGAAGGCAGAATTACAAAGCGGGTACTTTTTTAATGTATTCACTTGTTCCTTTGTAATCTTTTTTTCTTTTAGAAATTTCTCTATTTGGGAGTCGTCTCTCTTTGCAGCTTGGATAGAGTCTTTACCACGCAAACAAGAAAGGACTTTCTCGTATGGGTATTTTCTATCTCCATAGTATATAGACCATCTGCAAGGATCAATCGCTTGAGCAAGTTGTTGAATAAACTTTCCAATTATTGTGTCACCATCAATATGTCTAGCACTAGAAAGTCCTATAGAGACGATATTGTATTTGGGGTTAAACTGAATGTCTGTATTTAGATAAAGAGAAGGGTCTTGTTCGTACTGTGTTCCTGATACTTGGGTGAACCAATTAAGTTGAACAAGGGCAATTCTTCCTTTCAAAATTTTTGATGTACTTTCGTCAAATTTTTGAGAATCTATGAGTGAGTAGCTCAGATCTTTTGCTTGTAAGAAGTATTTCTCATACTGTCTTTTTATTTCTTGTGGAAAGACCTTATTGTTTATTTCAACTAGTGAGTTATTAATAAGGGCCTTTTGCACTTCCCCAAGTGTAGAGTAACTCGGTAGAAGAGTTGAAAAGAAAAACTGTTTTCTCCACTTCTCTAGAATTTCTTTTTGATTGCTTTCGTTGACATCAGATTCCGTTGCCCATTGATCAATCGCTCCACCACCTTCTTTGATACCTTTTTCATTAAGCTTAGCGAGAAGCTGATCAGAGACCTTATAGAAGACTCGCATATTTGCCAGTTTGTTTAGACTATCGTCTTTTATCTTCATGGCCTCTAAGAACCTTTGGTTGGGTTCATCTAGCCATAGGTCACATGCTTGGAGCTTAACTTTCGTAGCAGAGTTTGCCAAAATGGGAGCACTGGAAAATACTAAGAATATGTAAATAGCGAAATATTTATTGATCATCATATGGTTGAAATTCTACATGAATTTTGACTTATACCCAAATCGGCAAATTTTTAAGTCACTATCGAGTTATTAAGGTGCTTTATGCTCTTTTGAATTATTAAGTAGTTTCAATGTGTTGAAAGAGAAAAATGTTCCCAAAAGTAGAAATAGAAAGAATTGAGTTATAATTATGAGATAAATTTTAAATCCCTGAAGGATAAATTATGAAAATGAGAAAGTTACTCGGTTCAAAAGGTTTTACCTTAGTTGAAGTCATGGTCGCAGCAGGTATGTTGAGTGTGATTTCGCTTGGCTTAATGCAAGTAATGAATACAGCAACCAAGGGATCTAAGAAGATTCAGCAGGATGCTGAGGTAAATGAAGCTTTAGGTCACATAAGAAGAATTTTACAGGATCAAGCATCTTGTCAGCAAACTCTAGGTGGTTATAGTTTTGGTGATGCAATTCCTTCTATAAAGAGAAATAACGGAAATGATGCTTTCGTAGCAGGGTCAAAGTATGGAACTGGTTCATCTAGCTTTCTATTAGATAGAATGCAGCTTGTTGGATATGTTGCTCCTGATCCAGGTAACCCTGGCCAATATACTGATGGTGCAGCGCCAACTCAAACAACTGTAGATGAAAATGGTGTAACGAGAAATATTGGGCAAGCCGTTGTTGATTTATATATAATTAGAGTAACAAATACTGCTGGAACAGCAGCTGATGATACCAAGGCCAAGGTTGTTACCTATGGTGGGAACTCTCTTCGTAAACGTGTTCTAGTAACAGTTCAAATGAATGCTGCAGGTAATGCAGTTGATGATTGTAAGTCAGATCAATCTTCTTACCTTATAGAGAGTTGTACTTCTATGGGAGGGTCTTTCGAAGGGACCCACTGTAGAAATGCTTCTATTACAAGAAGATTTGCAGAACCTACGGCAGCTGTCGTTAGGCCTCCAAATATGCCCGCTTATACTGGGGATAATTCAACTGAACCGGCCCTAACTGTAGGTGGTTCTCTTTACATTAAGAATGTAGCAGGTGCTGGAGCGGCCTCAAATGGTAGTGTGGGAATTATTAGTGGTACAGCACCTTTTGCTCTTGCTGATTTAAATGGTGTTCCAGGTACAAATAACCTTTCTGTGGAAGGATCTGTTGGTATCGGTGTTCTTGCAACAGGGTTGCCTGGAGAGTTGAGTGTGAAAAATAGTGCCGCTATTGGTGATGGAGCCCCTGTTCCGCCTAATGACGGGGAACTAGGTGTTAAAACTTCAATCGCGGTAGGTGATGGAATAGCCCAGCCAGCTGGAGATGGTACAGTAAGAGTTAAGACTTCTGTGGCAATAGGAAATGGTCCAGCAACGACTCCCTCAGTAAATAGTGGAGATATAACTATAGAAAGAGCTGCTGTAATAGGCACAACTACAGCTAATATGGGACCAGCAGGGACACTTAGAGTTAATAATAGTATCTCAGTAGGTTCTGGAATTGCTCCTATGTCCGCTGATGGACATGCCCAAATTAAAAATTCTGCCTCTATCGGTCAAGCCTACGCTCCCCAGCCGGGAGATGGTTTTCTCGCGGTTAAGAGTGGTTTAAGTGTTGGTGCCAATGGAAATACATCTGCAGCTGGAGAAATTAGATCAGTTAGCTCAGGTCAAACGGTAAGAATATTTGAAGGTAAGATTAATACGACAAAGAGATATAATTCATTAGCTTTAGCTGGAGCCTTAACTAGCACGGAATTTGTAACAAAAGAGTGGGTTAACTGGGCAATTGCTTCGACAATGGCAAACTCTGAAGATACTGCATCTGCGATCGCTGGCTATATTGATTCGTTGTCATCGACAGGTGATACTTATGACTCCATTAAGAAAGCTGTTTGTAATGCTGTTTTTGTAAACGGTGTAAATATGCCTCAGACTTGTACAATAACAGGTGTTGCTCAACTATCTACAGCGTATACACAAAGTACGAATAGAATTACATTAACACAGATTAATCCGTCTTATTCTGCGACTTATCAGTTAAAGGATTGTTCACAAAATGGTCTTTGTGCAAATGTTTATTCAAATGCATGGATAAAAGGTTCATACATCACAGCATATGGGAGAAATAGTTCACTAAATAACGGTTCAGGAAGTGTTTCTGGCTCTAAGATTTGCATTAGTTCTAATTGTAGAACTACATTTACAACTAAGAGATGTAGTACTGGACAGAACGTAGTTGCTCTGGGACGTGGTGGGACAATTGGTTGCGCTAGAGATGCGAGATAGTTTTAGTATTTTTTTTTGAGAATTATCAGGCCTATACAAATATCTAAAATATTTTTAAAACTGAGAGCTTTGGAATCACCTGAAGCTCTCTTTTCTAATTTGAACGGAACTTGAGAAACTTCGCATTTCATAATTTTAATGGAATAGAGTAACATCTCTAGGTGTATAAGAAATCCGTTAGAGTCGAAATTTCCATTCTTTAAAATATGAGTAGGATAGACATTACTCCCATTTTGATACTTCAGGTTAATTTTAAAGAGGATGTTAACTGTAGACCTAAATATTTTTGAAATAATCGCCCTAATAAAGCTTCTCTGTCGAAATGAGTTCGTAGGGTAAGGAACAAGAACACTATTTTCCTTAAAGGTTTGCGTAAAGTTTTCTAGTATAGATGGAGGTATTTCCCCGTCTGCGGGAAGCCAGCTGACATAACTCTTAGTTACGACCTTGAGCCCTTCAATATAGGAGCCACCAACGTTCTTATTTTCTAAATTGTGAATAACATGAATATTCGAAAATCTATTCTTAAGTTCATCGGCAATCACCGCAGTATTATCAGATGAAGCGTCGTTAACAATGATGATCTCCCAAGAAGAAAAAAGGGAGATTAAAGTTTCTCTCAGTTCTATGACCAGCTTTTCTAAGGAGCCTTCTTCATTATAGGCAGGTACTATGATGCTTATATCTTTAATTACTACTTCGCTCTTATCTCTCACTCAAATCTCCAAATATTTATTATTATATGATACTCTGAATTGAAATGATACTGAATCCAAGGATTAGAAGTGCTCAATAGTTGCTACAATTGCAATCATAGGAATAACTCTTTATATAAAGAGGTTGGAAATTATTCTCTTGTACAGTGTCGTGACTGTAGTCTCGTCTACCTTGAAGAATACCCTGAGAACTTATTTGATTTCATTGATAATGCTAAGAGTGAGAAAACTGACGATGTTGAGTTTTGGAGTGTTCCGGATTTTATTGAAAAATACAAAAGTATATTCGATAAGTACTATGAACAAAGGTTAGAAAGACTTAGAAAGTTTAATTATAGAGATAACTCTCATGTGCTTGATGTAGGAATAGGTTACGGAGATTGGGCCAATAAAATGGTTGCAAGTGGAGCGACTGTTGAAGGAATTGATGTCTCCAATAAAGTTGTTAAGTACTGTGTCGAAAAGTATAATTTAAAAGCAACTTTAGAGTCATTTGAAGATTATGATATTAGTGGGAAAAAGTTTGATTTAATTACAATGTTTGATGTTCTAGAGCACTTTAAGTCTCCTGATTTGGCACTTAAAAAAGCCCATGAGGCCCTTAGTGAAAATGGAATGATATATATTCAGGTCCCAAATGTTCTTGGATTTAAGATCCCTCTAAATCATGGATACGGTCTACCATATCATTTATGGCAATTTAATAAATTTCAATTATTTAAAATTCTCGAAAAGAATGGTTTTGAGGTTCTGGACTACTGGACAGGTATCCAGGGAATTATTGGGTACCATGATAGAGGAGAGAATCACTTATTAAATAGAGCGATCTGGTCGCTGGCGAACTTCTTTAAAGTGGGCAATAGGATTCAGGTTCTAGCTAGAAAGATCTAAATAATTTACTTCTTCAAATTTTCAAGAACCTTTTCTAATTGATAGGTATTTTTAATATATGGTCCCAGCAGTGGTTTTGCTTTTTTAAATATCATTTGATCCTTCTCATACAAGATAACCAGACTGTTGATTAGTGATCTGTCTCTTTCATTCATTTCTAGAATATCAATATCAGAAGTTTTAAATTTGATAAAGTAAGTTAAGTTTAGCGAAGACGCGTAAGCATACAACATTCTAGCAAGTTCATATTTCTTTTCTTTGAAAGCATAGTTAGCAAGATATGGAATGAAGTGCTCTGGTAGACTTTGATAATTTTGTTGAATAAATGATAACGTCTCCGAAGAGTTCTCAAACTCAGGTATCACGTTTTTTAGACTGATGATGATAGCAATTTTTTCAGGACTTAAATCACTCATTTGAGTACTTAAAAAACTTGTTACCTCATCAAATTTTCGATCTCTAATCAATGCCTGAGCATAACTTGATCTCTCAACATCATTTAAGTAGACTTCTTTTTCAAGTCGTGTAGAGCTGTCTCTCCAAAGATTAACTTCATTTAAGGTTATTATACTTAGTATGATAATTACTAAACCATAATACTTCTTCTTAATATTAACTTTCTGAAAAAATAAACAAATAGAAAAAATAATCGCAATTGAAGGTAGATACATGTACCTGTCAGTAACGGTAGATATGTATTGATGAGTAAAAGGTATAATTCCTAGATTAATAAAAATGAGAAGAAAAAAGACTCCAAATGATAGAAGCAAGGACTTTTTGTGTTTAATTGTCATTAGAAGCGCAATTGGAAATAATAGAATAAGTGGCTGTAACCAGTTTATAGGCTCGGCCATATATGAGGTAATACTAGCTGGAGTAAGGCTATAATTATATTCAAGAAATACTGGAAAGAGGTAGTTAATCAGATATCTTGAAAGGGCAAAAAGACTTAGCGGTAGTGCTGTCCTAAGATCATAGTTAAGTAATGTATCAGATTTTGTAATTTCTCCTATATAGGAAATAGCAACGACAATCGTGGAGAAAATTAAAAATGATAGAATATGGTATTCTTTTATATTACTTTTTTGATCACTCTCTGTGGAATTTTTTTCCTTTAGGAAATAGAAAATTCCAAAGATTATTGGAGCAGCGATTCCTATTGGTTTAAATAATATACTAATGAACCATAGTGAAGTGATTAGAATAAGTCTATTCAATGTAAGGTCGGTAAAGCTCATAAAGCAATATGAACACAGAAGTAGAAAAAAAGTAGCAAGTAGTTCTCTTAATGAAGATGCCCAAATAACACTTTGTGCGTTTATAGGATGACATATGAAAAGAAACAGTGCCAGATAAGGTAGGATATTATTTTTTACAAAATACTTCTTAAATATCGTAAACACCATTGTTGAATTCGCAAGATGAATAAGTATTGAAAATGCGCGAAAAGGTGTTGCTGACGAGTTACCAAAGAGCATAGAAATAAATTGCCATGCATTGTAGGAAAGTGGGATTTTGGTATTTAACCAAGGATAGAAAAACTTCTCCAAACTCAAATCTGACATGAGAAGATTATTTCTTATATTATCGTCGTCATCAAAAATAAAGAAATCAAAATAAAGAGATGGTAGATATAGAAATAAACCTAATGCAATAGCATATAGAAAATTCTTATCTTGCGTGAATATGTATAATTTATTTCTCAAAATATTAAGCATTTATTCTATTGTAGCAATCTTTTCTTGGTATAAAGGTTTATGGGAAAATTTGCTCTTTTATAGTTGATATTCGGGTCTTGTTCCATGTCTTGCAAATCAATCCATTTTCCATTCCTGAGTAAAAAACTCTGGTTTTTTAGAGCTTTTGATTCAATGGTCTGAGGTGAAATTTCAAATTTATTAGAAGAAAGCAGAACATCCATCTTGGATGAGGAGTCTAGTGCATACACTTTACTATCATTGCTTTGTGTTACTTCAATTTGCGAATTTGGATCTATAGTATATGCATCAACGTCGATATAGTAAAAACCAGGAAACTTTGCCACTAACTCTTTCTTAAGACCAATGGTTTTACCATTTACTTTAATCGCTATTTTGCTTTTGGTATTTACCGTTGGGATATACACACCAATCCCTATTAATTCTTCTTTGTCGTTAGAGGTTCTAAAATGATTTTTTATACTTTCGTATGAATCAATATTAAATCTCCAGCCATGAAGTGCATGGGTCCTTATTGTTACAAGACCCTCTCTTTTCTTAGGACTGTTGAAGCTCACTCCACCCATCTTAGGGTCTTTAGCTGTTATCAAATCATCATAAGGAATATAGTAGAATGAAATTTTTTCACCTGTTTTATCGTCAATGTGGTCACTGTCCTTAATAATCCAGGCTCCTATATGACCTCTATAATTAAAGTCATCATCCCATCCAACAATGTTGATTGCATGATTAGGTTTAGTTGTTGTTAGATTTAAATGAACTTCTTTATTCTTGTGAAATCCAATAGGCGTATCAGTCATATACTGTGCAGACGAGACAGAACCAAATTTTCTTATATACTCTTTTATGACATCTCTTTTTTCACTATCAGTTCCTGTTGTGGTTAACCATTCAATTCTTTGAGGATAAATATATTCATAATTATTCTCTAGAAGTACTCCTGTCGTTGGAGTATTTCCAAATTTATCAAAATCTTTATGAGTTAAGATGCTAGGAGTTTTGTATTCTTCTACGGCCCCTTTTGTATTAGATAGATAAGCAGCGGCTACTGTAAAGTCACCTCCTAAGTGAACCATAAGTCCTGAATTTAGAGCATCAGTATTACTTCCTTGGAATCCTTTTCCTTGTGTGCTGTACCAATCCTTTTTTGGATCTGTGGAGAATCCATCTCTATTAAAGCCATTGTACTTGTCGAGGTGGTATTCAGATAAATCTGTTGTATGTTGAAGACCACTTGTAAGAATTGATGACTCAAGTGTCGAAATTGCTGAGAAGCTCCAGCAAGTTCCCCATTGCTGCTTTTTAATATTGGAAACGGTCTTACCAATAACAGGTAAGAAGTTAGAGCTTCTTATATTGTAGATGTAGTAAGAAACTATAATTGTAAAACAGATTAGGATGGCAAATATTCTTTGCATTAATTATTGGTCCTTTATGATTTATGTCTCTATTATTTGATAATAAATAATTGTGATAATATTATAGACCGAATAGGCAATAGATAATAATGAAATGAACGGAATTCTATATGAGCTGGCACTATCAGTATGAAAATGAAGTATTTACGAGAATTGAAAATGGGCAAGAACTTGTCGCTAGTGAGGATGAAATTCTAGTTGAACCTCTTGTGGTTGGCATATGTGGTTCTGATCTTAATCAAATAGTCCATAAAAGAGAAAATCCTACTATAGGCCATGAGTGGGTGGGAAGAATTAAGTCCCTTGGAAGTAATGTTAGTGGTCACGAAGTAGGTGAAATTGTCACTTCTGTTGCTCACACTTGTTGTAGAAAGTGCAAAAACTGTTTGGCAAAAGATTGGCATAATTGTCTTAAGAGATCTTTACTTGGACATCATCCTCAAAATGTTATTTCTTCAGAGGTTCTCATTCATTATAGTGATATTTTAAAAGTTCCAAAAGGTCTTTCTTTAGATGCCATCGCTCTTTTGGAGGTTGCTTTTATTGGTGATATTGCTTTTGATAGAGCTACCCGTATTGGTCTGAAAGAAGGTGACAAGGTCATTATTTTTGGAGCGGGTCCAATTGGAGTTTTTACTGCACTATCTTTTAAGTATCGTGGTTATGAGCCTATTCTAGTTGAAAAAGAAAAGAGTCGTATTCAAATAGCTAAAGAGATAGGACTTAAATGCTTAAACTTTTCTGCTGTTATGATGAGTGATGATCATTATTTAAAATATGATTTAGCAATTGACTGCACTGGAGATAATAATGGCCCAGGTGTTTTAAAATTTATTCATCTATTTCCAAAGGTCTTTTGCAATGTACTTATTGTCGGGAAATACAAAGAAGGCAAGCTTGATGAAGCTGCATACGCAAAGAAAGGGCTTAGACTTACTTGGGTAGCTGCTCATCAAATTGAGGAGTTTCAAGCCTCAATAGATTTTTGGAAAGATAAAATTGAGGCCTATACAGCTCCTTTGACACATAGTTTGGGCTTTGATCATATTAATGAGGCCTTTGAAGCTGCAAGGGCGCGTAAGTATATGAAATGTTTAATAAAGAAAGAGCTATAAGTCGCTGTATTTAAACGACTTAATTGCTTTTGAATTTAAGCATTCCTATGTTAAAATTGGATAAGTTTTATTTATTTTGGAGAAAATATGTCAGAGAACAATCAAGACACTAAAAAGAAAGACGAGTATTACTTTGGTGGAATTAAAGAGTTTAGCTTAGAAGAAATTGAGTCTGAAGTTCTAAATGAGAGTGTTTACCTTGACGTTTTTGCAGGATCAGACCCAGCATTTAAAGAAAATGTAACAAGTTTTCAAGGTGGATTAGATACTATTTCTAAAATGAATGTTTATGAATACGACTACAAAACGACTGAGTTTCCAGACTACTCTTTTTCTAATGATCACCAAGTAGGACTTATGGCCGATGAGCTAGAGTCTTTAGTTCCAGGTGTTGTCGCTACAGATAAGAATGGCTATAAGGTGGTTAATTACGCAAAATTAACTCCTGTCCTTACTAAGGCAATTCAAGAATTAACAGAGACTGTTAAAGAGCAGCAGAAAGTTATCGAAGAGCTAAAGCTAAAACTAAACTAATTTGACTCTATGTCATTCCAGAAAAAACTTATAGATAGATTCGAGGGCACTAAAGATGTCCTCGATTTATTTGAGCGCGAAAAAAGATCGAAGAACAATTTCTGTATAGTTCCTTTTACTACAATTATTCTAGAGCCTAATGGAAGTGTGGGTATTTGTAGGCTCAAGGGAACTGAGTACTCAATAGGTAATCTCAAAAATAATACATTAGCAGAGATTTGGAATGGTGAAATTGTAAGAAAGTGGAGAAGAGAGTTTATTGAGGGAAATTCTACTATCTGTAGAAAAGAAATAGATTTTAGAAATTGCAATCTTTGCCAAGAAAACAATAAGCTCTATGAATATGCAACCATAGAGGAAATCCAAAAGACACCTATTTTAAAATTAACAGCAAACTTCAACGGCTTTTGTAACCTCGAGTGTCAGATGTGCCATGTTTGGAAGATGCCTAATGGATTCTACACTGAAGAAAACTTTTGGCAGCCGGCCAGGGAGATGATTTTTCCAAGTTTAAAAGAAGTTGATATGTTATCAGGTGAGCCGTTTCTGCAAAGTGATACCTATAAACTTTTTGATGAAGTCACAAAATTTAACCCTGATTGTCTCTGGACATTTAATTCTAATTTTCATTGGAAGCTCAATGATAGGATTAAATCTTATTTAGATAAAATAGTCGTAAAAAATCTAATTGTATCGATTGATAGTTTAGATAAAGAAAACTATGCCAGAATAAGAAAGAAGGGAAATCTAGACGTCGTTCTGGATAATCTTGATCGAGTAATTGAATACGAAAAAGATAGAATATCGAGGGGTAAGAGTTCTTTAGGACTGAATTTGAATTTTCTTGTAATGAAAGAAAATTGGAAAGAAGTAGAGAATGTATTTAGCTTTTGCAAAGAAAAAGATATTTTTCCATTTATCACTTTCTGTTACGAACCTGAAGAATATAGTTTGTTAACTCTAGACGATGATAATAAAAAGGAAGTTCTTAATTACTATCTGAGTTTGAATGAGGTTCAAATATTTATGTTATCGAGAGTTATAAAGCCTGTACTAATGTCTCTTGAAAATAAGATTGATCAAGCCAATTTTCTATTAGAATATAAAGAGAAATGTCCAAAATTTTTTAAAGCTTAAAGAGAAATTCCTTAAATTTTCCTTCCGTGAGTAGTTCTAGTGTCTTAAGAAGTTTAGCTTTTAACTTAGTATTTTCAATAGACTTTAAAAGTGGTCTAAGTACTCGATGAGAGATCATTAATTGTTCAGGTGTTAAGTTTTTTATATACCATTGAAGAATGTTTACTCTTTCTCCTTCTTCTAAGGAAAGTGTTGATAACTCAGAAGGAACATAAACAAACTGGATAAAAGGGTATAGTTCAAGTTTGTTGCAGAAGTCTAAAATATCTTTAATTTCATAGATATTACTTTGCTGTAATGAGAAATTTAATATTAATCGAAAACCTCTATTTTCTTTTATTCTTTGATCTCTGTAGTCTTTGAGAGCAAGAATAGTCTTTATTGTTGTGTTTAGATCTCCTGGAGAGCGAATCTTGGAGTAAGTTTCCGTGTTGGCCGAATCTAGACTGATTGAAAATTGTCTTATCTTTAAAAGATCAAGATGATCCTTAATATAGCTAGAGAAGTGCCACTGACCATTAGAGGTGAAGTCCCATTCACAGTGAGGATTAACTTCATGAGCAAGCTTTATAATTTTGTAAAAATCTTTTTGTGTAAAAGGTTCTCCTGCTAGGGGATCTATTTGTAAAAGATCTTTTAATATATGAGTTTTCAGATGTTCCCAAAAACCTTCGATGCTATCATAGAGGCCATTGGGTAGTTGCCAAACATCACAAAAAGGACACTTTAAATTACAATTTCCGTTTATATCTGGAGAAAGTCTAAGAATTGGTCCATTTATAACTTCACTATATTGTGTATGTTTATGTAGGTCTTGGTTCCATTCAATTAAATGACAGGATGAGTCCTCGATTTCTTTTTTGCAGGTAGTAATGTTGCCCGTTAGAAACTCTCTTCTCCATGATTTGAGTTTTTCGCCATTCCATATTTCTTCAATGGTTTCATTCTTTATATTTCCAATTTCATGCTTAGTTCCTTTCTCACGACAGCATCCTACAATCCCATCAGGATTTAAGATTAATGAAGTAAATGGGACTGGGCATAGTACTTTCGGTTTAGACATAAAAATTGCGATAAAGTGCTTTAATATTGTATTATTAATACTAACATGGATTAGAGAAAATACCTCAAGAAAAGGTAGAAAGAGGAACATAGTTTGAAAAAACAGACGATACTTGGCATTTCAAAGACTTTGTATAGCTCTGGTGTGGCCAAGTATGAAAATGATCTTTTAGAGCTCATCTTAAGTGAGCGTTTAAATAAGAAAAAGTACTCTGGAGAGTGGCCTTGGAGAGCATTATCTATTCTAAGTAGAGAAGATTCTATAAGTGCTGATTGTCGAGATGTTCTTTTAACCAAAGATTTTGAATTTGCATTAAATCAGAATTCTCCATTTGATGAGTTCTTGGAAAAAAAATCTCTTAAAAAATTCACGTCAAGAGAGTTAAAGCATTCTCTTGCTCATCATTATGCTCATGCCCTGAGTGGGATTACATTCACCAGAGAGAAAAAAGTTCTTGTGATGGTTATAGATGGAGCGGGATCAAGCTCTTTGGACATTAAATCACTAGAACGAGCACAGGATGAATTAAGTTATTGTATAGATGAAAAGTCCTATGAAGGAATTAGCTTTTATAAACTCGAGAATAATCATCTCACATGCTTAGAAAAAAAGTTCTATCCATTCATTGAATCAAAAAGAATTAAAAAGGTTCTTAGTAAAAGTCCTGGAATGTTATTTGAATTTGCTTCGGAGTTTATTTTTAATAATAAAAATGACGCAGGAAAGGTGATGGGACTGTCTGCATTTGGCAAGGCCCAGAAGATAGATTGTCCTATGTCATATATTGAGTCTTTGGATTGGGACAAGAGCTTTAGAGGTAAAGATAAGTCTCAATGGGAGAGTTCTGAACATATGGATCTATATAAGAATGTCGCCGCTAGTGTTCAGAAGTTCTATGAAGAGGTACTCTTAGAGCAGTTGAGTAAGTATGAAAATAAATTCTCTCATGTCATTATTGTTGGTGGAGGGGCCTTAAACTGTGTTGCTAACTTTAAATTGATTCAAAATAAAAAATTTAAGTCGATAACCATTCCTCCTATTCCAGGAGATGAAGGAATATCTGTTGGAATAATTCAGCACTTATATCATAGAGAGAATGGGGAATATATTACAAGTGAAACACCATATCTTGGCAAAAATTCTGATTATATATGTGAAGATGAGATAAAAAAGTACTTCGCAAAGTATAATATTAAATATCTAGCTGAAGACTTAGTTGATGAGATATCTAGTGAGTTAGTAGAAGGGAAAGTTTTAGGTTGGTTTCAAGGTCGAAGTGAAAGTGGTCCAAGGGCACTAGGAAATCGATCAATTCTTGCTAGGGTCGATCGTAATGACTTAAAAAATTACTTAAATTCTAAAATAAAGTTTAGAGAAGAATTTAGGCCATATGCTTGTTCTGTACTGTTCGAATATGCTGATGAGTATTTTAAAATAGACTCAGACTTTAAAAGTCCGTATATGTCTTTTACTATACCTGTGAAGGAGAAGTTTAAAGATTTATTTAAAGAAGTTACTCATGTCGATGGAACCTCTAGGGCGCAAATAATCGAAGATGAGACTAACTTAAAGTATGCTTCTTTGATAAGAAGCGTAGGGCACAAAACTGGAATTTATGCAGTTTTAAATACTAGCCTAAATGTGATGGGGCAGCCTATCGTAGAAGATTTAAATGATCTTTTAATCTTCTTTGAATCTTCTAACGTTGATGGAATTGTTGTTGGAGATTACTATGTCACCAAATAGAGAGTTTCTGCTACTTACATCTCAAAGAAATTATTCTTGGTTCAGTATGACAGAAATTATTCCTGGAATTAAGCAGTTGTGGCAAAAGTACTGTGACGAAAATAGTATTCAACTTAATATAATTAATGTGGATGAGACTGACATAAAAGAACTTGCAGGAGCTGCATTTAAAGCTGAGAGAATCATAATCAGCTGTTTTAATCTTAAGATTTCATGGGCATTTAAAACAATTAGAGAGAAGCTTCATATTGATGCACCTATTTCTTTCTACGTTCATGGAATGGCCACCATTTGTTTATGGCCACTGGCGAAATGGGGCTGGGATAAAACCTTGAATGGTAGAGATTCCTTTATTGTTAGTTGTTTGAAAGATAAGTTACTTCTAGAGAGAAAAATTCCAAATATCAAAGTAGATATTATTCCATTCATCTCTAATGCTAGTATTAAAAAAGATAGTAAGGTACAAGGAGATCATCTTTCATTGTATTATGCTGGAAGAATATCACAGCAGAAAAATCTACATACGCTCTTATTGGCCCTGTCAGTATTCAAGAAATCGAATACAAATTTTTCATTAAATATTTTTGGAGAAGAAGACTCTTTAGGATCTCCCAATATGAATATGGTGAGTATTGAGTATAAAAAGTTTTTGGAGTCTTTAATTTGTAGATTGGACTTGGATAATGAAGTGAAGTTCAATGGTTTCGTTGAAAGAGATGAAATTAGTGGACTCTTGCCTAATGGGAAAAAAATATTTATATCTCCTTCTCTTCACTCTGATGAGAATTTTGGAATGGCAGTGCTACATGCATTGAATGCTAATCATACTGCTGTCCTTTCTGATTGGGGGGGATACTCTGACTTTAAGCTTAGTTACAACAAAAGTGTTCAACTTATTGAGATTGATCATGCCTCATTTGGTCCAACTCTTAATGTAAATAAGATTGTTGTGGCACTAGAACAAGCAAGTTCACTCCAAACAAAAGGAGTTGATGATCTATATAGTGTTTCAAACCTTGTTAAAAATATTTCAGATCACTTGCAATCACATAGTGAGCAAAGAGCTGATTTTGCCTTTAGTTGTTGGCTGGCTAAAAAACGAGATCATTTAAATCCGGCCATTGATAGTAGCTGGATATTTGAAAATTACAGTGATTCCGACTATTTGGAGATAGCTTCCGTTTATGGAAGTGATAAGTCTTCAAGATTTCAGGATTGTGATCTATCTCGTGCTAAAATAGCCCCATGGGTAGATATTCAGAAGGACAAAATTATAGTTAGTGACCCTCATAAGGGGGAGATTCAATTTTCTATGAGTACTTCTCATGAAATTAGTCTTGGAGAATTTGAAGTATGTGAAAATGGCTTAAAGTTTCTATTGGAGAATAATTTTATATACTATGAAAGTTAAGAGAGGCTCTATTCATAGAGATCCATGTTTAAAAAGTATTAATTCTCTTTATACAAGAGTTGAGAACTTCTTTTCTAAAAATCCGCAATTTAAAAGCAATAAGAGATTCTATGTCGATCATTATAGTAGTGTCGAGTTTGATTTAAGTGCTGATGAAGTTGTAGATGTGATTTTTTTTGGAGACTGTGTAAAAAAGTTTTTTGAAAGCGGTAACTGGAATTTTTCTTCTTGTAGATTCTGGGTTCTAAGCATGGCAAATAAACGTATTCTAGAAAACTTTTTAGGTATTGAAGATATTGTAAATGTTGTTCCTCGAGATGAGATTTTTAATATAGGTGAATCTAAGCAGATTGACTGGGAAGAAGAGCTTGATTTAGTATTTGCAGGTCGCTTGAGTGCACAAAAAAATATCACATTGATTTTAAGTGTTTTGAATTCACTTAATAAAAATGGAGTTAAATGTTCTCTACATTTATTTGGTTCTTATGATGATACCTATCATGAAGACTATGGAAGAAGAGAGAATAAAGAATATGAAACGAAAGTCTTGAAACAAATCGAAAACTTAAAATTGAGTCAGTCTGTGACTTTCTATGGAGAGCTCGCTGAAGATCAATGGCTAAATACTAAGTTTTCAAATCCTGTTTATATTTCCCTGAGTTCGTATATATGTGAGGACTTCGGTTGCTCTGTGGCCCAGTCCCAGCAAAAAGGGTGGCCTCTCATTATTTCTGACTGGGGAGGTCACAAAGATATTTTTGGTAAAGGTATTTATAAAATACCAAGTTCTCTGATTTCTCATTCACATCTACCTAAAGAAATTACCTCCTTGATGGGCGATAAAATTGCGAGATACTTATTAGAGTGTGACCAAATGAGACACTTGAAACCAAAGTATGAGATAGATATAACTAATTCAATTTCTTTAGACTTTATAGATAAGGCAAGAAGAAAGACCATTAAAGCTCTTGGTGGTTCGGCCCTTCTGCTCAATAGAGAATTTTTATCTCACTTTTCAGACACTGTGAAGGGAACTATTTTCTTAGATAAGATTCGATCGTTTATGAGTTCAAATATAAAAAATATTTCAGTTATTTCATTTGACTTTGACACTTATGAGGAGAGTTTTTCAGACTCATTTTTAAAAACTCTAAGGAATATGGAAATGAATGATGTAAATGTATTTTATATCTCTTCCAAGAATATTTTTGACAAAGACTCACTAAAAAGAATTCTATCTTCTGAGCGAGTTGTTCTCAATAAATTTAAAGAATCGGATAAGATTTACTCTTACCTTATTGATAAGGTGAAAATTGATGTGAGTTGTATATATTATGAATAATCTACCTCTACTTATAGAAATAGAAATAAATAGTAATTGCAATCTTGCATGCTCCTATTGCCCCAATTCTATCGATGGATACTCATCCTCTAGAGAAATGGATCTTGAGCTATATACAAAGTTGTTATTACAATTAAAAGAGAAAGGCTATAAGGGAAAGTTAGCGTTTGATTTTTATAACGAACCAATGGACACACCAAACTTTGATAGATTTGTTGAGCTTGCAAAGAAAACTCTACCATCTTCATTTTTGAGTTTGTATTCAAATGGTACTAAAATTTTAAATAAAGATAGGCTTGTAGATATTATCGATAAAGGTATTTGCGAAATTGTTATTACCAAGCACGAAGCGATAAAGAAATTACCTATTGAGAGTTTCTATGACGATTTAGAACTATCAATAAAATCTAAAGTATCCATAAGGGATTATCAAAACTTAGTTTTAACAAATAGAAGTGGTAGTCTTAAAGTTGGTGAAAAGGGAGATTTTTCAAAACATTCCTGTTCTGTGCCATCATTGATGTTTACCGTTACTGTTGATGGTGATGTACTACCTTGCTTTGAAGATGCTTATCGAAAACATAGTTTAGGAAATATAAAGTCTGATAATGTGATTGATATCTGGAACAGTAAAGACTCTCATCAATTTCGTTGTGATTTAAAGACAGGACAGCGACAAAAGTATGAAATCTGTAAAGACTGTAATCGCTTAGATGCAGATAATACCAAATTAAATAGAGATAAGCACTTTCTTGGAGACGAGGAGATTGTAGCTATCTCCCAAGTTCTTAGGTCTGGAAACCTCTTTAGATACCAAAGTAACGATGGTCTATGTACGCAGTTTGAAAAAGCAATGGCCAATAAGCTTGGAACATCTTTTGCTCATCTTGTTACAAGTGGTACTAACGCCTTAGTATGTGCTTTAGTGGCCGCTGGAATTAGCCCTGGAGATGAGGTTATTATTCCATCTTATACATTTGTGGCCACAGCTACAGCAGTTCTAATTTGTGGTGGTATTCCTATTATCGCAGAGGTTGATCATACTCTACTTATAGATATTTCTAGTATTAAAGGTCTTATTAGTGAACGTACTAAAGCAATTATTCCTGTACATATGGATGGGCTCTGCTGCGACATGGACTCTATTATGGAAATTTCAAAACAGAATAATCTAAAGGTAATAGAAGATGCAGCTCAGGCCAAGGGCGGGTTGTATAAAGGGCGTTATCTTGGAACGATCGGTGACTTTGGTTGCTTTTCTTATAATAAAGATAAGATTCTAACTGCTGGGGAAGGTGGACTTGTCATTACGAACTCTCGTGAAAATTATGAAAAGCTTTGTTTAATATCTGATGGAGCATTTAGCTTTAGTCCACACCATAGTAACTTCTTTAAACATCAATCTCCATTTCTTGGTTTCTCCATGAGAGTGAGCGAGATAACAGGAGCAATACTAGGAGTTCAGCTTGAAAAAATGGATAGAATTTTAGAAAGATATAAACATATTAAAGAAATTTTCAATATGAACTTTATAAATAATTCTCTCGTAAGAAACTCATGTGGTCATGATCCACAGGGGGAGTGTAATATAAATATAATGCTTGAATGCGATGGGCCTAATGTGGCATCTATTTTAGGTAATCTACTCAGAGAGAGAAGAATTATTGCGGCACCTCCATCGATACGCCCAGCTCATGTGGCCTGGAAGTGGGCAAAGCTTCTTAAAAAAGATCCTTTCCTAGTTTCAGCTAGGAATCCATATTTACTTACAGATAAAAAGTATAATTATAATTCTTTTAATTATTTAAACTCCATTAATAATGTTGCTCGAACAGTAAGGATTGAGATCGATATTCATTGGAGTGATGAAGAAATAACAAAGGTTTCAGAACTAATTAATGAGGCAGTAGAGATAACTAAAAGAAGTATCTCAGAAGAAAGATAAATTTGTGAAAAAGGCTAACTTTAATATTTACTAGTCCTAGGAATAACAAATTGTCTGTAGGTTCATCGCACTGACTAGCTTCTTTTAAAGATTTGGTGATAAAACTTTTTTCTTTTGAAAGTAAGTTTGGTCCCCAGTAGAAGTGAGCAGTAGGTTCACCTCTATACCAGAAGAGAATGACATCAAATCTCTTTATTGACGAAAGATCAGCAGCGCTAACGGTGTAGATATTGTTGACTCGTAGAAGTGGCATCATTGAATCTGAGACGATTTTTATGAAATAAAGGTTTTTTTCCTCTATTTCATGCTTTATTTCCAAAAATTGTTTATAATTAGTTACATTGGTCATATATGAATAATTTTTTAAGAATATCTCTTATTTTAACAAGAACTCAGCTTAAGTCTAGATACAGATCTACTTTTGCTGGAGCTATTTGGGTTATTGTTAATCCTATATTACTATTCATAGCACACGCAATTATTTTCAATCAAATCGTAAAAATTAATGTTCCAAACTATTTTCTATTCTTGCTCGCGAGCTTAATACCTTGGACGTTTATTGTCGGCAATATAAATATGGTTACTCCTATCCTCGTTACAAATAGAGAGTTTTTGAATTCCTTTAATTTAAACCCCCTTGTCTTAATTATTTCTCAAGTTCTTGATAACTTTATAAATTTCCTAATTAGCTTCATTGTAATATTTTGTGGAGTATTTTTATATGTTGGTACTTCAATTATTGATCTTAGCTATTTATTGATTCCAATATGTGTCTTAAACCTTTTAGTCTTTTGCTTAGGAGCTTCAATACTTTGTTCAACGATGCACGTTTATTTTAGAGATACTCAGTACTTTTTAAATTTTATCAATAGTATAATGTATTTACTAACGCCAATCTTTTATCCTGTTGAGATGGTTCCTCAGTGGGCAAAGATATTTGTAACTCTGAATCCATATTTTATAATGATTCATCCATTTCAGATAATCTTTAATAATTATAATGAACTCTCTATGATGAATCCTCTTATAGGCTCTTCGTTTTTAGGATGGGGGATATTGTGTTTTAGTTTAATTATATGGAATCGTCAAAGGGATGGTATGTATGCAGCCCTCTAGAGAAAAAATAATTTCTATCCACAATTTTTCGTTCGAATATGATGTTAAATTCTATAAGAAAAATAATGATTTAAGACAACTCTTTGTTGAGATTTTCACTTCACCTTTAAAATCATTCTTTGATAAGAATCAAAAAAACTATGTTCTAAAAGATATTAACTTAGAAGTTTTTAGTGGTGATCGAGTAGGTATTCTTGGAGTTAATGGTTGTGGTAAGACAACCCTTTGTCGTCAGTTGGCCGGAATGGGAAAAAAAAATGATTTTGTTCTAACAAAAGATTTAAAGGCCATTTTAAATACTGATGTAGCGGCATTTCCAGAGCTTACTGGAAGGGAGAATATAGAGGTTCTAGTAAATCTTCTCTATATGGATAAATCAAGTGAAGAAAGAAAGAAAATCATTGAAGATGCTGTGAGTTTTAGTGATATTGATAACTTTATTGATACACCATTTAAAAATTACTCTAAAGGTATGAAGGCCAGAGTTTTTCTCTCTTCAATATCTTCAACTCCTTCTAAACTTCTAATTTTAGATGAAGTCTTCGACGGTGCGGATACTTTCTTTAGTGAGAAAATAGCTGTTAGGGTCAAGAAAATGATTGCTGCGTCTGGTGCTGTTTTATTTGTGAGTCATGATTTAGAAAAAATTAAAGAGATATGCAATAGAGTGATCGTATTAAAAGATGGAGAGATCATTTATGATGGATCAACTATCGCGGGGATAAAGTCTTACTTAATGAACTGTCGTCCAGATCTTTCAGAAATTTAGAAAACCCCTGTTCTAGTTCAGTGAAGTCATAATATTCGCAAAATTCTATAATGGCATTTATATAGTCTTCAAGCTTTCTCGAATTTGTAACAGAATAGTTTTGAGTTATAAGTCCGTGTAGCTCCCAGCAAAGTGCAGCTCTTATTATATCCATTTCTTCTTTGTTTACAGTGTAATGATCTAGTAATTCGTCTATCTCATGTTTTTCACCCATAGATTTAACGATCCACATATTAGGGAATAGTACTAACTCATTTCTATCTTCAATTTTTGATTTCTTCTTTTGAGACTCTAAGAAGGACTGTATACAGTTCTTAGTTTGAGAAGAGTATAGCTCTTTAAAAATTTCAGATATATCTGTTGATGGATTATCAATTAGTAAAAGTTTTTTATAATACGAAAATTTACGATTTCTAATTTTTACCTTCTTGTTTGAATGTATCATTCTAGAGAGGAAAACAATTTTTTCTGCTGCTGTGGCCTTGTTGTCTCGTGGATAATTGCGGCTAAATGTTGGATCTCTTAAAAGCTCACATGTATTAAAGTACTTATAATATTCTTGTATATTACTACGCTTGTAGACGTTTATTTCTTGGAGTAGCGGACAGAACTTTTTTAACGATAGGTACTTTTTTAATGTTTTACTTTTTTGTGGGTTGCTGGTGATTAGTGTTAAGTCAATATCACTTTTAAGAAACTCATCGTAGCCCAGAGCTATACTATTTCTTACCCATAGCTGATCTCCATCAGACTTTAAATAATTAATGATTAAACTCGTAATAAAGCTATTCAAAATGGAGCCTATTCTCTTAGGGAGTAGGGTCGGTAGATACTTAAAGATAGAATAGATTTTCATTTTCTACTATTGATTGTGCCAAGCTTATTATTTGAGGCTTCACTGGCATATAGAAGTTATTTGAATTTTCAAGATCAGCAAATAGATCATCTAGTGAAAGCTTCTGAGCTGAAGCTCTTATCCACTCATAGAGTTTATCATTACTTTTTGGTAAAGAATCTAGCGTAATAAGTTTTATAAATGAATTTGGAGTTTCTTGTATTTGACCTGACTCCGAGTCGGAGTAATTGTATGGTCTAATTCCATTGGTTGCGAGTCTCCACGTAGCATAGGACTTTGAATAAAATAAGCTTGAACTCTTGTCTTCGAAAAGTATAGAGTTAGGCAATGTAAAACTCTGAAGTTGTTCGGCATCGATATATGAAGATTTAATATTAAAAATAGATTCAATTTTTGAAATTCTTTCATGAAAGAACCTAAGATTTAAACTACTGCAGTCTCCGCAAATATAGAGAGACTCAATATTTGATTCAGCTCTTATTTTTTCTATTTCAGATATGTCGATGTCAGTTGATATAAATGGGGAACTATAGATAAAGTTCTTAATCTTTGATGATCGTCCTTCTGTATTAAATGTCTCTTCGTAGAATTGAATATTATTAATCCATGCTGTAGGTACTATATGTCTATAGCGGTGATTAATAAGTATTTTGGTAAGTAGTCCATGAGGAATAGGGTTCTTAGTAAAAAATTTTACTAGGTCTATTACTCCATCTCTTGATTGAACAAAATTAAAATTATTAATTGAAGATAAATTCTTAAATGCACTTAAAAATATTGGATTAAGAAATGAGATATAGTCTCTTGCATGTAAACTATGGGCCTCTTCATAGCTATAGTCCTTATTTAGAAGATTTCTCCATCTAGATATTGTATTAAGCAAGTATAGTTCGTCAGGTGTCTGAGATATATTCATTAGCTATCTCCTGTATATGAGCTATAGAGCTGGTGATAGACTTCAGAATAACCATTCTTAGGTCCAGAAAAAGGACTTTCAGGAGTTGCTTCTAGTCTACTCACGGTCTTGGCCATTAGTTCATTAAAGCCTGAGAAGTAATTCGTGCTACTAAAATCTACAAAGAGAGATAGTGCCTTAGAGAAATTAGAAACACTTTGTGCATCATTTGTTTCACGCTTAATTGATTTTAATCTATCTAGCTGCTCAGTAAGTGTTCTAAAGAAATCTTTCTTATCAGGCATTGCTCTGTTGGAAAAGCTTGTATTAAAACTTGTTCTTACAAGGCTACAATTTGGAAAAAAATCCTTAAATGATGAATAGCCGCCCCAGTCACTAAGAATTAGTGGTAGTCCGCAGCTTGCGGCTTCCGCAGGGGCCATTCCAAAGTCTTCATCATTATGTGTACTCATACTAATATAGCAATCACTGGCGCAATATAACTCGTGTAGCTCATCTATAGTTAAATTACCGAGGTATTTAATATTTGTTTTGTCTTCTATTGTTCTCAGCCAGCGGGAGCTATAAGCTCCTGCGTGAGAATATTTTCCAAGATAGGGCACTCCTATGTCATCAAATGGACCTGCAACCAAAACTTTGAAGTTGAGATTAAAGACCTTTTTAACCTCATCTAGAAGTTGAATAAGCTCTACCACATTCTTTTGCATACTAAGGCGACCTGTGTAGATTAGAACGATATCAGATTCCTCAATATTATATTTCTTTCTTGTAGAGTTTCTTTTGCTCTCATTAAAATTGAAAAAATTGGTGTTGACTGGGAAGAAGGAGTTCTCTACCAAAGAAGAGTCTTTAACAAGCTTCTTTAAAAGATTCCCTTGTGCTTTTGATGCACAGATAAATTTAACTTTATATTTTTTTAATGCTTCAGTTGCACCTAGCCATTGTGGGGCCTGTAAAATGAAGTCGCCAAATATATGGAAAACTAGGTCTGCCCTCTTTTGTGAAGAAGTGTGTTCGTCGAGTGAACTAACTATAGATGCAGGACTTGGGTGATGATCTATGAATATGATTGTGTCACATTCAATTTTTGAAAGCAGAAATCCAGCTTCGTAGGCAGTAAAAGAATTTGTGTTCTTTAACTCTAGAGTTTGGATTACTTCAATATCTGATCGTTGGAGATAAGCATCTGCTAGGTTCTGGGTTATCGTTTTGCAGCTAACCCAGTCCGATGATTCCTGTTGTTTAACAAGAACAATTTTTTTCTTTATTTGCATAAAAGACTTAAGGAGTCCAATTTCTCAAGAAATGAATCAATGTCACTTGCAAGTTGATCTTTGTTTTCAGGAAAACGATTACATAGATCAGAATAAACTTCTGTTAGCTTCTTGCCACCCTCTATGCCCTTGTAGATATCTGCAGCAATACCATCAACCCTAAAGAATACATCTGAATCATCCATTTTCATTAGAATGATTGAACCATTTTCATTCTTTCTACTAACAATGTCTTCTTGAAATTTAACGTCTCTATTTTCAAACTGATTCATATTAAGGTCCTTTTAAATAGCTGTAATAATAAAAATTATATCGGCAAAGCTAATCTGTGTCAAAATGAACGATGCTTTTGGTCGCATAAATACTAGATTTCATGGCATAATGTAAGAGATATTAGGTAAATTGAAACTTAGGAAGAATATAGTGTCTGACTCCAAAAAAAGGCATCTAGCATACAAGAAAAATATCTTGGAACCAATCTCTGGATCCGTGTGTGCTGCAAAATGGTATAATGCTACAATTTGGCTTGGTATGGGTGGTACGACTAGTTGCCACCATCCTCCTTTCCACCAAATAGACACAGAAGAAATTAAGAATAATCCCAAAGCAATTCATAATACTAAAGAAAAAAAGCTGCAACGTAAGCAGATGTTAGAGGGGCAAAGGCCATCTGGTTGTGAATATTGTTGGACTCTTGAAGACCTGGGGGACGAGGTCATCAGCGATAGGGTGTATAAGAGTATTATTTATGATGATCAGGAAGTTAAGTCTCTGCCAGAAGTTGGGCATGATACAGATGTAGACCTTAAGACGTTGGAAATATCCTTTGATAGAAACTGCAACTTTGCTTGTGCATACTGTAACTCTAGTTTCAGCTCAAGGTGGGCCAAGGAGATGCGCCAGCTTGGTCCTTTTACAAACTTAATTCATGGCGATACCAAGGCATTTAATCATAATGCTGATAATGACTTCAAATGGGAAGATGAAGAGAAGAACCCTTTTTTAAGGGCCTTTTGGCAATGGTGGCCTGAACTGTCCAATTCTTTACAAGAGTTAAGGGTTACAGGTGGAGAGCCTCTTTTGAGCCAGCAGTTTTGGAAACTATTAGAAAAAATTGAAAAGGAAAAACCATCATTCTCATTTGCTACTAATTCCAATTTAGGTGTACCTAATGCTTTAATAGATAAGCTTATTAAGGCCAGTAATCAAATTGAAAACTTTGATTTGTACACAAGTTGTGAGACGACAAAAGAACATGCTGAGTATATTAGAGATGGTCTTGAATATGATAGATTCGTATCAAATATTGAAAAACTCATTAGTAAAAGTGGTTTCAGATCTATAAATATAATGATGACTATAAATGCTCTTTGTCTTTTTGAAATGACTTCTTTGTTTGATCAGATTTATGAATGGAAGCGAAAGAGTAAGATTACAGTGACCTTCACCTTAAATATCTTACGTTTTCCGGCCTTTATGTCGGTTCTAACGCTTCCAGAAGACTTGAGAATTAAATACTCAAAAAAGCTCTATAGATGGGTAGATGAGTATAAAGATGATCCTCTGACGATAAAACATGAAGTAGAGTCTGTTGAACGCTTGGCCAGCTACTTAGTAAAGGCCGAAAAGGCCCATAGTAAATCTACAGATAGAAGGATACTGGAAATAGATTTTAAAAACTTTTTTCTACAATATGATAAGAGAAGAAATAAAAGTATTTTAGATACTTTTCCACAAGAGTTTGGAGAATGGTTCAACTCCATTAATGAGAAAGTTCCTAAAAAGTATTTCTACGTTTTTTCTGATGAAGTTGAAAAAGACTAGCTTCGAAAAGCTAGTCTTAATTTAATTTAGTATGATGAAATATTAAGTGATTTAGGTTCTTTAAATACGTGGTGACCTGGCTTAATATTTCTAAGCTTTTGGTTTAAACCACTTGGCCATTTGATTGTTAGAGTATCAATTTTATTTGCTTTACCTAGCCCTAGGTGGATTAATCTCTCCGATTGTACCGTTCCCGAAGAACCAAGCTGTTGTCTCTTAATCTCTTTGCTTCCAATATTTGCAATAATTGTCGCTCCGATACCAGCAATATTTGATTTAGTACCAACTAACTTAATCGTTACTGCTTGGTTCATATCTTTCATTTCATTCTTAAAAATTTGAACAGGCTCAAATTGATCAACTTTATAACCTGGGTCTGCATTTCTAAGGACTAAATCCATTTTACCATCTTGGTCTAAGTCAGCCGTTGCGGCCATATAACCATCGGCAATTGTATCTAGGCCAGTCATAAATCCAACTTCTGTGAATGTATTGTCACCATTATTTCTAAAAAGTCTGTTTCTTTGTGCCCCAGCAAGAGATGGTGAGCTAATAGACTTACCATTAGAGTGAATATCTCCTCTATAGAAAGAAAGTAGATCCATTATTGCGGACTGTGAGTCTGATCTAAACAGAAGACTTTGGAATTCAGAATTTTCAATAGGGTTACCATAAACAATTTTTTCACTTCTAAGCTCTGAGCGTAAACCGTCCTCAAGAATACCAAGCTTATTTGCAACTACAAAATGTGTAGATAAATCTTGTGATTGATCATTTTCGGAACCTGACCAGAGACCTGTAACAAGATAGATATCTTCATGACCATCATTATTGTAATCAATGAATTTTACACCACCAGCACCTTCTCCAGCAAAGTCTAGACCTGTCGCTTCAGTAGTCTCAAGATACTTTCCATTTGGAGTAGCTTGAAATGATCTAACTGCTGCGGTCCCTGCTGTCACAACATTTGGTAGAGACCAGTTCATTTCACAAGATTCTTTTAATCTCTTTGCAGAGTGAAAGTTTACAGATGACATGATCATATCTAGTTTTCCATCACCATTTAAGTCGCCAATGTCAGCGCCCATCCCGTAATCTTTAAGCCCTACACCAATTTTAAGTGATGAGTATTCAAACTTTCCACCACCCTTATTCATATAAATAGGACTCAAGTTACCTCTATCGTCGATAACAATTAGATCCATATTTCTATCTTCATCTAAGTCTGCAGCCATAGCTGAGTGTGGGAAAATTCTAGAAAGGTCATCTTCTCTAGAAACTGTAGGGTGTGCCTTTCTTAGGTATTCATTTGAATCATAGCTAAATTTTGCATTACCTTGATTAAGGAAGACTCCTTGTGTTTCAAGACCTTCTTTTTGAACCGCTTCTTCAAGAGCTGTAAAGTCTTTTGCTCCAGGGAATCCAACGTAGAAATCTAGAAGACCATTTCCGTTAAAGTCGGCAAGGGCAAGTGGCATAGCATAAGCGGTTTTCTTAGGAAACTTTACAACATCCTTCATTTTATTAAAGTGATTCTTTTCATTTTTATAAATGAGAATATCTGATCGATCATTTGGTTTTTGAGATTCATTTGGAGCAAATCTTACAAGTAGTAACTCTTCTTTTCCATCATTGTTAAAGTCTGCAAAAGAAGCCGCTTTTACAAAATTCTCTTTTTCGAGTCCACTTTGCTTTGTCTTGTCAAAAGTGTGATTCTTATTACCTTTAAGTAAAACAGAGTCAGCAACAGTTGCTACATAGAGATCTTGAACTTTGTCACCATTGTAATCTCCAATGGCCATGGCATAACCACCTCTTCTAATCGCCTCTCTACGAAGATGAGTAGGAACACTTTTGGAAATATTTGAAGAAGCTGTCAAGTTTGTAAAGTAGGTCTTATTTGTTTGTAGTTGTTCACCTTTTACAAGCTTAAATTGTGTAAGCTTCCATTTGCCTTCTTGTAGTTGAACATCTACTTGAGCAATACCTCTTTTTTGAAGTCTTGCTTTGTCTGCTGTGTGTCCTCTTAGATCAAATCTAACAAGAATAGTTGCCTTGTTCATTTTTAAATCTTTGCCACGAGTGTCCGGAAGACTTATGTACTTATGTCCTACTAGTTCAGCAAATTCAATATTCTCGAAACTAGAAAGATATTTTTCCATACCTTTTAAAGTTTGTTTCTTGTCTGTAATTTTATTATTTGATTTTAGCTCTTTTAGAGAAATTCCTTCGAGATCTTTTGTACTACTAGTTTTAAGTCTTGAAAGATCATGACCGCCAAAAACATTGAGAGTCAGTTTTTCTATAAGATCAATATTCTTTGATTGTAATCCATTTTTAAGTGGAATTATGATGTCATTTTGAATACTAAGAAACTGCATCTCATCGCTCAAGCATTGCATTGTCATTCTTTTTTCATTGAATGGAAGAATGGCCTTCCCTCTAGCATCCTCAAGTGACTTATCTATCTTTGTATTAAGAGCATTCATCAAAGTGTCGGCAGACTTTTGATTATTTGGATTGGCCATACCTGCATTTGAGAGCAGACACATAGATGATAGTAATAAGCTAACTTTCGTTTTTGACATACGTACTTCCTGAGATTAATTTCACTATTGTTATTATTTAGAGTTTAACTCAGTGTTAAAAAATATACAATTTGAAGCAATAAAATACCCTAGTGATGCTGATAAGAATCAGTCATTTAGCGCACTTTTTTGAGAGGCAGAGTAAAAGTGTCGGGTATCATATTTAGCCAATAAATTAAGCCAGTTGTATCGACTTTCTTAAATCATGCTATGATTTAGTACATGGGCGTTGAAAATTATCTTATTCTAATATCTGTACTAATGCTTTCAATATTAGAGTTATATTTCTATAGATCAAAGCAAGAGAAGTTTTCTAAAGGTAAGAAAGAAGATATATCTTGGTATCTTATTCATACGATTGTCTCACCCTTTATAAATAGCAGTTTAGTTTTTCTAATTGGTAAGTATATCTCGTTTGGGCTTTCTCTACATGGAGTAGGGTTAGATTTGATTAGTTATGGAATCACTATTTCAGTCTTATCTCTTGTTATTTTCCAAGATTTTGTCTCCTATTGGTCTCATCGCTTTATGCATAGAGTAGACTCTTTATGGGGGATTCATAAAGTTCATCATACTACGACTGAGCTTAATGTTCTTTCTTCTTTCAGACACTCGATCTTTGAAAACATTGTGAATGTTACGATTGTAGGTTCACTTAGTGGTCTCATTATAGTGTCAGATTCAGTGAGAGGAGCAGTGGGAATCTTCTTCTCTTTATTATGCCTATTTCAGCATGGAAATATCTCAATAGTCTTTCCACGATGGTTTAGAGAAGTATTTATCACTCCAAGAAATCACTTTTGGCATCATTCAAAAGAGACATATTTTAAGGGAGGTCAGAACTTTGGCTTCTTGCTCTGCATATGGGATAAGGTCTTTGGAACTTATTATTTTCCAGATCACATCAACACCGAACTTGGTGTTGACGATGAGTCTGATATTCCAAAAGAGTTCTATAAGAAATTACTTTATCCTATTTTGAAGGAGTAGTATTAAGATTGCGCAACTTTCGTTTCTTTTTTAAATTTAAAAATTCCAAATATATCTTTCACAAAACCACGAACACACAAAAAGATCTGCCAAGATAGTGCAACAATGGTTATAACACCCATTCTGAAAAACTTAATTGGTGTACTAATCATTTCAGGGTCTCTTTCTGCTTTAGTTCCTGGACGAACGCCAAATACAATTGGAACTATTACATCAAATCTAAATACGGCCTTTAGAGATTGATAGAAATCAGTCCATGTCTCACTAGGGAGACCAACCATTATATCCGTCTTAACGATTAGGTTTGGATTCTTTTCTTTAATAGAGCTTACGCAGTCAGCAACTGCAACAGGGTCATATCTACGTCCACTATGATATACAAGGCGAGTACTTCCACTTTGAATCGGAACAGTAACACCAATTGTCTTATGATCCTTTAAGTATTTGTGAATATTCTCATGATAGAGAAGCCATCTAGGTTCAAGGTAGTTTAAGACTACTCTAAAGTCTTCTTTTCTTTCATAAAGAGGTGCCATTAAATCGGCTGGATTTTTATTTCTATCGAGACCCCAGGCTCCAATGTCTGTAGCAAGTAACCAGAAATTTTTGTAACCTTGTTCTAGACCTTTATTTAAAGTGTCAAGAACAGTTAGCTCTTCCTGACTATGTACGAAACCTCTAGATTGCTTTATCGAGCAAAAAGTACACCCTCCTGCACAGCCATGACCTACTTCAATAACATAGAACCCATCACTAAAGATCATCGTATCCAAGAAGTTTAATAGATAGCTATCTGTAATACCTAGTAGTCCGTATATAAATCGAACAGCTTTTCTAATGCCCCAAACGATTTTATGGGCAATACTAGAGTGACAATTTGTGATATCGTCGAAACGATTAGTAGTAATAGGTTTATAAGTCTTCTCATGATCAAGACCAAGTGAAGTAGATAACTTCTCCATCTCTACAGGTTTCATGTGAGTGATATTTTTATTTTGATTAGCATATGAGTCATCAATTTTTTCAGCTCTAATTGCTGAGTAGCAACCTGCGATGATAAGCTTCTTATCATCAGCAGCTCCATTCATTTGCGTCTTCATCATCTTTTCAATATATCTTTCACTTTGGTCTTCAAAGCCAGGTGTTACTGAGCATGTGTTTACAACAATTACATCAGCATCGTCAGCTTTGAAAACTCTCGTCATATCTTCTGATTTGAAGTAATCATCATAAACAGCACTTTCCCAAAGATTACTAGTGCATCCGGCCGCGGTAGAATAAATGTAATATTTTTTACTCACTAGAGAACTCCTAAGGTTTTCAAAAGACAAACGTCCTAAATATTTAGTTATTATACGGTAACTTCAAAAATTATAAAATAGTAAATGAATATTCGTTTAAAAGCAGTATGTTATAAATTATGAGGTTTTAACCTGTTTTGAAAAAACGCAACCTTCACAAGCCTTATTATTAGATTTCATTAGATTTGAGAATTTTTTATAGTCTTCATGAATGTAAAGCTTTTTGAGGTCATATCCCAGTTCTCTTATATTTGAGACTTTGAAGCTAATGTCACAAGGAGTGAGAGTTCCATCATAGTAAAGAGTTACATTGTTCTTGTATAGTTTACAATTCTTAGCACTCATTTTAGAAGGATCCTTAATATATTCAATTAAAGACGATTTACTAATAGATGGTTTAAAAATAATAGGTGTTTTTATTGATTTCTCAATATTAAAAATATCTTTTATCACTTCTATGACTTTACTTGGATTAGTAAACTTAAAGGTGTTTCCTGTTTGATACTTACTGCTTAGGAAGTCGTTTTCAAAAAGCCTGCCACCTCGTGCATTATTTTGAAACGGAAGATTTACAGTTATTATATCTGGTCTTACCTTGGAGTCGCAGTGTCGAATTAAGGGAATGATCTCTTCAATATTCTCATCAAGTAACATTGTCTTTACATTGATAATTAATTTCTTCTTCGCTCTTTTAGATTCACTTTTTAGTAAGGTGATAAATTCTTCGGTTCTTTCAAAGGCATTAGAGCTACCTCTCAATTCATTATGCTTCTTATTCATACCATCAAGTGAGATTAGTATATATTCGATACTACTATTAATAATAGTATCTATCATTGAGTCATTATATACAGTTCCATTTGTAGTAACAGAGCACTTAAATCCCATCTGCTTAAGTAGGATTAAGAACTCTTTGAAATTTTTGGCCATAAATGGTTCTGCACCAGTTATATCTATAATTGTTGTTCTTGGTATTGATATGAGTATCTTTTTCCACTCATCAATTGAAAGAAGATCTGGTTCTTCTTGATTCAAACCCTCTTTGAGGTAACAGAAAGGACAGCTCAGATTACACTTACTTGTAATTCGTATATGTAATACGAAAGGAGATTGAGCTAGGAGCCTTGAGAGCGACGGAACTATTAAGCTATAAAGGTGATTCAAGCAGTAGAAGATTTTGTTAATCATCTTTGCTTTGAATTTTCTAAGTATCATTGCATAATGGTAACTTGTTAATAAATCTATTTCAATAGGCCCAGATTAGGTAAATGATGACTGTACTGCCACGCTTTAAATATTTTGTATCATTACGCTCCCTAATTAGAGATTTAATGAGTCTATCTATAGCTAATATGAATGATAGAGCTGAAGTTAAGAAGTTTGAAGCTGAGCTGTGCTCATATTTCAATAGAAGTCACTGTATGACAGCTTCAAGTTATCGAATGTGTGTTTATTACTATCTTAAAAGTTTAAAACTAAGACCAGGGGATGAAGTTCTTCTTGGTCCTATTACAATTGCTGATCTGATCAACGTTATCCTGATCTTGGATCTTAAGCCAGTTTTTGTAGATATTGATCCACAAACTCATAATATTTGCTTAGATTCGTTGAAGAGCTCTAAATCTAAAAAGTCTAAAGTGTTAATTATGACCTATTTATCTGGCATGGTTGGTGAGACGAGTGAGGTTCTTAAGTTATGCAAAGAGAATGAGATTAAAGTTATTGAAGATATCTCACAGGCATATGGTTCAAGACTTTGCGAAGATAAAGATCCTTATGATGGAGATATTCAGATCGGCTCGCTTAGCTCTGGAAAACTAATTTCAACCTACACGGGAGGTTTTGCATTAACTAACGACAAGTTGGTGCTTGATCTAATAAATAATGAAATAAAAGAAGAAATATCTCCCCCAAAAATTAGATTCTTAAGTGAAGTCCTTACAAATATTAAAATTAATATCGCAACATCAAAAACCATATTTCCCTTTGTATATTTATTATTTTCTTTCCTATGGAAGTTTAGTCCTAACTCAATGAAGAAACTTACGAATACCAAGTTTCATACAAGGTCGGAGAAATATGATGTATTCTTTGACGATTTTCCGATTCGTAGAAAAGAGATTCCGATGGGGTGGAAAACCTTTATGTGCTCATGGCAAGCTAGGGTAGGGATGAGGTATTTATCGGAAATATCGAAAAGAAACAAAAGAAGACAAGAATTAGGAAGTATTTTTTACTCTTCACTAGCTGAAGAAGTTAAGAGTCGTATTCCTAGACTTGCTTTAAAAGAGGGATTTAATTTTTATCATATACCTTTCTCCTTAAAGGGCGATAAGAGTAGTGAGTTAATAGAGTTATTTAATATAGGTGTTGACTCTGAGGGGTATGGGTTAAATTTTTGTAGTGAAGAGAAAGCCTTTGATGAATACTGCAAGAAACTTAAAGGGGCGACTCATGTAAAAAAACACTCTGTTTTTCTTCCTTTACATGAAAGCTATAGTAAAAAGAGTATGCTAATTATCGCTGAGCGACTCAATAGACTTTTTTCTGAGGAAGTAGAAAATGTTTAAAAAGTTAAAAAATAAAATAATGAATCCATTATTTTTCTTTTTAAATGAAACTTATAGCTCTCTATCTGAACTATTTAGTTTCATCATTCCTCAAACGCCATTAGTTCTAAAAGTCCGAATTACTAGTAAGTGTAATTTAAGTTGTCCATTTTGTTACTTAAAGATCGGTTTGAATCAAAAAGAAGATGGGCACTTGACTCTTGAAGAGTGGGAAAAAATCTTAACAAATCTTCCTAAAAGAACCGTTGTAGATATCACAGGAGCTGAACCTGTTGCTTATCACAATTTAATACCGTTTATTGAATTACTAAACCGATTGAAGTTTAAATACTCCATAACAACCAATGGAACTCTTTATAATGATGCAACGGCCGACTCCCTGGTTAAAAATAATTTGTCGGTACTAATGGTTTCCCTCGATGGAATGAAGGACACACACAATAGATTAAGAGGTAGTGATAAGGCATTTGATAGAACTATTGAATTTATTCGTAGGATTGAGGCTGCAAAGAAGAAATTTAATTCTAAATATCCCGTAATAAGTATTAAGGCCACGGTTCTAGATGAGAACTATAGTGAACTTAATGATCTTGTTGACTTCTGCAATGAGAACTTTGAGCTAGATGTGTTTGGATTAACTCTACTTTTCCAGAATAGGGCCAGAGGTGGAATGGAATTAGTTGATGAGTTTGGTGCAAGTGAATTTTCTTCAGGAAATACTGCAGTATTTAAAGAGAGAGAAAAAGTTATTAAGTCTCTAGAGCAAATAATTAAAAGAAGGTCTAGTCTTCCTTTTCCTGTAGTTATTAAACCTCGTATGAGTATAAAAAGTGTGTATAAATATATTAATGATCCCTCGTCGATGGATGTTAAGTCCTGTCCTCAATATAAGAATAATCTAACTTTATATTATAATGGTGAAATCTCTCCGTGTGATATTGGACTTAATATTGGCAATATTCGCGAATTAAATTATCGCTTCCCTGAAGTATATAAGGGCCCAAGGTTTTTAAAATTTAAGTCTCTCATGAGTAAGTCTCATAAGTCCTGTCAGGGGTGCTGTGCCGGTAAGCATTCTTGAATTATTTTGTTTTAAATAAGATCTGTAGCATTTCTTGTATTTGAATTAAAAGATGTTCAAATGACTTTATTCTAAAAAAACTTTTAAATAAATACTTTGGATTAAAGTAAAAAGACCTTACGGCTAGATTTCTAAGTTGATATATTTCATCTCCAGTTAAGACACCATTACTAAGAACCTTGTTATATCCGAAAGAGTCGAAGTGCTTTTCTTGTCCCTCTTTAATTCTTCCATCTTTTTGGGCCTCAGACCTTAAAGATGAACCGGCCAAAGGTGCAGCTATATTGAATGATGCGTAGTCGATATTAAGGCCTTTGGACATTGAGATTGTTTTTAAGATGTCCTCTTTCGTTTCGTTAGGAAGGCCAATCATAAAGTCTCCACATATATCAATACCAAGCTTTTTTGCATGGGAGAGAAGTGCATAAAATCGATCTTCTTTCATATGTCTGCCATACTTTTTTAAACTTTTAAAATTATGCGACTCAATTCCAATTATTAATGTATGGCAACCTGATTGTTTCATTAACTCTAGTAGTTCAGGATCGTATTGATTTGGATGAAAATAAGTACTCCAAGTGAACTTAACTTTTCTGCTGATCATCTCTTTTAGTAATGAAATGGTATTTTCTCTTGGAAGTCCGAAAGACCTATCTCCCATATAAATTTCTTTTAAACCTAACGCCTTAATATGCTCTAGTTCTTCTATTACGTCTGTATAGTGTCGATAAATGTTTGGAAACTTTGCTACAACACAATAGCTACAAGAATAGGGACAGCCCCATGCTGTAAAAACGGTTGTATATTTAAACCTAGTTGAAAAAGGCCATCTGTATTCTTTGAGAAGAAAGTTAGAATGGTGTGGCATCTTAATTTTTACAGGAATAGGTTTTTTTAGATCAGTTCTTGTATAGGTATTCTCACTTACAAAGCCCTTTCCATCTTCCCAGTGATTAATATCACTGATTAGAAACTGCTCGATACTTATCTCGAGTGGATTAGATAGTACACCATTTGAATAGGGACGTATTTGCTCTACGGCCTTAGGGTCTATGAAAGCATCGCCAAAAACAAAGAGGGGCATATCTGGATAAGTTGATCTAATCACTTTTACAAAATTGAAATCTTCTGCCCAGTTTGTATCAGCAAGGGCAATAATGAAGAAACTTTTTTCCTTTTTTTCAATTTTTTTTAAAACTTTTTCTTGTGAAATATTTTTAGCAATAGCATCTATAAGTGTGAAATTCTCTCTTGAGAAATGTGAGGATAAAAGTAGGAAATCATAGGGTTGGTAAAGGTAATTTCCTTTAGATTCTGTTGCGCAATCAAAATTACGAATTAATTTACGACCTTTCATAGAGGGGGGATTGATGAAAAGAGCGTGCATAATATTTCCTTAAAAAAGTACTTTTAAAAAGCGCAAAAAATAATTGACACTTTTGGTACACAGTAAAAATAAATAGGAAGAATTAAGGCCCAAATTTCTAGTTACTTATGCTTGCTGAGCACAATCATAGTGAAATATCCTTTATTTATGTTAGCCTTAATATTGTATTTAATTTTAACATAGAAAAGAGGTCCGTTGTGAACAGAAGTAACATTCCATTCAAATTATTGTTAATCTTATGTGTTTCAGTGTCTTGTATAAATAAGGAAGGAAACACACCGTCTAATGTATCAAATGATAAAGAGGTTCTAAATCATGAGATGGATAAGTACTTTGTTTCTGAATCTAAGGCAAGTGAGTTACTAAATAAGCTTATCAAACAAGCTGATCATAAAAGACCAGACCTAAGTACGATTGCCGACTTTAATGGTGGAACGGCTAAAGAAGAAAATCCAAATCCTCATGGACCATGTTGGGCCGATGAAGTTCAGTTTGATGAAATGCAAGTCAAAGTTTTAAATAAGTGGAGAAACTCTTGGCAGGCTCAGGACCTTACTCAGTTTAATAAATTATTAACTAGCTCGTCAATCAAAGTTGATTTTCCAAAAAAACTAAAAAGTCCTTCTAGAAATATTAGTAGTACGATTTCCCAATATGAGTGGAAGGGAACTGAAACAGGATCTTTTAAAGAATATCTTTCTAATTTTGAAAAAATTGAAGATTTTGAATTAGTAACAATGAAAGTAAGTTCTCCTCGTTCTATGAGAGATGATTCTCTAAACATTGTAAAGGCCCAATTGCAAGTACACTTTGATTTAAGAGGAATAACTAAAGATGGTAAAAGAAGACACGATAGAGGCCCAATAGCTGTAAATATTGAAAACCTTGATGGTCAATGGAAGATCTCTCAAATTCAAAACTGGGGAGTGGAGTCGTTAATAGCAAGTAAGTCAACTTTTAGTGATGTTACTTCAATTTCTAAAGTCGACAAGATCCCACAGTATCAGCGTTTAGAGGCCATTAGAAGAGGTGGTTATGCAATTGCAGTAGGTGATTATAATAATGATGGTATTAATGACATGTTTGTAGGGGCCCATGGTCCTGGGAAGTTACTTGTTGGGAAAAAAGATGGATCTTACTCTGAGGTAAAAGATAGTGGTCTACAGAATGATACTTTAGTTAAGACAGCTATTTTTGCTGACTTTGATAATGATAAGAAAACAGACTTACTTCTTGTTAGATTTTCTGGATACACTAGAGAAGAAGATGAGAAATTAAGAAGTGATATTATTCTATATAAGAATTTAGACGGTGCTAAGTTCAAAAGAGTCGGAAAAATCTTAGGTGATACTGTTTTAAATGAAACTGCTATGCCAGCTTCTGTCGCTGATTTTAATAATGATGGTTTACTTGACTTTTATGTTGGTTATCCAGGAAATAAAGATTTTACTGTTGTTGGTAAGATTGTTGGAAGAGAAAATATTAAGGAACAAGGTGTATATATTAACCAGGGTGACTTTAACTTCTTAACTAAAGAGAAGATGGTTGATTATAATAATCGTAAATTTGATAAAGTCACAAGACATCAACAGATCTTTCCACACTCGTCTGTTGCATTTGACTTTGACCAAGACGGTGATGTTGATATTGTTGTTATTGATGATAGAGGTAATATTTCTCCTGCTTATCAAAATGATGGGAAAGGTAACTTTATACAAGCATCAAGACATATTGGTGTCATGAATAAAGGTTTTGGAATGGGCCTAGCTGCAACAGATATCAATAATGATGGAAGAATTGATATGGTGTTAACAAATGTTAATTTTAATGCAAAGTATAGATTCGATAATTCATGTAGAACAAATTGGGATGATGAATTCTTTGGATCTTTTGATCATGGTTTAAAATTATATATTGGTCTGCAAAAAGGTGTTTTTTCGGAAGCAACAGGGCAAATGGGACTTTCATTTGCTGGAGAGGGACTCGCTGGAGTTGAGTTTATTGACTATAATAATGATGGTCACCAAGACTTATATGTAGCCAATGGTCTTTGGAGTGGTACTGATAGAGATGAAGACTTAACAAATATTTTTACAAGATCTCATATGGCAACAGAAGAAAGAGTTATCAGATCTCATAGAGGTGCTAGGCCACAGTCTGAGGTTATGGATGTACTTTCTGGATTTAATGGAAGTATTGTAGGTAAGGATAAGAAATCAAGATTATCATTAGCAGGATTTCAAAGAAATCGTTTATTCAGAAATAATGGGGATGGAACATTTGTTGAAGTTGGATATCTTGAGGGTGTAGACTCTATCGCAGACGGATATGTAATTGCTAAGTCGGATATTGATAACGATGGTGATGTCGATTTAGTTCTTAGAAATGGAGACCCTGGAACTCAGGATATTTATTTTCAACCTGTTCAGGTCTATAAGAATGAAAACGGTGGAAACTCTCTTAGAATCAAGTTAACTGGAAAGAAATCTAATAGAGATGCTGTTGGAGCAGAAGTTGTTGTAAGAACAAGAGATACAATGCAGACACAACAATTAATTGCTAATAATGGAACCGCCCAGTCTGAATCTATTCTTCACTTTGGTCTTGGTGATGTTAAACTAGCTCAAGAAGTTAAGATTAAATGGCCTAGTGGAGATACTACAATACTTAGAAATGTAAAATCTGGTACACTAAATATTGAAGAAGGAACAAAAGGCGATACTACTGTTACCGGCTTCTAATTGAATTGGCCTGTTAATGATCTTAACAGGCCCCTTATAGAGGAACATTATTGTATTTAAATCTAAAAAAAATATTTTATACATTCTTTCTTGTTCTTGCTGTATTTATATTTTCTCTTCAGGGAGACTTTTATGAAGATGGTAATTACATTCTTTATGCAATTTCATTTATAGAAGATTTTGATCTCAATATAATAAATCAAGTTACACCTGATTTCCAGTGGATGGCTACTGAACAATTTTCTCATCCAACTCATCATTCAATTATACAAACACCTACTCTTATTTTACTCTATCCTTTAGAGAGGATATTACTAATTCTTTTTTCTGTTGATGGAATCACATCATTCTATATATCTTCTGTCTTAATGAGTTTTATTTGTTTAAGGTCAGGGCTAAACTTTTCAAAGAAATTTTTGAATTCTATGGGAGAGAAATTAAGCGATGGAGAGTTCTTAGTTTTCTTTTTTTGCACAGTTTTGTTTTACTTTTCTTTTATAAAGATGAATGTAATTGAAATCTTTTCATTCATGCTAAGTTCGTACCTGCTGAGTGAGTTGTTTTTTACACAAAAGAGAGAGAGAAACTATTTGAGTATTTCAATTTGTTCAACAATTCTTGTTACTTCTAAGCTTACTTATTTTCCACTATTTTTATTATGTTTTCATGATGTATTTAGATCAAATGACTTAAGTAAACGTACTAATATATTGAAATTTACCGTTGGATTGTCTACGGTGTTAGTTTCGTATGTTATTTATCAATATTCTCACTATGGTCAAATATTTAATTTTGGTTCTGAGTTTTCAAAGCATGTCTCCGATTACACCTTGTTAAATATTTGGCAAACTCTAAGGTATGGATACTTTGGGGTAGGAGGATTGTTCTACACAAATATTATCTTTCTTCCTATTTTTGCTTTGGTCTTGAGCTTTCTAGTAGTGAAAATTAGAAGGGACTTAAGGTTTCTCTACCTTCTTGCCTGGTTAATGATGAGTTTTTTTCAAACAATTTTCTTGGCCGGACCTATTTATGAAGATCATTTAGTTGGTAGAATGACACTGACTTGCCTACCTCTTCTTTTACTAGGTTACTCTTTATGTATCAAAAAAATTAAGAATCTCTACTTTAAAGCTGTTCTTTCGTTTCTACTTATTGGATGGCAATTCTATGTTTCGTTTACATATGTCATTAAAGAAAATGAGGGACATTATGCGTATGCCCTAGATAAGCTAGTATCTCTTAATAGTTTTTCAAATATTATTTCCGCCAGATTCGCTAAGAATTTTGATATATTCTTTGAAAACTTTCTACTATTTATCACGATAGCAATATTCGCAACTATTATTTCTCTTAGTGGAACTACAAGAAAGTTGTTTGAGAGATTTTGTATTTATTGCTCTATTAGTTTAATTCTTCTATCTGCAATAGACTATAAGAATTCATCAGGTAATGGGAGGAAGTTTTTGATAGAAAGTGATCGTCTAGATAATACTGTTATTGCTAAGGACCCAAAAGGGTATATGTTTGTCTATATAATGGATACTTATGAATCTCTTCTTTTGAATTCTAAGTCAAAAAAGATGAGTGAAAGACTTGTTTCTAAGCGATTTAATTACTTCAAAGAGGTTAAAGGATCTTACTCTCATATTACGCCTGAGTTTGAAAAGGCACTAGAAGATCACAATTATAAATATAAGTTTGATGTGTTCCAGTAAACTTATGGCCATTTTGTAGGGAAGTATTGACCCTTAGTATGATTTGTCATTTTAGACAAAAAGGATAATTGCTTCAAAAGGACTAACGATGTCAGAATTGGAGACTGTAGGGCCGCTCTAAAAGGAACCCACCTAAATGCTACACCTATTGAAGTTGAAGTATTTTCTACACTATGTCAAGTGTAAGCAGGGTTAAAAAAGAAGTCTCCAGCTTCAAGTTCGACTTTTATAAATGGAAGTTTTGCAATAATTCCTTTTCGTGAGTTTTCATCTAGATTATTAAATATTGGATCTGCCATAAACTGAGGCTGTGTGTCTATTATAGGATTAAGAATAGGGGTCCAGTCTTTTGGTAAAGTAAGCCATTTCTTGTTGCCATGGACTTGAATAAAGGAAACATTTGAAATTGCGGTATGAATATTTGTAGAACTTTTCTTTCCACCAATAAATAGTTGAACAGAACTTTCAAGATGTCTCACAGCAAGTGTAGATTTCATAAAGGTTTTGTCAAAGTAATCAAGAAGCTTTGGGTATTTTAGTATTAGTCCCGAAAATTTTGCATACTTAGTTGACCCGGCTTCAATATCTTCACAGATTTGCTTTAAAGGAGCTTCTTTGTATATATAATCATCTGAGTTAGAGTCTAGAAAGGGGAGATTTTCTTCACCATAGTTTTGTCTGAAAAAATCAAGAGACCATTCTTTACAACATGGCCAGTTCTTTGCCACAGATTTTATAACAACAGGTTTTCCTGGTAAAACATAGTTTTTAATGAAATCTGCGTCAGACAGTTCTCCCATCTTATAGGTATCGACTTTTTTAATAATAGTATCATCATTTTTTTCAAGTTTTTTCAATAGTGATTGAGAGAAGCGTACTTTTAATGAATATCTTTTGGGAATGTTGAAAATATATGAGACAAGTTGCTCTATTATCCAAAGAGAGTAGTAGATTATATATTCAAAAATTGAGATGGGTGGAGTCAATATTAAATCCTTTAAATTACTTCTTTATTATGGGGTAGAATAAAGATTTTATTGGGTTAGTAGGATACTTGTCTTCGTCTTTAAATCCTGTCTCAAGACAAGTTTTATTAGGGCCATAGTAAGTTTTAAAGATTACATCGAGAAGAATGAATACTCCTGCATAATTACATCTTTCGTGTTCTTTTGAATGATGCCATCTATGAGTATGAGGAGAAGAGAGGATATGAGATAGAGGAAAGAACTATTTTATATCGCAATTCATGTGAATTAATGGCCCCCAGAATGTTCTAATGACACCGTAAATAACTAGAGGTTCCCACGTTGGAGATAAAATACTCATAATTGGTAAGTTTATAAGAAGACCTTCGATAAAAATGAAAAGAGGATGATTTCTTGCATCGCTAAATTGGTTTAAGTGTTTGGAGCTATGGTGTACCTTGTGAAGTTGCCAAGTAAACCTGTTATGCTTTATGAAACGATGAAATAAGTAGTTAATAAGTTCAAAAGTTATAAAAACGATAAAGAACTGCAAGTAGAGGTTAAAATCTCGAATATTAAAAAGCTCTCTAAGATAAGAAATATTGGCCTGTTCAAAAAAAGTGGTCAAAATTGGCTCAATTTTATCTTCAGAACTAGGTAGTATGATATTATCTATAATAAGAAACCAAAAGAATAAGTCTTGAAAATATCGAAAGCTAAATGTTCTATTTGTTTTTATAGACTTAAAGTATTCTAAGGTGGCCAAGATAATTGAGATAACGGCTAGAAAAATATATTTATTATTTTCAATCAAAATAAATATTTCCATTTTCTTCTCCGTTTTAATTAATCTTATTTTAAAAAGACAGGCCAATAAAGTAAATAGGCTATAACTTCCTTAAAGAATTGACTATGTTAAAAGTTTTACTCTTAAATCCAAGCAATGAAAAAAATGAAATGGTCATTAAAGATCAGTACTGTTCGTTTACCTCTAAAGCCGACTACTTTTGGGTTCCAATTGATCTACTTGTTTTAAGTGGAGATCTATCGAACAGATTTGATCTTAAGGTTATTGATTCTACTGCCCAGCAGATTGATAAAGAGGAAACGATAAAACAGGTAAGGGAATATGATCCAGATCATGTAGTTATACTCTCGTCTTTACTTACTCACGATTATGATAGGGAGCTTATTCGTCAGTTTAGAGAATTTAAGCCTGATCTTAAAACAACATTTCTAGGGGATGTATTCTATTTCTCTAGAGATGAAATGATTAAATTTGATGAGGTTGACTCAATTATTTACGAATATCCTTGTCCGGAGCTGAGTGAATATATTGCAGGAGAAGATGTCTCTTGTAATATGATTTATAAAAAGGATGGAAAGATCGTTAAGGCACCATTTCGTTCTAATGATGAAATTGTTTATTCAACGCCAAGGCATGATCTATTCTCACTAGAGAAGTACTCTGTACCGTTTATGATGGAAGATATTTGTACATCTGTTTTAACTAACTTTGGTTGCAAATATACTTGTAATTATTGTCCTGCTTCTTCAGTTAATTTTAGACAAAGAAGCCTTGAACAAATATTTGAAGAATTAACTTATCTTGAGTCTGTGGGAATTAAAAATATTTGGATCCGTGATTTTACTTTTGGACTAAATAAAGCAAGAACGAATGAGTTTTTAGACAAATTAAAAGAACTCGGCTTTTCATGGTTCTGTCTAAGTAGAGCTGAAACTTTGGATAATTCAATGATATCAAAGATGTCAGAGGCGGGCTGTTATCTTGTTATGATTGGAGTTGACTCGATAAGTTCAGATACAATGAAGAAGATTTCTAGAATTCAAAAAAGAGATATTCTAACAGATCGAATTGCTCATTCTACAAAATCAGATATTCAAGTACTTGTTCATATGATTCTTGGGTTTCCTGGGGATAAGTTGATAGATATGATTAGAACAGTTCACTTCTTAGCGACGACTAAGGCGAATTTTCTTTCAATAAATTTCTTCTCACCTAGAGCGGGGTCTAACTACTTTCAAAAGGACTTTATTCACAGGTTTAATGAAATGAATTTAGACTCAAATTTTGCAAACTTTGAAGGTGAGGATAGAAGCTTTTCAATAGTTCTTGTTAAGTACTATGCTCTACTCATTTTCTATTTGAACCCAGTCAGAGTCTTTAGAATTCTTTATGGAATGAAATCTAAGAGGATGTTTGATCTGATCTTCAAAACTGGGGTTAAGCAGTTTTTTCCAAAAAGAAAAAACAAATCTCTTTAAGATTCCGATACTGATGGAAAGTATTCTACTTGCTCACCAATCTTATGGTTTTGTGGAAAATCATTTTTTAATTCATCTAAAGCATAAATACTTTCAGGTAAATTTAATGACTTTCTTAGTTTTTCCATTGTTTCTGGTGCAAACGGAGAGAGCATAATTAGAATATTTCTCAAAATATAAAAGCTTGAATAAAGTGCGTCTGATCTTTCTTCAAGTGGGTATCTATCATCATGAGGCTTGTACTGATTAAACAGACCATTAATTATTCTTGCATAATTCTCTAGAGCTCCAAGGGCCTTAGGATACTCGGCTTTTTCCATGAACTTAGTGTATTGTTGAATGATCTTTAGGGTCTCTTTTTCAGTTTTTCCAATAAGTTTTCCTGTTGGAACAACACCTTCAAATTTAGCATTACAAGCTGAGATAGGTTTCTCAAATGAAGCATTCAGTGGCCCTGCTAGAAATTGATTCTTATTATTAAAGACTTCAAAGTCAAAGTTTGATGCTTTTTCAGATAAGCTTAGAGAAGCTAAAAAGTATCTAATTTGATCTGCTGAGTATCCCATTTCATCAATAAGCTGGTCTCCTGAATAGAAGTTGCCCTTTGACTTACTCATCTTTTCACCATTAATTTGTAAGTGGAAATTGCTGAAGATCTCTGTTTGTTGAAGCTCGCCAGCAACGGCTTGTCTCATTGGATCTTCTTGTACTCCAAACCACATTGAACCTTGCATGAGAACGTAAAAGAAAACGTTATCAGTTCCAAGGAATTGATAGACTTTTGCTTCTGGGTCACACCAATAGTCTTTGTATAAGTCCTCTGAGAGTCCTTTATTTTTAAGTGCAACTTTTGTAAAAGAAATTGGAGCTATCAATGATTCTGGCCACACATAAAGTGTCTTATTTTCCATGCCTGATTCAATATCGGTAGGAACTGGGATACCCCATGATACATCTCTAGTTATTGATCTATGGGCCCATCCATCATTAAGTTCACAAGTGATTCCTTGCTTCTCTAATAACTTTTTTCCTGTTGATAAGTCAGCGAGATTTTCAAATTGAACTAGAACCTTTCTTCCTGGAGCATATCTGCTCTTATGAGTAGGTAGGGACTCTTTTATTTCTTTGTATGCATCTTCCATTTTGTTTGTGAATGTCACACAAGGATAAACTGTTCCAAGTACTTCTTGGAGAATAGATTTTCTCCACGTTCTTTGTTTTGTATTTAGCCATTCAATTAACTGATCAGTAACTTTCCACATGTCTAGAAACCAGTGATCAGTATCTTTAAGAACAGGAGTAGAATTACTAATCGTACTTACAGGATCGATGAGTTCGCTTGGATCATACTGTGTTCCACACACGTCACAGTCATCACTGTAGGCCTTAGTATTGTCACAGTTTTCATTAGGGCATTTTCCTTGAACAAATCGATCTGGGAGAAACATGTCCATTTTTGGGTCATACCACTGCTTACTTGTTTTCTTTTCAAGCATATTATTTGAATGCATCTTTTTTAGGAATTCCTGACAAAGGTCTTTATGAGCTTCATAATTTTCTTTACGAGAAGTTCCAGTATAAGTATCTAATCCAATTGAAAAACGGTTCATAGTTTTCAACTGCTTTGCATGAACATCTTCAATAAAACTTTCAGTCGTCATACCTAATTTCTTAGCGGCAACTTCACTATTCGATCCATGATCATCAGTACCGCATACAAAGAGAACCTTATCGTTATCTATGAGAAGCTTAGTCCATCGTGCAAAAATATCTGCTGGAACGTGAGCACCAGCAAGGTGACCAATATGTACTGGTCCATTTGCATAAGGCATTCCGGCCGTAATGACAGCTTTCTTTGGTCTCTTTACACGAGATAGGATTGAAGGAATGTCCTGCTTAGGACGCATGTCTTTTTTGTCTTTTTTGTTATCATTCATGAAGATAAATTTAGCAGTAAGCTGAAAGTTAGTCCATTGCTAGCTATAGTAAAAACACAACTTTAAGTAAATTGTACTCATATTAATCTAATGGTTTGTTTAGATTGTGCTGCAGTGAGAAAGAATAAGCTTTCATAATTCTAGGAGCTTGAGCTTAGTCGCTAGAAAATTCATTGATTCTTATCTCATTTTAATTCATACTGGATACATAGGTATCGTGTTCATGCCTCCCCCCCTTGTTGGGAAAGCACCAAAGTGTTGAATAGAGAGAAGTTCAAATTCATCTAACCTTAAATTAGGGATTAGACAGAAAAGGGGAATGTTTAAACGCCTTAATACGGAGGTTTCAGATGAAATTATCATCACCAATTCATGTTTTGAAAAGTCAGGCCAAGGCCTTAAAGAAAAGTCAGTCTATTTCTATGTCCGAAGCACTTAATAAGATTGCCATGAGAGAGGGGCATAGTAGTTGGTCTTTATTGCAATCAAAAAACTCTCAAATGCTTCCTACTTCTTATTGTGAAATCTTAGACTTCTTTAATGAAGGTGATCTTGTTCTAATTGGAGCAAGACCAAATATGGGAAAAACTAGTTTTACAATAGGGCTCTTTGTTCAAGCTATCCAAAGAAAGCGAGCTCCAAATTATTATTTTACCCTTTCTGAAGTGCAACGGGATGTGGCCGGACGTATTGCAATCTATGATGAATCAATAGGTAACTTGAATGAGCATTTAGGTTATATAGGAGTTGATTATTCTAATGATATAAATGCAGACTATGTCATAGAGAGAACGAAGGCAACAATAGATAAAGAATCGATCATTGTTATCGACTATCTTCAAATGCTCGATGAAAAAAGAACGAATCCGCCTCTACAAGAACAAGTTGAAAAATTGAAGAAATACGCTAAAGACACTGGCTGTATAATTATTTTTATTTCACAAGTAAAAAGAGAGTTGGAAAATAGATTAGATAAGAAACCAACCCTAAGCGATATAAGACTTCCCAATCCTCTAGATTTAAAATTTATTAATAAGATCATGCTTCTCTATAGAGAAGGTAGTGAGCCTAAAGAAGTAAGTGTAATATTCCATCGTCCTAAAGAATATGAATTTAAAGTTCTTTGGGATAGAGAGAAGATTAAATTTTCTTAGCTCTTAATGTTACTAGCGTACTCCTTGGTATTTTGCTAATACTTATTCATTTGATTTAAAATCGATATGAAGTCATTAGTGTAGCGGACTTTAGGTCTACGCTAGGTATAATCGTTAAGAAAAATGGAGATTTCTTTTTTCGGTGATTTAGATAAACCCCCCAACCATAGCTGGCCCCTATTGTTGCCCCTGCTAAAACATCATGGGTCCAATGTCTTCCGTCATTTATCCTTGAAAGGGATATAAAGCTTGCAACTGCATATGCTGGAAGTCCCCAGTAAAGACCGTGCTCGGCCGTAACGATAGAGGCAAAAGCAAAAGACATAGAAGCGTGACCAGATGGAAAGGAGTCATTCTCCTCAGGGTATTCAGGTCTTTGCGCTTTAACTGCTGTTTTTATTGAGGCCGTAGTAAGAAGTGTATAGAAAGAAGCATCTATCATCATTTCTGCTCTTTCGAGTGATCTATTTTTTCCATAGAGATAGCCATGGGTTAAATAACTTAGTGAGTATATCGCATTTAGGTATCCCCATCCTAGAGCTTCGCCAATATAGCCGTAATTTCCTAGTGGAGGATCGTGAGTGACTCTGTTTGCAGCTTTTTCACTAAAGTCTTCCTTGTTTAAAGCAACAAAAGCTGTAATAAGTGAGCCTCCAATGAAAATATACTTTGCGTTAGTTGTAAAAGGGGATCCAAGATCTGATAAAATAATATCTGTTTTACTTGCTTCAGTTATTTCAGCATATGAAGGCAGGCAAAACGTGAAAATAAGTATAATAATAATGTTTTTCATTACTTTATTATGTCTTAATTGACTTTGTTCGGATATGTTATTTTTCATTTCTTAAGGTAAATTGATGAGATTTTTATTTTTTGTTCTAATGACATTTTTAGGAACGTTTTGTTGGTCAAAAGAACTGCCTATTTTGATTGATGATAAAAAAAATGATGCTTTGTATCCTGTTACTTATTACTTTAATTCAGCTTTCGACGTTATACAGAACCCATATTATTTTTCACAAAGCGATTTCATTGAGAAACATAAAATTTTATTCGAGCGAATAAGCTCTCCACATGAGTCTATCAAAAATGATGGAGGATATAAGAAATTTTTTAATGATGAATTTTTAACTTCCAGAGTGGTTCCAAATATTGGACTTCATATGATAGGTGGAGCTTACGACAAGCTTTATTTGTATCAATATTTTGAAGCTAGGAAATATCCTTGTCCCTTGATATTTACTATTGGAGTCTCATATTTAGGACATTTTGGTAATGAGGCGCTAGAGCTGACCAATCCAAATATTACTAGTCATGATAATATTGCTGACCTATACGTCTTTGATGTTTTAGCATTTTATCTTGCCTTTAGTCCTAGGGCCATGAGCTTTTTAGTAAATGATCTTCAAATGAAAGCGTGGCACTTGCAACCGATGTTCTTATTTGAAAAAAGTGATATTACCAATGCAGGCCTTAACTATATATTCAGACCTAATATATTTGATAGCAAGTTAAGACCATTCGTTTTTATGGGCATGCAGAACCTTATTGGGTTGAGCTATGAGTTTGGAAATAAACAATCTCTTACGACAGCATTTGGAATGGCATTGACTGATCCTCTAGAGCAGAAAGGAAAGTTTGTGACGGCACTATTCTATGATAAGAATGATTTTGTAGCATCGTCTTTGTATATCAATGGGACTGAAGATTATCGGATTCGATTAAATATTTATCCTGAGCTGTTTAATTTTAATAAAATTAAGTTAGGGCTTCTTTTAGGTCAAAAAAGAAGTCATGAAGAAGTTGTCGGAATCAATATAAATCTTCCTTTAGGGTTGGCGGGTTTAAACTAAATGTTGGTGAAAGTTTTTTTCAAAAAAGAATGTAGATAAAGGATTAGATATAAAGCTACAAGAAGAAGTTAGGACACTGAGAAATCCAGAAAGGGCTGAGAAATGTAAAAGATTTTTCAAAACTGGAAAGGGGGAATATGGTCATGGAGATTTATTCTTAGGGATTAGTACACCAATATTAAGAGACTTTGCAAAAAAAAACATTCAACTTTCTATTCCAAATGTAAAAAGACTAATTAAATCTAAATTTCACGAAGAAAGATTGTTAGGGCTTTTGATATTAGTTAATAAATATCAAAAAGCTGAATCGAATGAAGTTGAGCAGAAGATATTTCAGATATATATATCCCATTTTAAGTATATAAATAACTGGGACTTAGTTGATGTTACTTGCCCTCATATTGTCGGCAAGCATCTTATGGATAAGGATAGAGAGCTTCTTTATAAATGGGCCAAGTCTGATGATTTATGGACACGAAGAATTGCTATGATTACCAATTGGTGGTTTGTAAGGAAAGGAGATTTGAAAGATGTTTTTAAAATATCTAAAATTCTTTTAAATGACGAGCATGACCTTATTCATAAAGCAGTTGGTTGGATGCTCCGTGAAGCGGCGAAAAAGGACCTCGCAAAATCAGAAGCTTTTTTGAAGAAGCATTACAAAAAAATGCCAAGAACAATGCTTCGTTATGCTATTGAGAAGTTTCCTGAAACAAAGAGACAGAAATACTTAAAAGGAAAAATATCTTAGTCATTCTTTTTTACTCTTTAAAAAGTGGATGAACACACTTAATGGTGTTTTCTCTGCGTCACAAGTCTTAAGAACAGGCATGAAAATTCAATCGTTTATAATTGGTTTACCACAACTAATTAGTAACAAAGGAATTATTCATGCCCAGTAATGAGCTTACTAAATTTTTACTATTACCAAAACTAGA